>NZ_JAKKSG010000030.1:0-57525 GCF_025653545.1 Shewanella sp. SW1 | reverse complement strand
CAGACCAGCTTTGAGCGCCTGAGATGACGGCACTAAGCACAAGAAAACAGATGTCAATGACATCATGTTCTTGATTTATATGGGAACGGCAATCAGCAATGTTATCGAGATGTTTGAGCATATATAGGTCAAAAGACAAAGAAAAAGTGACCTATTTGATCACATTGGCGGGATCAATCAAGCTATTTCTTATCTCATTGTTTTTAAGGGTTATGCATAAAAAGCGATCGAGTATGATCAGCCCCTGCTCAAGGGTGGCGCCATGTTCAACATCAAGTTCAAGCAGGTGATAGGCCTATGCCACTCGATCTCATCAAATAAGCACGATTGAGTCATTTGGAACTAGATAGTTTGTATAAGAACGCAAAGCCACTCAATAATGAGTGGCTTTTTTATGTGGCGAATATAAAACTATCATTTATAGGTGGAAAGGATTAAGTGATTGTCTGTTGCATGAAGTCAATACATTATCTTATACGCTCAATTTGAGCGCTTATTGTGCCAGTATTGAGGGCGCTATCGTTATTATTGAGGAAAGTCAGTTGTGTTTTGCTTTGAAACGATTCAAATTTCAGATACAAAAAAGCCACTCATTGAGTGGCTTTTTTGTTTTATATGGTGCCGGCACCAAGAGTCGAACTCGGGACCTGCTGAAATTATCGAGAGTAAGTCAGTTGCGCTTTGTACTGAACACTTCAAATTTCAGATACAAAAAACAGATACAAAAAAGCCACTCATTGAGTGGCTTTTTTGTTTATATGGTGCCGGCACCAAGAGTCGAACTCGGGACCTACTGATTACAAGTCAGTTGCTCTACCAACTGAGCTATGCCGGCGTAAAGCATTGTAATAAACCCAATCGGATTCATTACCTTAAAATTGGTGCCCGAACCCGGAATCGAACCAGGGACACGAGGATTTTCAATCCTCTGCTCTACCGACTGAGCTATTCGGGCAACTAAACTAAGCGTTAGTTAACTACTTTGAATTAAGTCGTGAAGACCTTGTTCGTTCGAAGTGCGCGTATAATATAGTGCTCGCTTTAGCTGTGCAAGCCCTTTTTAAGTGACTGATTAACTATTGAACAAAATGTGCTTATTTATTTGATTCTTTCGTTTTATCCTTATTTTACCGCTGAAAGTTTCAGCACTTTAACGCCAGTAGGTGTTCCTTTTGGCTGTTTATCCTAACTTCCTCATTTATTTATCTTCTATTTTGGAGAGAAAAATTAAGGTTTAAGCTCATTTGTTGCAAGCAAGGGGCTGTGGGGCGCAGTGGGTGTTGTTGAGCTTTGATTGATGGCTGGCTGATATTTATGGGGTGTAACTAAGCGGAGCAACTAAGAGTAAGCGAGTGGCTTGTTTATTGATATGGTGCTGGTATCAAGAGTCAAACACGAGGCCAACTGTTCTGTTGTTATCGAGGGTAAATCAGTTGCGGTTCATTACTGACATCTTGTGTTTTTATTCAAATTTCAGACACAAAAAAGCCACTCATTGAGTGGCTTCATTGTTTTATATGGTGCCGGCACCAAGAGTCGAACTCGGGACCTACTGATTACAAGTCAGTTGCTCTACCAACTGAGCTATGCCGGCTTAAATCTTTACTGCAACTTTTACTACAGAATAATGGTGCCCGAACCCGGAATCGAACCAGGGACACGAGGATTTTCAATCCTCTGCTCTACCGACTGAGCTATTCGGGCAACTAAACTAAGCGTTAGTTAACTACTTTGAACTCGTTGGCTAAGCCGTATCGTTCGAAGTGCGGCTATATTAGCTAGGGTGTTTGACCTCTGCAAGTGCTTTTTCCTGATAAATCACTCGTTCGGCTGTTTAATGCACATCTTGAGTGTTTTTTATCTCTTATTTTGCGAATTCAGCTCAATTTCATTCGTTGGCTGTATTTTTCAAGTCAGAGGGATACTGATGTTTACTATAGCTTTGTGCTCACAGATCATGATTTTTGGCTTACTTTCTAAAATTTAGAAAGATATAAGCGATTTTTACTGATTTTAGTTTTTAAATTTAGATTTATGATAATGAATATTATTTCATGGATAGCATGAAGAAAACGCGAGTACGGAGTCGCAGTATGTTTCGAAATAGTCAGTTTGCTTATGGAATTACCGCCATTGTGACCCATTGGTTGAGTGCGTTCGTCGTGATTGGGTTATTTGCAGTCGGTGTGTGGATGGTGGAGTTAACCTACTACAGTACTTGGTACAAGACTGCGCCGCATCTACATAAAAGTATTGGGATTCTGTTATTGGCTGCGACAATATTTCGTTTGGTATGGCGCTTAGTTAATCCCAAGCCAGTACCTGAGGCGAGTCATAAACCGTGGGAAAAGACGGCCGCACATTTGGCGCATTTTATTATTTATATCTTGCTCTTTGTCATCATGACTGCTGGCATTTTGATCTCAACCGCAGATGGCCGTGGTATCTGGGTGTTTGATTGGTTTGAACTACCAGGATTGGGACTTTTGTTTGAAAACCAAGCTGATATCGCGGGTGATATTCACCAATATGCGGCTTACAGCTTGATCGCGCTGGTCGTTATTCACGCCGTGGGCGCATTAAAACATCACTTTATCGATAAAGACGCCACCCTACTTAGAATGATTAAATTTAAACGAGGATAATACAATGAAAAAGCAACTGTTAAGCGCACTGATCGGTGTATCTCTATTAGCTCCTGTGGCGGCTTCAGCTGCTGACTATGTGATTGATCATGAAGGCGCTCACGCTTCTATTACATTTAAAGTGAATCACTTAGGTTATAGCTATGTGGTGGGGCGTTTTAATGATTTTAGCGGCGATTTTAGCTACGATGCGGCTAAACCTACTGCGATGAAAGTGAATGTCACTGTGAATACATTAAGTGTCGATTCAAACCATGCTGAGCGTGACAAACATATTCGCGGTGAAGATTTCCTTAATACTGGCAAATTCGCTAAAGCGACCTTTGCATCTACTTCGGTGGAAGATAAAGGAAATGGCGATTTAGTGATTAACGGTAACTTAACTTTAAATGGTGTGACTAAACCCTTAGCGATCAAGGCCCATGCTGTGGGTGAAGGTCAGGATCCTTGGGGTGGCTACCGTGCCGGTTTTACGGGCACAACTACCTTTGCGATGAAAGATTTCGGTATCAAGATGGATTTAGGTCCAGCATCTAGCCATGTTGAGTTAGATCTGGTGGTTGAAGGCGTGCGTAAGTAACTCTTTATTCTGCCATTAGATAAACAAAAAGCGCCGAAAGGCGCTTTTTTGTAAGCTTTATACTTAGGGCCGACTAACTACCAGAATTAATCTTGGTCTTTTTCTGGTACAAAACCTTCAATTTCAACATCTTTACCTTCAAATAGGAAAGAGGTCATTTGTTCTTCAAGAAATTTACGATCATCAACATTCATCATGTTGAGTTTTTTCTCGTTGATCAGCATGGTTTGCTTTTTTTGCCATAGGCCCCAAGCTTCTTTGCTGATGTTATCAAAAATGCGCTTACCTAAATCACCTGGATACAGTTGAAAGTCTAGGCCGTCGGCTTCTTTATTTAAATATACGCAATTGACTGTACGCGCCATGATTATTCCTTACTGACTGCGGATTGAACGAGTGATCCCAAATTGGCTAGCACGCGCTCGGTGGCGGCGGCGAGTCCCACTTTGGAAGGATGACTTATGTTATACCAGAGAGACTGGTTTTGTTCCATGACAGCACCCACGCTCTGTTTATTGCTGAGGGTTTTATCGCCGTGAGTTTTATCTAAGTTAAGCATCATGGGCTGAATATCTAAATGAAAGTGGCTAAATGTGTGCCTAAAGCCAGTTAACCATTCGAGTTGCTGCGCAGCAAACCCTTGCTCTTCAAGATGAGTTTCAAGGGCGGCTTGGGTAGCGAATTCAGGGAAACACCAGAGCCCGCCCCAAATTCCCGCTGGCGGACGTTTAGCTAGAAAGACTTGGTTGTCTTGCATCATCACTAACATCCACGCCGCTTTGGTTGGTATGGTTTTTTTAGGCTTTTTGCCTGGGAAATCGGTTTGTCTGCCAATCAGTTGAGCTTTGCAATCAATCGCTACAGGGCAAGCGGCACAGTTAGGTTTGCTACGAGTGCAAATACTGGCGCCGATATCCATCATGGCTTGATTATATTTCTGAATATCTTGCTGCGGTGTGAAGGCATCTGTCAGTTGCCAAAGTTGCTCTTCAACCGTCTTTTGCCCTGGCCAACCTGCGATTGCCCCATGTCTTGCTAATACACGTTTTACGTTGCCATCGAGAATGGGGTGATGTTGCCCAAGTGACAATGACAATACTGCGCCTGCCGTCGAGCGGCCGATGCCGGGTAGGGCGAGCACTTGTTCAAAATGTGTTGGAAATAATCCCTGATAATCATCGCGGATTATTTTGGCTGCTTTATGCAGATTACGCGCCCTAGCGTAATAGCCAAGACCGGTCCAATGATGTAATACCTCATCGTCTGGCGCGTTAGCAAGTGCTAACACATCGGGGAAACGCGCCATAAATTTAAGATAATAGGGAATAACAGTCGCAACCTGAGTTTGTTGCAGCATAATTTCAGAAACCCATACGCGATATGGGGTTTTATCTTGCTGCCAAGGGAGGGTTTTACGACCGTGATTGTCGTACCAAGAGACGATACGTGTAGCGAAGGAGGCTGTAGATTTCATCGGCGCAGTGTAGCGGCAGTTATCTTCTTAGACAAGCGTCAAAGATAAGTTGGCAAGGGATCTAAAGCTAAAAATCGCTGCTAAATTCGCACTCTTAAATAATCTTGGTATACTTTCGCCCCATTAGTGCTTGCACTGTATGTTGAACTTTGGATAATGCCCTTCTTTTATGATGGTGTTGTCCACTAGACGAGGCAAAAATGAGCGAAGTCACTACCGCTGAATTTAATGAAGAAGGCAAGTATCTGCGCAAGATCAGAAGCTTTGTCCTGAGAGAAGGTCGCCTAACCAAAGGCCAAGCACACGCTATTGAAAGCCAGTGGCCAACAATGGGTTTAGATTACAGCCCAGTGCCATTAGTACTGAGCGACGTTTTTGGTCGTGAAGCCGATACTGTGCTGGAAATTGGCTTTGGCATGGGCGCCTCTTTAGTACAAATGGCTAAAGATGCACCAGAGCAAAATTTCATTGGTATTGAAGTACATAAACCGGGTGTAGGCTCTTGCCTCAGTGATGCAGCCATTGCTGGTGTGACTAATTTACGTGTGTATCATCACGATGCCATGGAAGTATTAGAACATGCGATTGCTGACGGTTCATTAGCCCGAGTGCAATTGTTCTTCCCAGATCCTTGGCATAAAAAACGTCACCATAAACGCCGCATCGTACAAGCTGAATTTGCCGAACTTATTCGTCGCAAGCTAAAAATTGGCGGTGTGTTCCATATGGCCACTGACTGGGAAGAGTACAGCGAGCATATGTTAGAGGTGATGCAAGCCGCTCCGGGTTATCAAAACCAGTCGGCCGACGGCAGTGTTGTGCCGCGTCCTGATCATCGTCCATTGACAAAGTTTGAAGCCCGCGGCCATAGACTGGGTCACGGTGTATGGGATCTGATGTTTGAGCGTATCGCTTAATCACGAACTCAATTTTAGCTAATTTTAAACACAAAAGGGAAAATCACTATGGCAACTAATCGTAGCCGTCGTTTACGTAAGAAAATGCGCGTTGATGAATTCCAAGAGTTAGGTTTCGATATGGCTTGGACTTTTGATGCATCAGTATCTGAAGCCGATATTGATGCAACTGTAGATAAATTCATCGATGAAGTGATCGAAACCCGTAAATTAGGTTTCCATGGCGGCGGCCACATCGAATGGGAAGGCATTATCGCCACCCAAACGATTGGTAAATGTACCGAAGAAGATATTGCTGCAGTTAAGGCATTCTGGGCGACCCAAAAAGTGTCTCAGGTTGAAGTTAGCGAACTGTACGACATTTGGTGGGGTTAATGCCCGAGTTGGCATTACTTGAGGAAGTGGTCGAGAAAGTTCGACCCTTGCTCGGCCAAGGAAAGGTTGCAAATTATATCCCCGCACTGGCCAGCGTTGATGCTGGCAAATTAGGCATTGCCGTCACAACCGTTGATGGCGAAACCTTAGGTGCGGGCGATTACCTTGAGCCGTTTTCGATTCAAAGTATCTCCAAAGTTTTCAGCTTAACCTTAGCATTAACTTTATATGAAGAAGCCGAAATCTGGAGCCGTGTTGGCAAAGAACCTTCGGGCCATTCATTCAACTCTTTAGTACAAGTCGAGTTAGAACGTGGCAAGCCGCGCAACCCATTTATCAATGCTGGCGCGTTAGTGATTGCTGACTTATTGCAGAGTCGTTTAGGTGCACCTAAACACAGAATGCTTGAGTTAGTCAGGCAATTAAGCCAAAACGATAAAGTGTGTTTCGATAAACAAGTAGCAGATTCAGAATATCAGCATAGTGCGCGCAATGCGGCTATCGCTTATTTGATGAAGTCCTTTGGTAATTTTCAAGGTGATGTTGATACTGTGCTGCGCACCTATTTTCATTATTGCGCCTTGAAGATGAATTGTGCTGACTTGTCTAAGGCCATGTTGTATTTAGCTAATCGCGGCAAAAGTATCACAGGGACTGAGCTTATTTCTCAAGTGCAAACTCGGCAACTTAACGCTCTGTTGGCAACCTCGGGCTTATACGATGGTGCGGGTGAGTTTGCTTATCGTGTTGGTATGCCAGGTAAAAGTGGCGTCGGCGGCGGTATTATTGCCGTGATCCCTGGAGAACTGTCGATTTGTGTATGGTCGCCAGAACTCGATAATAATGGCAACTCACTTGCGGGCACTGCGATGCTTGAGCATCTAAGTCAGCGTCTCGGCCGTTCTATTTTCTAGCTTTACCTCACGTTTTTATTAGCACTATCAGACTAAATATTAGCGAATTTCGCTAATGACCTTTTAGTGCTAACTTTCAAAATTCAACATAATCAAATTGTTATAAAATTGGCACGTCTCATGCTATAAGCTATTCAGTAGTTTAGGTTTATCGAATTATTCAGATTAAAGGACGAACAAAAATGAAATTAAATAAGTTATTAACTGGATTTGCATTATCTGGCGTGATTTTAGGAGCATCTAGCGTACAGCTGGCGCAAGCACAAACAGAGCCAAAAATAGATGAGCGCTGTGAAGTCTCCTTAAATTATGACGTTATGGTCGAGCCTAAAAAATTGGTCATGAGCGAGAAGGGCACAGAAAAGTATCGTATCGAAGTTGACAAGTTATTTGTGGAAGGTAAGCAAGTTAACTTAACCGACAAGCAGAAAAAATTGGTTACTCAATATGCCGATGAAGTTTCGACTCAAGTGCCAGAAGTGATTGAACTGGTGAATGAGGCAGTATCTCTTGCTTCCAAAGCGGTTGGTATGGCCTTAACACCTTTAATGGGTGATGCCGCTGGTGCAAAATTTGATGAAATGATGGCTGGCGTTCAAAAACGGGTTGATTCAGTGGCTTATAAGAATGGTGATAGCTTCTATTTAGGGGCGACTGAAGACTCGATGCAAAGTACATTTAACGATGAATTCGAGCAGGAAATGGAACAAATTGTCCAGAATTCAATTGGCGCCATTATGATGAACTTAGGTGGCCAAATCATGTCTGGTGGCGGTGAGAATTTTGAAGCCAAGATGGATACCTTCTCCAAAAAAATGGACAATTTAGGCAAAGATATTGAGCAACAAATTGAGAGCCAATCTAAGGGATTAGAAACTAAGGCTGACCGTTTGTGCGACCGATTTGAAAATTTGTTAGTGCTTGAAAATCAATTGCGCCAAGAAGTGCCAGAACTAGCACCTTATGTGTTGACACAAAACTCAACCAAGGAACTGCGTGAATAGTACTTGTAAATAGTTCTTGCGAATCGCCCTTAGTTTTAACTGCAATAACTTCTATCTCCTTGTGCATGAGTCAAACTTGAATGCTACGCCCCTAGTCAATTTATCGACTAGGGGCTTTTTTATTGGCTACGGTTTAATCGTGGTGACAACCCTTATGGCTAAGTTGATGTGGCTTATAGGCTAGGCTTGCAGCGATTTAGTTCGGAATGTTACAGTCTAGAGACGAATATTTGGTATACTCTTAAAATATAATTAAAAGCTGGCATATCAGTCAGATATAACCCCCTACTTTAGTGGACTTTTTCGGTCTAAATCTCTGCGTTATATCATTTTGATGCGAGATATCAATGCTATGGTTATTTTTAAGCGATGATTACGCTAACCATAGCTGCTCACCGAAAGTTAATATCATTGTCGTAAACAGCTTAAGGCGACTTCCATGTTAGAACTGTTAGAACCTATTGCGATTTTTACTCATGTGGCCAGAGCAGGTAGTTTTAGTGCCGCCGCAAGAAGGCTTGGGATCTCTAAGTCTAAGGTCAGTACACAAGTCGCCGATCTTGAACATAGACTTGGTGTTCAATTAATTCAACGTACCACCCGCAGCTTAAGTCTGACTGAAGCAGGGCATTTGCTGTATCTGCAAGGTGAAGAACTGCTGCGTGACGCTGAACAAGCGATAGCCAGCGTGCATAACTTAAATGATGCGACCCGCGGCGTGCTTAAGGTGGGAATTTCCCAATCCTTTGGGGTGATGCATATCATTCCTGCGTTGCCATCTTTTATGGCAAAACACCCTGAGCTTGAGCTACAAGTGAGCTTACTGGACCATAAAGTGGATGTCGTGAGCGAAGGCTTAGACTTACTGTTAACTATGTCTGAGCAATTACCACTTGGCATGGTTGCTAGACCTCTGATGAAGTGCCAATTCCTGTTAGTTGCTTCGCCTGGCTATATTGCTCAACATGGCGAGCCAACTCGACCTGAGCAGCTAGTTGACCACAACTGTTTGGTCTATCAAGGCGAGTGGCACGAGCACAGCATGTGGCAATTTAAGAAGGGTGATGACTACTGTGAAATTGGCGTATCGGGTAATTTCAGGGTGGATAATGCGCCTGCATTAAAATCTGCTGCAATCAGTGGTCTTGGAGTTGTGTATCTTGCGAGTTATCTGATGGAGGATGAAATTGCCAAAGGGACATTAGTGCCTTTACTGAAGGATTGGCAATTGACTCACCATCTGCCATTGCAGGCGGTTTATCCCCGTCGTAAGCACTTAGCACCTAAGGTCAGTTCTTTTATCGAATTCATCAAAGATCACATAGGAACGCCACCGTATTGGGATGCTCCCTATGTCGAATTATTCAGTAAACGTCAGTAAAATAGGAAACATTGTTCTCAAAAGCAGTCTTATGTGGTTTTAAATTGAGCGCGCACTTTTATGGTCATTTAAAATCAATACTTTAGATTGAGTTGATGAGTGCATTTGTTGATGGTTTTTTAGGGGTTCCTAAAGCACTTTTTTATAACATCCTTGAACTCTGTTCTTAATTGAATACAATGGTGGCAGTTGATTCGGAATGACCTGAGTCCTATACGTTTATTGGAAATGACCCCTTTCAATTTTTGTATACAGGTCGGCGTTAATGCAGTTTTGGATCACAGCCAACAGAAGTTTGAGAACTAAAACAATGTTGGCTCTTTAAACCATCATCCTAGTTTTTGGTTTACCTCAGCCTTATCGCTGAGGTAATTTTTTTATTGATGGTTTGCAGCCTTGAGCACAAGTTTTGTCTCCCTGTACCCTAAAGTCGCAACTGTGTGTTAAATGATGTGAAGGCGAGTGCTAAAGCATATATTAATGCAACAAATATAGTGACCCACAGTGAGAAGGGTTCTGTTATCTAACGGGATAATGGTACCAATAAAAAAGCCACTTTCGAGTGGCTTTTTTATTGGCTGCAGCTTAAGACTTTCACTTATGTCGCTTTAGTCGTGAAGCAAGTTAACAGTGCTTCACGACTCAGCATTAAGGCATTAAGGCATTAAGGCATTAAGGCATTAAGGCATTAAAACATTAGGGTATTAGGCCTTCTTCTTACTGGCTATCCAGAGATCGACTTGTTGTTCTAACACATCCAGTGGCAATGCGCCGTTAGCAAGTACTAGCGTATGGAAGTCGCGGATATCAAATTGACTGCCAAGCTGTTGCTCTGCTTTATGTCTGAGTTCCTGCAGCTTAATCATGCCCACTTTATAGGCTGTCGCTTGTGATGGCATAACGATATGGCGTTCAACCATTTTCACCGCATCTGATTTAGCATTTGGCGTATTATCCACGTAATAGGTTATGCCTTGCTCGCGGGTCCATTTTTTTGTGTGGATGCCAGTATCAACGACTAAGCGACAGGCACGCCACAACTCCATTGCTAGGCGACCAAAGTCAGAGTAAGGATCGGCGTAGAGTCCCATTTCTTTTGGGAAAGATTCGCTATATAAACCCCAGCCCTCAATATACGCGGTATAGCCCCCAAACTTACGGAATTTAGGAATATTTTGCAGTTCTTGGGAAATGGCTATCTGCATATGGTGACCCGGAATACCTTCGTGGTAGGCCAGCGCCTCCATTTGGTATTTTGGCATGGCTTTCATGTCATATAGGTTTGCATAGTAGCTACCTGGACGCGAACCATCCGGTGCCGGTTGTTCATAGAAGGCTTTACCCGCGGATTTTTCCCTAAAGGCTTCAACCTGCTTCACTACCATGGTGGCCTTAGGTTTTACTTTGAACACTTCATCCAAGCGCGACTTCATATTGTCGATGAACTTAGTCGCCTCAGCTAAATAGGCGGCTTTACCTTCGGCGGTATTGGGGTAGTAGAACTGGGGATCGTCACGCATGAAGCTAAAGAATTGCTGTAAATCGCCTTTAAAATTGACCTTCTTCATAATGGCGCGCATTTCATTATGGATACGTTCCACCTCAGAAAGGCCTAAGTCATGGATTTGATCGGCGGTCATATTTGTGGTGGTAGTGCGGGCCAAGGCATTATTGTAATAGGCGACTCCGTTAGGGAGTTTCCACGCACCATCGCGGTCATCAGCTTTGGCTGCTAAGGTTTTTACGTAACTGATGAGTTTGTTATAGGCGGGCTCGACTTGAGTCACTAGTGCTTGTTCAGCTTGTTGAAGCAGTGCTTGCTTCTCTGTCTCTTGAATCGCTAATGCGTTCACTTTACGGCGAAAATCTGCGAGTAGCGCGCTATCGTCGCCCTTATCAAAAGGCGCACCTTTGATAATGTTTTGGCTGTCTGAAATCACATAAGCGAATACAAACTTAGGCGCAATAATGCCTTTATCTGCGCGGACTTCTAACACTGTCTGTAATTGACTTAAACGTTTAGGCACGCCATTCAAGCGGCTGATATAGGCCTTGGCATCGCTGACATCGGTAATTTGATGTTGGTTAATCAAGAAGGAGGCGATCATAGAGTGGCCGCCATACATCTGATTCACAGGGTAATTATGGTAGCGCCATTGGTCATCTTCGATGTCATTTTGCAGATTTTGTTTGAGTAAGGTGAGGCTGAGGTTTGTTTGTGGATCGAGTTTGGCCGCATCAATCAGATTGACCTGCGCCAGTTGTTTTTTCGTGCGCGCTAGGGCTTTATCATCGGCGGCATCACCCAGTTCATCCCATTTATCATAGTCTTGCTTGATCCCCATATAGGTTTGCGAAATGGGGCTCGCCATGATGTTTTCCATGAAGATAGTTTCGAACAACGCATTGGCTTTGTCTGACTCGGTTTGCACCACTGCATTCATAGGTTCGCTTGCACTGTGTAAGGCTGACGAAGTTGATGCTGCATATGCGGGAATGGTCAGTAGAGCTGAAAGGGTCAGTGCGACTAAGCTGATTTTAGTTTTTATTGGCATGATCAAGCTTCCTGGATTGAGTTGCATCAATTCTAAAGAAGCTGGACAAGAATGTATGGATATTAGTGTTAGAAAATGTGTTAGCAGTAATAGTATTAAACTGCACTATTGAAAGCTAACACATTATTTATATAGATGTTTTAACGGCTAACTCAGCAAAATTGTGTCAGTAAATCATTAACAAACATATGACCTTTACTGGTTAATTGCCAATGTTCAGCGGATTCTGTGAGTAAACCGCGTTGTTTGGCTTTTTCCATTCCTTCGGTCAATGTGTCTCTGTGTTGTCCGGTACGCAGTTCAAATTCTTGCTTAGGGATAGGTGTCATCAGGCGCAGTCGATTCATTAAATATTCGAGCGCGCGGTCTTCCTCTGCAACTTCAATCGATTCGAAGGTGTAGTTGCTGGCACTCAGATATCCCTTGGGATGTTTAATTTTTACCGTGCGTATGATGCGGTTTTCTTTTGGCAGCGTCACTTTGCCGTGTGCGCCACAGCCTATGCCTAGATAATCACCAAACTGCCAGTAGTTGAGATTGTGCCTACATTGGTAACCAGGTTTTGCGTAGGCAGATATTTCGTATTGCTCATACCCTAATGCGGCCAGCTTTTGTTGACCTTGCTCATAGATATGCCAGAGCGCTTCGTCATCGGGCAGCTGCGGCGGTTTTGAGTGGAATAGTGTGTTGGGCTCAATTGTTAACTGATACCAAGATAGGTGTGGCGGGTTAAGCGCCGCTGCCGTGTCGATATCGGCCATAGCTTCAGCAAAACTTTGGTTGGGTAATCCATGCATTAAATCGAGGTTAAAACTCAAGTATCCCGCTTGGCTGGCTTTTTGAGCGGCGACTTGTGCCTCGTTTTGATCGTGAATACGTCCGAGTAAGTTGAGTTTATCCTTAGAAAAGCTCTGCACACCAATAGATAAACGAGTGACGCCCGCTGCACGATAAGCACTAAAGTCATCGTGTTCTAAAGTGCCAGGGTTAGCTTCCATAGTGATTTCGATATTGTCACTAAAGGGGATTAGCGCATTGGCACCATCGAGTATGCGTTTGATTTGCAAAGCATCGAATAAGGATGGCGTGCCGCCACCGATAAAGATGGTATGAATTTGCCGCCCTTGGACGAGATGTAAATCTTGGCGTAAGTCTTCCAATAGCGCATCAACATAAGCCTCTTGTGGCAGTTCGCCATTTTGGCCATGGGAATTAAAGTCACAATAGGGACACTTTTGTACGCACCAGGGAATATGGATATACAGACTGAGTGGTGGCAGTTCGAGCTTCATTGCAGTAGTCACGGCAGTTGACGACATTATTGTGCATTCCCGCCTGTTAATACGCCTTGGGCTTGCATGGCGGCGATGAGTTGCACTAGAGCTTTACCACGATGACTTAAGGCATTTTTCTCGTTGCTGCTCAGCTCTGCCGCGCTACATTGATAATTTTCAGGGATAAAAATCGGATCGTAACCATGGCCATTAGCGCCGCGTTGGCTAAAGTCGATTTGGCCTTCCCATGAGGCTTGGCAAATAATCGGGGTAGGGTCTTTCGCATGGCGCATATATACCAGTACGCATTGGAATCTTGCCCCGCGAGGTGCTGGCTGGTCTTTTAACGTCTCAAGTAGTTTCAATACGTTGTCTTGATCTTTGGCATTTTCGCCTGCGTAACGTGCTGAATAAATGCCTGGAGCGCCTTGGAGTAAATCCACTTCTAAACCCGAATCATCGGCAATGGCCGCAAGTCCGGTGATTTCGGCGGCATGCCTTGCTTTGATAATGGCATTCTCTACAAAAGTGGTACCCGTTTCTGCTACTTCGCTGACATTAAACTGGCTCTGCGGCAGTACAGTGACACCGTAGCTTGCGAGCATTTGATCGAATTCAGCGAGTTTGCCTTTATTACCGCTGGCGAGGACGATTTGTTGCATGGAATACCTATCATAAATGGGGCGACGTGCGTTGGCACTATGATACCCAAGCTCAATAGTAAAGGACAGGGAAAGGGGTTGGCGCTACAGGAAAGCAACGCCAACAAAGGTATAAAATAGGTTTATTCAATGTAGAATTTTTGCTTGAACTGTAAGTTCGTGTTCAGTTGATTGCCATATTTAATTGCGATATTGAAGTTGATTTCCTGATCATCGCGGTAGGGCACTTCGGCAATGTAATAAATCGCATCACCTTCGCGGATTTCTTTAAACGTTAGATTGATTCGCGCATCTAACAAATTATTAGCAACTCCAGTAATTTCAACGGGTACTGCGGGCTTATTTGCTTCGCTAATATCTAATACGGCAATATTGATGATGCCAGTGTAGCTACTGCGCTTAATGCCATAGGATTTGGCTATGCTAGGCGTTAAAAATGTACTGCCAAGTGCCATGTAATGAATATCAAAATTGCCGACAGTTTCTTTTTGCTCGGCATTTGCAACACCGCAAAGGCTGGCAGTGAGGGCTAATACAGCGAGAAGATTACGGAACATGATGGGATACCTCATATTAGGGAATGTTGGATTATAGGGCCGCCGTGACTATTTTTTCCAATAAATTAATAGCATTCAAAGGATTAATTCGTTTTCAGTTGTATGATTCTTTAACTGAATTACCTTTCACTATCTTGCCCCATCAGTTCAGTAATGACACTTGGGATGATCTTAGGGTCAATAATGCGGATTTGTTTATGTCGACCAAGTTCACCTTTTATTATGTGAATGTCGCTCTTTGGCACTTTAAAAGCTTTTGCTAAGTACTTGCTTAAATGGGCATTCGCTTTGCCATCTATCGGGGGCGCAGTGATGGCTACTTTTAGCTCATCACCGTGCAATCCTACAATTTGATCTCGGCTAGCCTTAGGCTGAATGTAGAGATTGAGCAGCAAGTCACCTTGCTGCAAAGTCACTGCACTCATTAGATCACTGCCCAATAAGGGATATATTGAGCAAGTAACATATTGAGGAAATTCATACCAATAATGACCAGCATTACGGATAAATCTAAACCACCAATTGGCGGTATGATACGACGTATTGGTGCTAATACGGGTTCAGTTAACTGACCCATAATCATTACAATTGGATTATAGCCTTGGTTAAACCAGCTTAAGATTGCGCGTATTAATAGCATCCAAAATAGAAGTACCCCTGCTTTTTTGACCACAGATACAACGGCAAACAGCAAAAATAACAGTATGTCTATGCCACCGCCCGCAATGAGGCTAATTAGTAGCAGCTTGGCTATCACAACCAATAATGCGAGGACGAAAGATGCGGTATCAAATCGCCCTAAGGAAGGCAAAATACGGCGCATTGGTGCGATGAGCGGGTGAGTTGCTTTAACAATAAATTGGCTAAAAGGATTGTAAAAATCAGCCCTTGCCAGTTGTAACCAAATCCGCAAAATCACCACCATCAAATAGAGATCGAATAGAGTGGTGATTAAAAAGGTAAATGCATTCATCGAGATTTCTACCTATTAAAGTTCGATATAAAAACGTGTTAGTGGATCAAAATGTTTTAGCCATTTCTTCAGCACGATTAATACAGTTTTCCATGGCTTTTTTTACTAAGCCGCGCATATCCGCAGCTTCAAATGTCGCCAGCGCCTGTGCGGTGGTGCCGCCCTTTGAAGTAACATTCTCCCTTAAATTACCTAAGGTCAGTTGTGGGTTTTGCTTTGCCATCATAGCAGCGCCAAGCGCAGCTTGCTGCACTAAACTTCTGGCTTTTGTTTCATCCATTCCCATTTCTTTGCCTGCATCTATCATAGACTCCATTAGCAAAAAGAAATAAGCCGGTGAACTGCCCGATAGTGCAATCACTTGATCTAAATCTGACTCTTCATTTACCCACACTATTTCGCCGCCGCTTGACATCAAACGATCGCAAATGGCTTTCTGCTCGGTAGTAATGCTTTGAGGCGCATAGAGGCCAGTCATCCCCACACTAATTTGCATCGGCGTATTTGGCATGGCGCGGATAAGCTTGATGTCTTGTGCCAGATAGTCGGTATATCGCTTTGCTTTAATGCCCGCAGCGATAGTGATGACTAACTTATTCGACAGTTCGACTGTCTGTAATGCTTCACAAACTTGTTGCATCAATTGTGGTTTTACTGAAAGTACTATGACATCGGCAGCTTGCGCCGCGGCTAAATTATCCTGAGAAACCAAAATCCCAAAATCGTCTTTTAGTGCATCGAGTTTACCTTGGCTGGGATTAGTCGCTTGGATGAGTTGAGCTGGATAGCCGCTATTGATTAAGCCACTGATGATGCTGCGCGTCATATTGCCGGCACCGATAAAGCAGATTTTCTGTTGATCCATTTGATTCTCTTCAGTGTGTTAACCGTTAACTTGTAACATCTTCACTTTAAATTAAGATGATAAAAACGGTTAGTCATTTGAATGACTGAGCCTGATTATCGACTCTCGCTAATTGCTCTTAAATCGTTAATGTTCGGTGTTCTTAAATACAGTATTTGGGCATAAAGTGCTAAAAACAAGGTTAAACTGACCTCTAACTAAATGCCGAACGTGGATTTTACGCAGCGTAATTGCGCTCACCAAAAATGGCACTGCCAATACGCACCATAGTTGAACCGCAGCTAATCGCTGTATCTAGGTCATTACTCATCCCCATTGAAAGCGTATCTACTGCGGGATAATGCGATTTAAGTTCTTGAAATAGATTGTTTAACATGGAAAACTCTTTAAGCTGTAACTCTGTATCTGCGGTAGCCGTTGGAATTGCCATTAGGCCCCTCAGTGCTAAGTTAGGTAGCTGAGCTATCAGTTCGGCCAGTGGCAGCATTTGAGCCGCATCTATGCCAGATTTTGTGTCTTCAGCACTGATATTAATTTGAATACAGACGTTTAATGGCGCCAATTCGGCCGGACGTTGCTCATTGAGACGTAGGGCAATTTTGTCGCGTGAGAGGGTATGCATCCAATCGAAATGCTGGGCGACTATGCTGGTTTTATTGGATTGGAGTGGGCCGATAAAATGCCATTCTATGTCCGGGAAATCCCCCTTGAGCGCAGTAATTTTTTCAGCGCCTTCTTGGACATAGTTTTCGCCAAAGCAACGCTGACCCGCTTGGTAGGCTGCTATAATGTCTTCAATAGGTTTAGTCTTGCTGACGGCAAGTAAGCGAATACTGCTGGGGTGGCGGGCACATTTTTGCGCTGCTTGTGTGATCCTGCGCTGGGCGATTGCGAGTCTGTCTGCTATTGTTGTCATGATGTAATTATCTAGTTGCAAGGATATCCCAAACGATGGAAATCACTGAGTTATTGGCATTTAGTGTAAAACACAAAGCCTCGGATCTACACCTTTCTGCAGGGATATCTCCCATGATCCGTGTTGACGGTGAAGTGAGAAAAATTAACCTGCCCGCGCTCGATCATCAAGGTGTACACAGTTTAGTGTACGACATAATGAATGATAAGCAGCGCAAGGACTACGAAGAACATTTAGAAATCGATTTCTCGTTCGAAGTCCCTAATCTTGCACGCTTTCGTGTTAACGCATTCAATCAATCCCGTGGTGCAGCGGCTGTGTTTCGTACCATTCCAAGTGACATTTTGTCACTTGAGCAATTAGGTGCACCGGAAATTTTTAAAAAAATTGCCAGTTTCCCTCGCGGATTGGTGCTAGTGACTGGACCTACGGGGTCGGGTAAGAGTACCACACTTGCCGCTATGGTGGATTACGTGAATGAAAATCGACATGATCATATCTTAACCATTGAAGATCCTATCGAATTCGTTCACCAAAATAAGCAATGTTTGATTAACCAACGTGAAGTTCACCGCCATACCCACAGCTTTAATGCGGCGCTTAGAAGCGCACTGCGTGAAGACCCAGACGTGATTTTAGTCGGTGAGATGCGTGACCTTGAGACCATTCGTTTGGCGATGACCGCCGCTGAAACAGGCCACTTAGTGTTTGGTACCTTGCATACTACTTCTGCCGCGAAAACGATTGACCGTGTGGTCGACGTATTCCCCGCCGGTGAAAAAGACATGGTGCGCACTATGTTGTCGGAATCGCTGCAAGCGGTTATTTCGCAAACCCTGATTAAAAAGGTGGGAGGAGGCCGTGTCGCCGCCCATGAAATCATGATGGGCACTCCCGCTATCCGTAACCTTATTCGTGAAGACAAAGTGGCGCAGATGTATTCGGCGATTCAAACTGGTATGGCCCACGGAATGCAGACCTTAGAGCAATGTTTACAGAATTTAGTCAATCGCGGTCTTATCACCCGTGAAGATGCAATGGCGAAGAGTTCGAATAAACAAGCGACATTTTAAGGATTTATGATGGATGTTCGTCCGTTTTTAAAAGTGATAGTGGAACGCAAAGCCTCCGACTTGTTCATCACAGCGGGTTTTCCGCCGAGTGCCAAGATTGACGGTGAATTGCGTCCATTGGCAGAAAGTGCGTTTACACCAGCACAATCACTGGATTTTGTTGAGTCGTTAATGACTGAGGCTCAGAAGCAAGAGTTTCATTCCACTCGTGAGTGTAATTTCGCTTTTGCGGCAAAGGATTTAGGTCGTTTTCGGGTGAGCGCTTTTTGGCAGCGTGAATCGCCTGGCTGTGTGATGCGCCGTATTGAGACTAAAATCCCTGATGTCGATGATTTAAAATTGCCGCCTATTCTAAAAGATCTGGTGATGAGCAAACGTGGCCTCATCATTATGGTAGGCGGAACGGGAACGGGTAAGTCAACGTCCTTGGCGGCCTTGGTGGGTTATCGCAATGGTCATGCCCGTGGGCATATTTTGACTATTGAAGATCCGGTTGAATTCGTTCATGACCACAGAAAAAGCATTATCACCCAGCGTGAAGTGGGCATAGATACTGAATCTTTCGATGCGGCGCTAAAAAGCTCCCTTCGCCAAGCACCCGATGTGATCTTGATTGGTGAAATTCGTACCCAAGAGACGATGGAGTTTGCGCTGTCATTTGCAGAAACGGGTCACCTTTGTATGGCAACCTTGCATGCCAACAACGCCAACCAAGCGTTAGACCGGATTATGCATCTCGTGCCTGAGAGTAAGCATCAACAGTTATTGTTCGATTTATCATTGAATTTACGCGGTATTGTGGCGCAGCAATTGATACCGAAAGTCGATGGCACAGGGCGTCGCGCTGCGATTGAAGTATTGATTAACACCCCAAGGGTGGCGAGTTTAATTGCGAAGAACGAGCTGCATTTGCTCAAAGAAACCATGGCAAAATCCAACGAGCAGGGCATGCAGACGTTCGATCAGGCCTTGCTGAAACTTTATGTCGATGGCGAGATTAGTTACGCCGATGCGCTGCACCATGCTGATTCACCAAACGATTTACGTTTGATGATTAAATTGCAGAATAAAGAATCCACGGGCTCAGGTTTTATGGAAGGTGTCACCTTAGACATGGACTAGCGTGATAGTCCGGTTCTGGGTTAGGCAGCTCTTTATGGGCTGCTTTTTGTTTGTGTATTAGATTTTCGTTCAGCTCAATCGGTTCTACTTCATCGCTATGTTGCCATTATCCATAGCTTTTATTTTTTAATTCAATATGATCTTTACCTAGTGCGTTTGCGTAATGTACTGGTAAAGGAGAAAGCAATGAAAAAATTACCCATGATATTCGCTATGACAGCGAGCTTGATGAGTGTTGGCGCTATGGCGGTCACTTGTCCGGAGTATCTGAACCTCGAAGTACGAAAATTACATTCTGAAGAGACGGTTAATCTGTGCGAATTGACTCAGGGAAAACCAGTGTTGATTGTTAACACGGCCAGTAACTGTGGTTACACCCCGCAGTTTAAAGCGCTCGAAACATTGCATGAAAACTACAAAGATAAAGGCTTAGTGGTCATTGGTTTCCCATCGGATGATTTTTTCCAAGAAGAAAATGATGAGAAAGATACGGCTAAGGTGTGTTACATCAATTACGGTGTCACCTTTACTATGCTGTCGACATCGCCAGTACGTGGTAGTGACGCTAATAGTGTCTTCAAATACTTAGCCGAAAAAACCGGTGCGCCTAAGTGGAATTTTTATAAGTATGTCGTCAGCGGTGATGGTGCGGTTGTGCAACAGTTCAATTCTAAAGTGAAGCCAGATAGTGAAGAGCTTAAGCAAGCGATAGAATCTGTACTTTAATATTACGAATATTTATTAATTAAGAGGCTGTTTTGGCTAAATTTTCAGGCTTATCCAAAGAAGTTGGACACGGGCAGCGCGGCAAAGTAGGCGTGTTGTTGTTGAATTTAGGTACTCCAGATGAACCCACAGCATCTGCTGTTAGACGTTATCTTGCAGAGTTTTTAGCGGATCCCCGAGTCGTCGAGATCCCTAAGCTAGTATGGATGTTGATTTTACACGGGATTATTTTGAGGGTACGGCCTGCAAAATCGGCAGCGTTATACCAAAAGGTATGGACTGCGGCAGGTTCTCCGTTGATGGACATTAGTTTGCGTCAAACCGCAAAGTTAGCGGATAAGCTTAAAGCTGATAACTACGATGTCTCTGTCCATTTAGCCATGCGTTACGGTAATCCGTCGGTTGCTAGCACCTTGCAGAATATGCATCAAAATGGCATAGATAAAATCGTCGTGTTACCTTTATATCCCCAATATGCGGCCCCAACCACAGGTTCTGCATTTGATGCGATTGCTGCTGAGTTGTCCAAGTGGCGCTTTATTCCAGCACTGCATTTTATTAATACTTATCATGACAATGCTGACTTTATTAACGCGTTAGCTAATTCGATCACGGCTGATTTTGAAGCCCATGGTAAACCGCAAAAATTGGTGTTGTCTTACCATGGTATGCCTGAGCGTAATTTGCATTTAGGCGATCCTTATTACTGCTTCTGTATGAAAACGACTCGACTTGTCACCGAAAAGCTTGGGTTAGGTAAAGATGAGTTTGTCATGACTTTCCAATCGCGTTTCGGTAAAGCCAAATGGCTACAACCTTATACCGATGCGACTTTGAAAGCGTTGCCGCAACAAGGCGTGCGTGATATTGCTATCGTCTGCCCAGCTTTTAGCGCTGATTGTTTAGAAACGCTGGAAGAAATTGTTGGTGAGAATGGTCATCTCTTTGCTGAGGCGGGCGGGGAGAAGTTCCGTTACATCGCTGCATTAAATGACGATGATGCGCACATTACTATGATGGCCAACTTAGTGAAGCCACATTTTTGATCTGGTAATTTATCGGGTTAAACATCAAACTAAAAGGATAAGGCAACTTATCCTTTTCTTTTTATTGTGGTTTTATTTATTGTGGCATTACTTGCTGAAGTTATTTTCGAAGTAGCTTTCGATGATAAGGACTGCAGATACCGCATCGACTTGACCTTTGGTCAGTGCCTTAAACCCGCCCAATTCGAATAATCTTGCCTTTGCATCGGTAGTGGTTAATCGCTCATCTTGAGTGGCTATTTTGACTTTGAATTTTGCATTGATGCGATTAGCAAATTTACGCGCCCTGTGGGTCATATCTTGCTCTGTGCCATCCATGTTTAAGGGCAGACCAACGACGACTAAGTCAGGTTGCCACTCTTTGATTAAGTCGCCTATCTGATCCCAATTTGGGATACCATCGACGGCTTTAATTGACAACAATGGTGTGGCGCTGGCGGTGATCTCTTGGCCTATAGCCACACCAATGCTCTTAGTGCCAAAATCAAAGCCTAATACGGTTTTCGAATTCATAGTGTGCGGACTTATATTAATAAATAGGCTTAAGCGTGACCCGCTTGAGCTGAAACTTGCCAAGCATCAAATCCGAGAGCACGGCTGGCCTGTGGCCAACGGTCTTCGTGTTTAATGTCAAACAAGAGCGCATTCGTTGCTGGAATTGTGAGCCAAGAATTATCGGCAAGCTCTTGTTCGAGCTGATCTTTACTCCACCCTGCATAACCTAATGCGACGAGAAACTTCTCGGGCGATCTGTTGCTTCCAATCGCGGTTAACACATCACGGGAAGTGGTTAGCATTAAACCACAACCCAGATCTGTGCTATTGGCCCAATAGGGCTGAGAGGTATGCAGCACAAAGCCGCGATCTTGGGAGACGGGGCCGCCCATCATGACATTGGTATTGAGCACTAAATCCGCGGAGACTTGCTCTGCTGGCAAATCCATTTGCTCTAATAGCGAATTAACTTCGATACCGAGCGGTTTATTGATCACCAGTCCCATGGCGCCTTTGGTATCATGTTCACAGATATAAATGACTGAGCGTTCAAAAAACGTGCCGTGTAGTGAGGGCATGGCAATTAAGAAATGGTTCTGCAAACTCTCCATTAAACTACTCCGTTTGATGTGGCTAAGTTGATCTAGCTTGCTGCTATATTGCTAAGTCGGGCGAGATTAACCGCCAGCTAATTTAACTTTGTAGTTTTGTTTCTCAAGTAATAGCTTTAATTGCTCGCGGTTGTCCGTTTGGACCTCAATAGTGAAATCTTTAACCGTACCACCACAACCACATTGTTTCTTAAGGGTTTGTGCCATTGCTTTTAACGCTGCTTCATCGAGACCTAACCCTGAGATAATCGAAACGCCTTTACCTTTGCGGCCTTTACTGTCTCTGTGGATCCTGACTATGCCATCGGATTCAGGAATCACTTTAGTGGCGGGCTCTGCATTTATACGGCCTTTGTCGGTGCTGTACACTAAGGATACATTAGGATCTGCTTTCATTGGTTTCATTCATTGATATTAGAAGGTGACTTATACCGACTCAGTTTATCAAATTTGCAGAGGTTCTGGGAGGTAAAAAAAGACCACTTGAGGATTCTCCTTAAGTGGCCAATACAAAATGCTAACTCTTTGCAGGGAAGTAAGCATATTTTTGAAAAAGGGAGCGTTTTCAGCCGTTTTAATTCATGCGCATAAAGACCATGACGATCAGCGCCACTGCGGTCAGTAAGGCGCTGGGCATAATAAATTTATGCAGCTTAGGTAACGCAATTAAGCAGGCGGTAGTCACAAAGCCGAATGCGGCGACTGTGGCATAATTAGTGCCATTCGCGACGGTATCAATGACCAACCAGCCAAGTACAATAAGAGGTAAAATCAGTAAGCTGACAGGCAAATGGCGCTTTATTTTGGCGTTATTGGCCTCGAGAGAAATTTTTTCTGGTGCAAGGAAAAAAATGGCAGATGCAACCAAAAACGCGCTAATAAACCAGTACATTTCAACACCTCCCTCAAATCTTAATTGATAATCATTATCATCTTTGGTTTTGCTGAAGTCAAGCTGAATGAGATGCCGCTTTTTAATCAATTGAGTTGTAGATTAGGCTATTGCTCTGTAAGCTAAATTCATATCTCTGATACTTGTCTTTGTTCGGGTCGAACATCTGAGGAAATTAAGATGAAAAATATTTTTGTAGCATTAGCTGTGTTGGCACTCAGTGCCTGTAGTTCGATGAAGTCAGGTTGGGATTTTGATCCTAGCGCCAATTTTACCCAATATAAAACCTATGCTTGGGTTGCTCAGAAAACGGATTCTGCTGGATATCATTTGGATGGCTTGATGGACCAACGGGTCAGAGAAGCGGTGAATAGCCAGTTAGCGAGTAAGGGGATGACATTAGTTGATGCAAAAGATGCTGATGTACTTGTTAATTATCTGACCAAAGTTGATAAGAAGATTAATGTTGATACCTTCAATAGTAATTTTGGCTACAACCCATACTATGGTCCAGGATGGGGTTGGGGCGGCAATATGCAGACCCAAACCACAGTAAGAGAATATGAAGTCGGCACCCTGATTATTGATTTGGTTGATAATAAAACCACTAAACTGATCTGGCGTGGTTCTGTTGCCGATACCATTCGCGACAAAAATACCCCAGAAGAAAGAGTACAGATCATCAATCAAGCAGTGGGCAGTGTAATGGCAAATTATCCACCTAAGCCTGACACTAAGTAGTTCTGATTCAGTTTGAATGAACATTAAGCGGCCTAAGGGCCGCTTTTTTGTGGTTGATTTTTATGCTTTTTGTCTACGGTATTAGATGATCTGCAGTTATTTATCATCTGATTGGATTTACGTTATTAATACTTATTAAAAATTCTATTTTCATAGATGACAATGTGAAAGTAACATTTTTATAACTGACTATTTTGTATAATATTTATCCTATAACTTAATAATATAATAGGAGTCTGCATCAGATTATTAATAAGATGATGAATTAATTTTTCTAATGATGAATTCAAAATAAAATCATTATAGAACTGAGAGGTTATCAGGCAGAATCAATTCTTTGAGTTGTTGGTAGTAGCAAAGATGCATGAGACGCAGATTATTGGATTACTTTGGCTGATTGGGATTATTGCCGAGGCGATGACGGGCGCTCTGGCGGCTGGCCGCAAGCAGATGGATTTGTTTGGTGTGGTGATCATTGGCTGCGCAACGGCAATTGGTGGCGGCACACTAAGGGATATGATGCTCGGAAATTACCCCTTAATTTGGGTTGAGCATGTGCATTACCTTATTGCGATTGCATTCGCTTCTTTGCTCACTGTCGCTATCGCCCCTGTGATGCGTTATCTGTCTAAGTTATTTTTGGCTATTGATGCCTTAGGTTTAGCCGTATTCTCCATCGTGGGCGCACAAAAGACGTTAATGCTGGGATTTAGCCCAACAATAGCCGTAGTTATGGGATTGGTCACTGGTGTCTTTGGTGGCGTTATCCGCGATATTCTGTGTAACCAAGTGCCTTTGATTTTTAAGAAAGAACTCTATGCGGTGATTTCACTACTGACGGCAGGCTTGTATATCGTCTTAAAAGCCTATCAGTTAACGGAATGGATTAATCTGGTTATTTGTTTAAGCGTTGGTTTTAGCTTACGGATGTTGGCGCTGCGATATCATTGGTCTATGCCGACCTTTGACTACCAATCCAGTGGCGATCAACATACACATTAAATCGTAAAACCAAATTGTAGAAATAGAACCGTTAAACAAAAGGGCAGCTAAGGCTGCCCTGTTTTTAGCTGTGAATTACTGCTGGGCTTGAAGGGTTTTTAAGGCTTCAAGCGCTGCATCATAGTTAGGATGCTCTGTGATGTTTGGTACTAACTCTTGGTATTGGAGCTTACCTTCTGCATCTATGATGAAAATGGCTCTAGCCAGCAAGCCGTAATCTTGAATTAACAAACCATACTTTTCACCAAAATCACGCCACACGCTATCTGATAGCACTTTGATTTTATCTACGTTTTCCACTTTACAGAAACGCTTCTGTGCGAAGGGTAAATCGGTACTGATCGTTAGCATGATGACGTCATCGGAAAAATGGCCAACTTCGCTGTTGAAGCGCTTCGTCTGCAGTGCGCAAACACCTGTATCTAGGCTTGGCACGGCACTTATCAGTACAGTTTTACCCTTAAAATCACTTAGCATCACTGGCGTGAAATGCTCATCAACGACTTTAAACCCCGGTGCCATTTGCGACAATTTTGGTCTTTTCCCTTCTAAGGTGACTGTTTTTTCACCCATTAAAACCTGTGTTTTCTCACTGGCGAGTGTATTGGGGCTCATCAGTACTAGGCTATAAATACAGCTTGCGGCTAAAAATGAAACATATTTTTGCATTGGATTTCCTCACACATGAATATCTGTGCCTTCGCTAATATCTGTCCATTAAGGTACGCTAAAATGATGCGTAGAACCATAAAAAAAGGTCGGTAATTACCGACCTTTTTTATCCACTAATTGTTATTTGCTTAGCGGCAATTCTTTGACATGAATATCCATTTGTGGAAATGGAATACCGATATCTGCAGCGTCTAATGCATTTTTTATTTGCTCAAGCAGTTGGAAACGTGCAGTCCAATAATCAGATGTTTTTACCCAAGGACGAACCACGAAATTGATTGAAGAGCTAGCCAATTCAGAAAGTCCAACTGTATATGCTGGATCTTTTAACACATACTGGTTGTTATCTAAAATATCGGTCAATACTTTTTTAGTGAGTGCGATATCGGCGGAATAAGATACGCCAATCACTAAATCGATACGACGACTATCCATCGCTGAGTAGTTAGTGATAGTGCCATTCATGATAGATGAGTTTGGCGCTACGATAACTTTATTATCAGGAGTGCGAAGCTTGGTTGAGAATATGGTTATTTCATCAACAGTGCCGGCGATACCTGCAGCTTCAATATAGTCACCTACGCGGCAAGGGCGGAATAACACCATTAACACACCCGATGCAAAATTAGACAGAGAACCTTGTAGCGCTAAGCCTATTGCTAAACCTGCAGCACCGATAACGGCTACCAGTGATGCGGTTTGTACGCCAATTTGGCCTAACGTAGCAATAACCGCGAAAACAAATACCACTGCCCAAGCGAGGTTAGCGACAAATGAAACGACTGTCGGATCAACTTTACGGCTGTTAAGTAATTTACGAACAAGCTTCTGTGCTACGCCCGCAAAGTATTTACCAACAAAGAAGATGATAATGGCGAATAATGTTTTTAAGCCATAAGTCACGATCAGATCTGGTGCTTGCTTTAATAAACCTTCGAGGTTTTCCATTGAATAACTCCCTAAATATACGCTAACAAAAACTATTTATTATTGACGATAAATTCTACTCGTCGATTTAAACTGCGCCCTTCGCTAGAACGGTTGTCCGCTACAGGTTCAGATATACCTTTACCCATTACGGTAAAGCGATTTGGATTAAAGCCATAATCTTCAACCAAAATACGTTTTACATTTTGAGCTCGCTGAAGTGATAGTTGATAATTAAACTCTGGTGTACCAACGATATCTGTGTGGCCTACTAAGGTTAATTCAGCATCATTTGTTTCTAAGAATGCTTTTACTAAGGCTAAAGTTTTCCGTTGAGAAAAGTCAACCTCGGCAATGGCAAATTCAAAATACACCATAGCTGCAGAAATATTATGACAATCTGTGTTTAACTCAGCATTTGAATGACTCATATCGCAAACTGGTGATGCAGTCATTTCCACAGCGATTTCTTCCACACAACCATTAGCCATAACAGGTGTATTTGGCTCTGTGTTAGGACAGGCATCTTTGATATCTGGCACTCCATCTCGGTCAGTGTCAGACCAAGCAAATACCTGTGATGTTAGGCTTAAACTTAATAGCAAAAGCGCTAGCTGAATCCATCGAGATTGGGAGTTTTTCACTACAAATCACCTATTTAACGATAAGTATTAGTCAAAATTACTAAAGCGATCGCATTGTTGTAGCATGACCATCTTAGTGTGGCATTCTAACGAGTAAGACTCTTTTCGCCAAGCTAAACGCGTACAAACGTCCATACATCGACAGATAGATATCGGCAAGATCTTGAGTATATTTATGTTTTTATTAGTAGATGTCAGTATGTCGATACTTGCTTCAAGCATGAGCGAGGTTCTACATCGGTAAATTTGTCGACAAGTATGACGATAAACTATACAAAATAAGCCTTTAGCGCTAGAGTCTTGAGCCCATTATGCGCCAACCAAACTTTAAGTTGAGGACAAGATGATAGATTTACGCAGTGATACTGTTACCCAGCCAACAGCAGCCATGCGGTTAGCCATGTCCAGAGCCGAAGTGGGTGATGATGTTTACGGTGATGACCCTACGGTAAATAGTTTGCAGGATATGGCTGCGGAGATGTTTGGCTTTGAAAGTGCATTATTTACCTGTTCGGGTACTCAAGCAAATTTATTGGCTTTGATGGCCCATTGTGATCGTGGAGATGAGTACCTGTGCGGTCAGCAGGCTCACAATTATAAGTTCGAGGGCGGCGGCGCCGCTGTCCTAGGCAGCATTCAACCTCAACCTTTAATGAATCAATTAGATGGCACTATTGCATTAGCTGACATTGAAGCCGCAATTAAGCCTGATGATATCCATTTTGCTCGTACTCGTTTGCTTAGTTTAGAGAATACGATTGGCGGTAAGGTTCTCCCGCAAAGCTATTTGGCGGACGCGCAGGCATTAGCCTTTAATCGCGGTTTAAAAATTCATTTAGATGGTGCGCGAGTTGCCAATGCTGCGGTTGCGCAGAATATTGCAATAAGTGATATCACGGCGCACTTTGATTCAGTGTCGATTTGTTTATCCAAAGGATTATGTGCGCCAGTCGGCTCATTACTCTTAGGTGATGAACGCTTGATTCAGAAAGCCATTCGTTGGCGTAAAATGCTTGGTGGTGGCATGCGTCAAGCTGGGATACTTGCCGCTGCGGGTAAGCTTGCTTTAACTGAGCAAGTACAACGGCTGAGTGAAGATCATGATAATACGGCGTACTTAGCTCGGCAGTTGGCAGAATTCAGTGAGTTCGAGGTCAATTTAGCCGCAGTACAAACAAATATGTTATTTGTTACATTAGCACCCAATATTGATGCGAACTTATTGGCTAAACACTGTCGAGCGGAAGGCATCCTGATAAGCCCAGGGCGTACACTTCGGCTTGTGACTCATAAAGATATCAGCCGTCAGGACATAGATAAAGTGTTGCGTGTTGTTAAGCAGTACCTCAAAGCCTAAGTGTGGATTGATTTCCTGTTTTACTGAAATGCCCGAGCTTTGTCTTGGGCATTTTTATAGGCAGATATTGCTTAATGTTGAATTATTAAGCAATTAATGAATGATTTTCTAAAACAAGCTTTAGACAACAGGCGAAATGTTTGCGTTTATCTATACTAAAAACAACAAGATTATATCGCTAAGGTAACTTTAGGTTGAAACCTAATAACAATACTAATAAAGGGGTCGATTATTGGACAAATCGGATCAGTGAATTGGAAATGCCAGCACTGTGTTCGACTGTTAAATCGCTAGAAAAGCTCGCCAAGGATGACGTTTCCTCTCTCGCATTACTCGGGCGTAGCGTGATGCACGATAACGCCTTAACCTCTCGTATTCTTCGAGTTGCTAATAGCGCTATTTACCATAAAGGTAGTAGCCAAATCTCTACTGTCAGCCGAGCGGCTATAGTGCTTGGTTTTGATGCGGTGCGAAATATCTGTATCACAGCCAAGTTACTCTCAAGCTTGTTAGAGAGTAAAAATTTGGCACCTAACGTATATCAAAGATTAATAAAGTTGATGGCTAAAGCATTTCAAGCCGCCATGATTGCACGGATGATGTTGAGCCATTATGACGAAGAAATGCAGGAGGAAGCTTTTATAGCCTCTTTACTGTATCACATAGGTGAGAGCGCTTTTTGGAGTATTGGTGGTGAGTTCACCGAAGAGTTAGATCTAAAACTGCGTGAATGTGTAACGCCAGCAGAGGAGCGAAGTATAACCCGCGAAGCCCTCGGCACTTCTTTTTCACTATTAACTCAAAGTATTGCCCGCAATTGGGGATTGGGAGAACTGTTGGTCCATGCAGTTAATAATCCTGAAGACCAAAGACCTGAAATTCGGTCTATTTTTATTGCGGATAAGCTCTGCGATATTTTATCTCAGCCTAATCTTGATAAGCAGGAATTAGGGAAACGTATCACGCAAGCGGCGAGTTTTACTGGACTAGAAGAAAATGAGTTTATGGTGCGGATGCAACGCTGCGCGAATGCGACCCATAAGTTAGCTGAAGTATATGGTGCTAAGGTGTTGCTAGACTATCTACCAGATCCTAAGCGTATGGTCACAGTTAAACCTGTTCCACTTCCTATTCCGTTAGATATGCCTGTCTATCAAGTTAATTTGAATATTCAGTTAGCTAAGCTACGAGAACTTACAGGCTTCGCCATTAATAAAGCCGATTTTAACCAAATCATGCAAACGGTTCTCGAAGGTATACTTGAGGGCGTTGGCGTTGACCGGTGCGGCGTGCTGTTATTGTCACCAAGCCGTAAACAACTTCAACCTAGAGTGATATTAGGTCGTGATGCAGATGCCATTAAGCAAGAGTTTATTATCGATTTGAGCGATAGGCGGGGATTATTTTACCAAGCGATGGAGCATAAGTTACCGCTTTGGGTAGATGATCCTAGCTCTAAGAAATGGCAAGAGCAGTGTAAAGAATTACAAGCGCAACATGTGTCACGTCAAGGCTTTTTATTGGCACCATTATTAGTCGATAGTAAAGTGATCGGGTTTTACTACGCGGATAGGGGTCCTTCGGAAAGGGCATTTGAAGACGTGGATTTTCAAAGTTTCATCCACTTCTCCCAATTGGCGAATGTGTGTTTTACTGTGTCTTTGAGATAGTGGCATAACTTAAGTGATTACTTTTTAAGCGATTTAATTTCAAGCTGTATTCTTTCGAAATTGCACTCTTTCAAACCGTATTTTTGGGAGTGCTGCGCTATTGTTTGTTTGCGGCTTTAATCTCGGCAGTTATTTGCTTAGCTACCTCATTAGGAATGGGGAAGCTTAAATGGTATTGAGCTATTTCCCAGTTGCCATTGGTTTTGATTAAAGTGCCAGTTCCTCGACTGACGCCATAGGCTGGACTATTTAATAACTCGTCAAACAATATGACATTGCCGTGTTGGATTAAATGACGCTCAGTTAAATCATAGCGCCAACCTTTTGTGAGGCGGGAGTAACGTTCAAATTCCGCCATTCCCCAGCGCTCACTCGCATCCGTGCCAATAAAAATGCCGTCTTTTCGGTACAGGGCAAAGTATTTATCCCAATTGGCATCGCTTGAATATTGGTTGAGTAAATCTAAAACGTGAGCCGCCGCTTGTTGATCAGGATTCGAAGTCGTTTGAGTGCTTTGTGTTGGCGAGTCCTGTGCCTGTACGCTTATATTAAGGCCGCCAAGCATTAACGCGCTGAGCAGTAACCCCAAGGTAGCGCGATTAATATTGGAACCTTTAACTGAGAATGCATGAGTGTCTTTGAGCATTTGCGTGCCTCTACATTTATGGGTTAATGCCAGTTTATCGGATCGAGTTGATAAAAGCGGCTCAGTTCCCGATACAAGTCTGGGTGTTGTTGGTAAAAATCCTCTGGTTTCTCAAAAAAGACTTCGGTGATGACGGCAAAAAACTCAGCGGGATTAGTTGCACCATAATAATTAAATAATGAGGGCGTGCCAAAATTTGCACAGTGTTGTAATTGGGTAAATTCCCTACTTAGCACTTCAGACCAAGTGCTGTAGTCGGCAAAATGCTGCAGAATGGGTGCGCCATTGGCTTGGCCATCTTCTTGATCGAGCTGATGGGCAAACTCATGGATTACGACATTATTACCATCATGGGGATCGGCTGCGCCGTCTAAAGTATTTCTCCATGAGAGCACAACTTTACCGTATTCCCATGATTCCCCTGCCAGCACATTGCGTTGTTCCCACACGATACCGCTAGTGTCTTTATGTTGATTATTGACGATAAAGGCATCGGGATAGACCAAAATCTGTTTCAGTTTGGGGTAAAAGTCGGTTTTACGATTGAGTAGCAGTAGACAGGCTTGGGCCGCGATTGTGACTCTTACTTCATCCGTGATCTCAAAATTATCGCAGCCGATAAAGACTTTCTCATCGATGAAAATTTGGATATGCCGTTTGAGTTGCAGTTGTAGATCTGCGGGTAGAGCATGGAAGTAAGGCAGTCTTTTTTTGAGAATGCTGCGCCATTCTTTTGGAAAAGGTTTCATCGTGACTCGTCGACGATGTAAGGTCTTGCGCCAACGACTCGACAGTAGCCAGGTAATTGCGCCAATTCCTAGGATAAGCGTGATAACAATAGCGAGCATACTTCCCTGACTTAATCCTGATTAACTTAGTATTAGCTAATGGGGGTGAAGTCAGCGTAACTCAATCCTCTGGTGAAAAAAGAAACTGAACAGTCGCCGCATTTTATGGTTAGGAATAGCGAACAGGTTGGTTTAGTCGTGTCTCTGTACGATTGCGACCTGTTAGTTTGGCGTGATAGAGAGCCTCATCAGCTTGATTAATTAAGCTATTCGTATCCATAGGTTGTGATCGCTCCCAGCAAGTAATACCAGCGCTGATGGTCAGTATGCCGTCATGGGGGGAGTCTTCATGTGGTATTTTTAAACTGATGATTTTATTGCGTAATACTTCAGCAAAATGATATGCCTCCTCGAGATTGCTCGATGGTAGTACTATCATGAACTCCTCTCCGCCATAGCGGGCAAGCATGTAAGTGGGTTGTTTCAAGATCGATTTGGTGGCATTCACGATTTTCTTAAGACATTGATCGCCTGCGACATGACCATACCTATCGTTAAATTGTTTAAAATTATCAATATCAAACAGAATTATACCTAGGGGCATGTTGTGGTCCCTTGCATACTCTAATTCTTTTTGGAGTTGTAAATCTAAATAGCGGCGATTATAGCAGCCAGTTAATCCGTCGGTTTCGGCCATGCCTTTAACCTGAGCTGCGTAGCTTTTTAATGTCTCTAAGGAGCTGACCATTTGCTGGAGCTCTAAGTTATCAGTGACAGGCATTCTGGCGTCGAGTTTTTCATTGGCAATGGCATTCATTGCATCTCGAGTCGCCATAACAGGCTTGATGATTCCCTTAGTGATAAAGTGCCAACTGGTGAGCCAGATGAAGAAGCAATATAAGATGCCACTGCTGAAAATTAATACGATAAATGCGGTGCTATCGTTTTTAAGTTCGCGGCCTGTTTGCTGAATTTCATTTTCAACTTGGTTAACGAGATCCTGCGTATAGGTCGCAACGATTTGTGCGGCATCAGCTTGGTATTCTAAATGCGCATTGGCGATATGAGTGCTTCTAATCGCTTTGCGAGAAAGTTCAAAGAGGTTGTCTTCACCGACCATGGTCTGTTTTATTTGTGATAACAAATTCAAATATAAGTTTTTATCGCCACCGATACTATCAAGCATAGCCTCCATGCTTAACAGCAGTCGCATAGCATCTCTTTGGGTTTGGTTTAGTTCAACTAGATTGTCGATGATATTCACTTGAGTTAACTGGGTAAATAAGTGTTCTCCTAGATGACTAAATAAAGATAGCTGCTGATTGGTATTGATATTTAAAGCAATCTGGTCAACGTTTCTCAGCTTAAGCTGACGTTCAGAGTCCGTATTAATACGCTGAAATTGGGTTTGCATTTCATCGCTAAATCCCGACGCCATTGACGTTAAGTTGGCTTGAATATTGGCTGCCTGTGAATTGGCTTGTAAGGCAGTATCGGTTAACGTGTTGAGTAATGGCAGTTGTTGTAAGTAATACAGTTGAGTATCTAAGGCGTGATTTAATTCTTGCTTATTGACAGTAGAAGTTTCTATTGAGGCCAGTAGTCGTGAGTCATTGATGAGTAATTCCCATTGTGCAGAAAGTTCGCCTAACAGGCTAGTTCTTTGTTTTTCACTATGATAATGATTCAATCGTGCAGTAATGATTTGTAGTTTTTCACTGTTTTTTGCCAGTTGCAGCGCAGTGGTGACTTTTACCACATCTACCCCGACTAAGTGTTCAATTTCTGATTTGAGTTGCTGTGACAGTAGTATGGCGACTACACCATTAAATAGCGCCATGCCCACTATGATATAGAAGGCTGAGGTTATTTTTTGTTTCAAACTTTTCAGTGGTTTAGTGCTTGGCATTATTTTCTTTGTCAATAGCAGGTTCCTCTCCATAGGTATTTTGGAGGTGTTTTATCTCTGCACTTAATTTAATGAAAATATCTTCACTGTTAGCGGATCTGCGGCTTGCGCTAAAACAGGCGTGGCTGAGTTCAGGGTAAATTTGTCCCATGGCAGTACTGGTGAAATGCCCAAAGGATAAGACCTTAGTAGACCAAAACATATTGGCTATGTGGCTTGCCTCAAATGCGCCTGCTATGCCTCTTAAAGATTCATCTTTAAATTCTGGGGCTGTTACTACATCCATACGACAGGGATTACCCCCCCCCATAGCATAGGCATGTTGTGCCTCATAGGTGCCCATATATTTGAGCAGCCAATAGGCAGCTTGAGGGTTTTTGCTGTCGTAGCTAACGGCAAAGGCATAAGCGCCATTGTAGGGATAACCGCCAGGCACTTGGCTTACGGCTAGACGCGCGCCGAGAATGTTCTGTTCAACTTTAAAGGATTTATACCACAGATTATTGTAGGCAAAAGGCCACATAGCCGCTTGACCTGTTGCAATAGCATTTGCTGCTTCATTGAAAGCAAACTGCTCGTTAGCGGGAACTGCATAGGGCATTAATTCGCGATATTGCTTGGCCGCTTCAATGGCTTCATGGTTGATGGTGGGCACTTCAAAATGGGAGATCTGTTTCTGGCTGTTATAGACGGGCTGCATCCAAGTGCCACCTAAGCTCCAAATCATGCTAGAGAATTCATCGTTAATATGGGGTTTATCACCCGACATTAGCGCTAGACCGTAAAAGTCATGAGTCAGTATTTTATCCGCTAATATAGTGCCTGCTTTACGAGTGAAGAACTGAGCTTGATCTCGTAACTCTGTTAAGGTTTTTGCTGGTGCGAGTGGATAGCCAAACTGACGCAGAAACTGAGCTTTTTCAGTTTTATTATCAAAGAGATCTGCTCGATAATGATTCCCCATAACATAATTGTTATAGGGAATAGCATGGATTTCACCTTGATAGGACAAGATGTTAAGTAGCGATGGGTAATAGGGTTCTAGGTATTTCTCCATGGCCTTTTCGCCATCGGGATCGTAAAGTTTAGCGAGTTCAATTAAGGGCACTGTATAACCATTGGCAGCCCATTCTTTAGCCCAGCCCGCTTCCATTGTGAGTAAATCGTATTTGCCTGAACCTTGAAGTAAATTCTGGGTCTGTAAGTTAAACATATCCTCTAATTCAGTACTGACCACCTGCACTTTTACGCCGGTTTTAGCGGTGAATTTAGGTAACATTTCTTGGGTTAAATAGTCGGTCCAAAATCCTTTTTCAGCGACCAAAGTAATGGGGGTTTTGTTTGTTAGCGGCGGGATTTGTGCCAATGAAAATTCTGCGTAACAGGGCATCATTATCGCTGCGGTTAAACAAAGAAAAATAAATCTGATCTGGTTTAACAAAAATAACACCTTAATGTTACGTGTTGACTCTGAGTTAATATCATTAATTCAGCATTATGTATATTTAAGGATAGGTGGGATCAGAACTTATGCCGCGATTTTATGATGATTTTTATTGTGTTTTTTACTTTTTGAGCAAAAAGCCGGTAACTCGATCTTAGCTAAGTTACCGGAAAAGGGTGGGAGTAGTGTGAATCGTTAACGGTGTTGGCGTTGTTGTTCTCGTAATTGCCTCAAAGCAATAGGTAGATCGAAGTGTTGTTCAATCAAGAGTCGGAGCAGCTTTGATTTGGATATACTGCTTTCTTCTGCCAGTGTAGCAAGATGGGTTATAGCCGCTTCACTGAGGGAAAATGTTGCTTTGCGATAGTGTGTTTTAGTTTCTACTTTTGCCGGGAATAATACGTCTGTTTCTAGGCTTTGTTTGTGCAAGCTCAACACATTGGAATGGCTCCGCGCCATGTCTGTGGTTTTTGTGACAGTTGCATCTGCTTTATGATCTAGATTGCTTTTTATCTTATTCAGACTTTGTCCCATTGCGTACAAGTTTGCCGCTTCAATAAACTCATCTAACGAAAGCGAGTGCTGTAAGCTGCTAGATGACATAGCGTTTTTCTTGAGATCGCTGAGTCCCATTTTGCCCCCTTCGTTGAGTAGTCGTGTGAGTGGATTGAGTTTGATGGGTCAAATGATGCATTTGACTCACCCCCTGAGCGTGTAACGCGGGATGTAGGAGATTGGCTAAGCTGGCAGCACAATCGACTTGGAATAGTTCACAGGCGATAGTTCGAATTTCTTCGGCTGCTTTTCCTGCGGGCTCGATTTCAATTACCGATAATCCTGATTCTTCACTGTCATCATAAACATTACGACAGTAAGTTATCGCGTCAAGGACATGGATATCATAGGTTTTACAGACTTCTTTGGCCTCCAAAATTCGGTTAGCTTGATTGGGTAGACTTGGACATTGGGTGATCACAAAAGAAGCCCGTAACTTGGGATTAATCATCTTACACGTCGCGACGATATCGTCCATATGACATACGGTTTTTAAATCGCGGCGCTTAGGTCTTAAGGGCATTAAAATGTAAGAGGCGACAGACATGGTTGCTCGTAGCGCTAGGTTATCTTGCCCACCGCAGTCGACTATGACTACATCATAGTGTTGCTCAAGACTGAGTAAGTCATTACGGATCTTACCGTAAAGCTGTACGCAATTGATGCTGGCAAGTTGCGGATTGTTGTTTCTTGCATGGATCCAGTCAGAGGTGGTGCGCTGGGGATCGCAGTCCACCATAATGACTGAGGCGCTACATTCTGTGGTTAGAAATACAGCTATATTTTGGGCCAAGCAACTTTTACCGCTGCCGCCTTTTTCTCCACCGATTAAGACTATCATGACGCATTCCTTAATTCTTTTGATGACCCTTGTGCAGCGAGTTGATGTGTTTGGAGCTATCCGCATTGATGTCCGAAATCGAATGTAAACCTAATGTTAATCTCGGTCAATTGGCTGATTTTTGACGTTTTTTAATTAAATTGTCGTAGGCGTTTTTCTGTCAGTATCTGGTCATATGTCGTTAATTTGACAAAAAAGATGAGACGAGGGATTTATAAAAATGTTTTTTTATCTTATTGGTTTTACATTGTTTTATCTGTTATCCGTCAGCTAAAAGGGTTGTTTGTGGTGATCGGTAACTGTGCATAGGACTTAGGGTGTAGTTTTTTATTTCTTCCTTGGTACAAATGTTAATTTTATATTTCTAAATGTTATTAACTGATCTGAGTAAATTATCAGCTTCTCAGTCGAAAGTGGTCTTGTTTGGTGAGGCACTTGTCATCAAACTGCCAAATGCTGGCTTTATCATCTCTATAGACTGACGTCTAAATCGCTTGAAATTTCAACCATGGAGAAGGGATGCCAAATGGATATCAAAACTATTATGCCTATTAAGTTTGAACTCGTTGAAACTGCACCGTTATTTCATGAACTACTTAATCTGCGGGCCACAGTTTGCCTCCCTTCTATTGGCGTTGAACTTGCGGATGTACAGGCATTGTTCTGGGTCTCTATTCGATTAAGTGACAAGACTGAATTGGAACATGCCGGCGCTGGGGCCGCTAAGTCTAATCTATTGGCAACGGCGTGTGTTTATGGCAACAAGCCCGGGCATTTGATGATTGAAGATTTTATTGTCTTACCCGAATACCAATCCTATGGGCTAGCAAAGATAATACTTGAGCGGGTGATGGCCTTTGTTGATGACCATGCGAGTGCGGGAACTTGTGTCAGTATGACCGCCCATGGTGAGCATGAGCGCTTATGTAGTGAATATGGTTTTCAGTATGCTCCCTGCGCTAATTTAGGGCCTAATTTGTTAAAAATTATCGCTTGATATTCATGTGAGAATGCCTTTTAGGTGTTAGCTAGCGCGTATTTAAGCCCTTGGGTATATCGTCACTTTTGCGTGAGTTAACGGCGACATTCGTTCGCTTATGTTGTAGCATCCGTAGGATTATCGTGACGTTCTGTATGAGATAACAACCTATGGATCAGCAACTCCTTATTGATGCTGTTAATCAAAAAATGCCCTTTGGTAAGTACGCTGGACGTAAGTTGCTTGAACTACCCGAACCTTATCTGGTGTGGTTCCATAAGCAAGGTTTTCCTCAGGGGAAACTTGGTGAGCAATTAGCCCTAATGTACGAAATCAAACTTAATGGCTTAGAAGGCATGCTAAAACCGCTGTTGAAATGAGTTCCCTTCTTTTAAGAAAAATACTGCTTTTGCGATAAGTGTTGTATTTCGTGATAGAGATTAGCGATTTATTGTTTTTAGCATGCTTTAATGCAGCATATTAGCAAAACAAAAGGAACGCAGGCATGATGGCAAAATGGGTAAAATTAGCGGCAGTAGCGACTTTAGCGTTAGGCATGTCAAGTGCTTGGGCTCAGGGTGTCACCCACGAAGGTACTGTTGTTGATACGATGAACGGTGGCGGTTACACCTACGTACAGATTAAAGAAGCTGATACCACTTTTTGGGCCGCGGGTCCTCAAACTGAAGTGAGCAAAGGCGATAAAGTGGCTGTGGTTGAGCAAATGTGGATGAACGAATTCACCAGCAAAACCTTGAACCGCACCTTTGATAAACTGTTATTTGTTGGCCAAATCGATAAGAAATAGTCAGCAGTATCGAGTGCGCTAACCTGAGCGCCTCTGTAATTCAACGGCTTCGATACTTTCGAGGCCGTTTTTGTTTTTAGCGTTCAATGCCGCTAAATCTGAGTTTGTGACTATCTCGATGGGGACAAAGGCGGCAAAATAGCGGCTATTTTTCTAGCTGTTATTACTCAGCAGGGGATCACTCAAGTGATGGCGTTTGAACAGTTCGAGATCCAGCCTTATCAGTCATGTTATGCACGGGAAGTGAGTGAGTTATTTCACCTTTGCGTGCACAGCATTACCCATGTTCGTTATTCGCAGGCGCAGCTTATGGCTTGGTCTGCGGCGCCAAGATCGGCTAAACATTGGCATTTACGGTTAAGCCGCTCGAAGGCGTGGGTGGTTTTAGCCATAGATGAAGCGACTGCTTCTTCAGTTTGTTGCGGTTTTATCAATGTCGAAACCCATTTCCCCCGCCAAGGTTACTTAGATAGTTTATATATACATCCAGATTATCAAGGGCAGGGATTAGGTGAGCGCGCTTATCTTGTTTTAGAAGCTTGGGCTAAGGCACAAGGCTATGTGCGCTTGAGCTTGGACGCATCTTATCTCTCTAAAGGGTTGTTTACTCGGATGGGATTTATTCAAATACAGCGCAGTTATCAGCAAAAACTTGGGCAAGTGATCCCCGGTTTCTATATGGAAAAGAATATAGGAAAGAATATTTAACGCGCGTTTACTATGGTTTCAGCTAGAAAGTAATGTAAGGTATTCCACAGTAAAACATTAGCTTAACGCCATTTAGTGACATTATTTAACTAAATCAGCACTGTTTAGCTTAAATTAGAATTCGGTTAATCTAAGTCAATTAATGATTCAAGATGGAGGGCAGAGAATGAAGATTCGACTATTTACGCCATCGGATGTCTCGCAGTTGGCGGCAATCTTTGAGGCGAGTGTAATGCAAGGCTCTGGCGAGTTTTACTCGTTTGCCGAGCGCTCTGCTTGGGCTTATATCGAAGGTGAGACCCGCAGTGAGAACTATTGGCTTGAACGCTTACAGGGAACCACTATTTGGGTTGCCGAAACCGATAATATGCTGGTGGGTTTTATCAATCTTAAGATAGGCGCCGACAGCGATGTTGAAGCCGCTGCTGAAGTGGAATGTTTGTTTGTTCATCCAGAATATGCCCGTTCTGGGGTGGCTACCTCTTTGTATTTTGCGTTGTTTGAGGAAGTTAAAATCTTAGCGCTGAAACGATTAACGGTTGAAGCGTCCTATCGCGCGCGGCCTTTTTTTGAGAAACAGGGATTTCGCAGTATTCGTCGTAATGAACATAAGCGTTTTTTGAATGCGGCGGATAAAGCACAGGGCCAAGCTCAAGTGTTGGTTAACTTCAGCATGACGCTCGCCCTCTAACTCAACTTATCAAGGTACTGATTTGGTTGGCTAAATTAGGCAATTAGTACTGCTTTATCACATAGCCTTATCGCATCGCCATAGAAGCGCCAATAAAAAAACACTGCCAAAGATGACTTGTGGCAGTGCTTATCAAGCTGGCATCTAATCACTTACTCAATCGTTTGCTTGGTAGTTTGCGAATAACGAATAACGAATAACTAATAAATGGTGAAGCCGCATTATTTAATCGCTTTGTTAAATCATTTGTATTACGTGTTAGGCGACAAGTCGAACACTAATGCGGTAACTGGGCCGCTTGTTGCAGTAAAGTCGACACTCGCGAGTTGTGTCAGATGTGCGCCATCCCCAGCCGTGAGTGTTGTGCCATTGATATCCAACGTACCTTCAATCAATTGAACATACAGATGACGATTTGCTTGAGCGGCGCTTCTGTCCATCGTTACTTTTTCGCCTTCACTCAACACTAAACGATATAGGGTCGCATCTTGTTGCACTTTGAGCGTGCCATTTTCACCGTTTGGTGTCACCACGGCCGTCAGTGGTGAGCTTTGCTCGAATGCTTTTTGCTGATAACCCGCATCTATGCCTAAAGTATCTGGGCGGATCCAAATCTGTAAAAAGTGCAGCGGCTCGGTTTTAGAGGCATTAAACTCGCTGTGATAAATGCCTTTACCTGCGGACATCAATTGAAACTCTCCTGCGGGTAAGGTTTTGATATTGCCGAAGCTATCCTTGTGAGCGATAGTACCGGATATCACGTAACTGATGATCTCCATGTCTTTATGACCATGGGTATCAAAACCTGCGCCGGGTGCCACTCTGTCATCGTTGATGACTCTTAGGGATGATATTCCCATGTGCTCTGGGTCATAGTAGCTAGAGAAAGAGAAGGTATGTTGACTCTTTAGCCAGCCTAAGTCAGCTTGACCGCGATCTTGTGCTTTTCTTAATGTGATCATCTTGCTTTCCCCTTTATTTGATGCGGTTAGCGAATAGGTTATCTACAGCGAATTTGCCAGCACCTGACACCGTCAATGAGACTGTGGCTGCTAATAGGGCGAGACCAAATTCATAACCGTTATTGGCAAGGAACAGACCGTTGCCTATATGTACCGAGAAAATCGCCACAACCATAGTGAATGACAAGACGAAGGCCGTTGGGCGAGTCAGCAGACCGAGCAACAGGAACAGGCCGCCGAAGAATTCACTTGAACCTGCCATCAATGCCATTAAGTAACCTGGTGTCAAACCAATGGATGCCATCCATTGTCCAGTGCCTTCTAAGCCGTAACCGCCAAACCAGCCAAACAGTTTTTGTGAACCATGGGCGATTAAGATGATCCCGATAGGAATGCGCAGTGCCAGTGGGGCAAAACTCGGGGCTGATTTCAGTGTTTTTGTGATCAGTGCTTTCATGGGATATTCCTCATTTCAAATTATTTAACGAATAGTTAAGGGTATTGTTCACTCAGTCTTAAGTCAGTTTGGCTACAGTTCCGAAGAACTTCTCCATTGCTAAGCAGTGTAGACTTGACCTTTGGCAAAGAAAATCGGAACATTTTCAATGTCCATTTCAAATAATTTGAATATGAGGTTTATATGTTGCCATCTATTAGTCTTGATGGATTAATCGTACTCGATGCCATTGATAAAAAAGGCAGTTTTTCCGCTGCTGCCGAGTCCTTGTTTCGGGTGCCATCGGCACTGACCTACACAGTGCAGAAACTGGAAAGCGATTTAGGCACAAAATTATTTGAACGTAAGGGCCAGCGCGCCGAGCTGACCTTAGTCGGTCAACTTGTGCTGCGCCAAGGCAGAGAAATCCTTGCGGCAACATCAAGGCTCGAAGAGGCGGTGCGTCAACTCGAGACAGGCTGGGAGTCTTCATTGACCTTAGCCATAGATACAGTGGTGCCGGATTTACCCCTGCTGCAGTTGATTGGTGAGTTTACTGAGCTGGGTAAGCAAGTGACTGTGAATATCAGCGAAGAGTCCTTAGGTGGCGGCTGGGATGCGCTCTATTCTGGCCGTGCCGATATCGCTATCGGCGTAACAGGGGAGTTGCCCAAAGGCCAATATCACGTGGTGGAAATTGGGGAGTTGGAGTTTGTATTTGCTTTAAATCCTTCGCATCCATTGGCGCAACATGCTGGCCCAATTCCGACTGAGGCATTGTTGCAATTTCCTTCTATTGTGGTGGCAGACAGTTCGACCGCCCTAGCACAGCGATCAAGTGGTTTATTTGATAGTCGCCAAGTGATCCGTGTGCCGAACATGCAGACCAAAATTAAGGCGCAGCAATTGGGATTAGGTGTGGGTTACATTCCAAAGCACTTGATCTTAGATGCGTTGGCGGCGGGAAGCCTAGTGGCTTGTCATGTGGAAATGCCGCGCCCAACGCAAGCTGTGTTTATGGCATGGCGTAAATATGCTGAAGGCAAGGCGCAGGATTGGTTTACTGCGCGTTTACCGCAATGTGATTGGCAATTTTAAGCTCAGGTTTGGTTAGTGCTTTGTAAGCAGCCACTCACTTTGTTCCTCACAGCATTAATGCTTACGCCATGAGGAGCATAGCGCCTAACCGATACGTTGGCTGTGGCTGGTGTAATGCACATGCTGTGACAATAAATCAGACAGATTCGGTGAGCGATTCAAGAATCGAATAAAGGCCTGTGGCAAAGTCAGTGACTCCATCGACTCCTGCCAGCGGGCTTGCAGCAATGGAGAATAACCTTCTTTACCTGCAGCGGTGTAAGAGGTCGATACCCCGACATACAGTGACTCAGGCTCAACCGGATACCATAGTGATTGGCTGTCCTGCTGCATCATCTCCAATCTAAATAAACGCTCGCCCAGTGGACGTCGCCCATCGTAGTAATACCGTAAGCCGTAGGTGTAAGGGAAGCTACCCGCACCAGTGCCTCGGACACTGTTGTTGGTTGCCGCGTTAATCGCCGATTCGAGCGCTTGATAGAGAAACTGACCTTGAATTTCATACTTAACTAATGGTAACTCGAAGGGGAGTAATTGCCCCATCACATCGGCTAGTGTCAATTGTCCTTGGGCCACCGATTGGCGCACACCGCCGGCATTATGCAGAGCAAAGTTCACTCTAGGGTCGACCAGTTTGGCTTCTTGGAACATGCTGCGACTCACCCAAGGTGCTATTTCACTGCCGTGGGGCAGGGCTTTAGAGGGTAAGCGGGTATGGACTAAGTTCTTCGGCACCAGTGCTAACACTTTGTTTTCCATCTCTGCGATAGCGGGTTTGTAGATATCTCGGATCACGCCATCGATATCGGCATCGGCATCATCCCAAAAGATATTTGGATGCTGATTAAGCTGCTGGCGCACAGCTTGGTAATCTTGGTTATCGACGGCCGTGTTAGCACTTAAGATAAAGTGCTGATCTAGCATGAAGTAGTTGCCGCCTGTTAAGCTCAGCACTTTGCCTTCAGCGTCAAATACTACCTCGGCCAAGCCGACGACTTCGGCATACTTACCCGCATGCACTATAGGGGTGTTATTGATGACTTCACCGTAGGGCAGGTTGCTCAAACCTAAGGCGCGAAAATCCCCCTGTAGTGTATGTGTGTGACCGCCGACGATAAGGCTAATACCATCGACTTCAGCCGCGAGGCGTTTATCTTGATCTAAGCCTAAGTGACTGAGCACGATAATATGCTTAATACCTTGATTTTTAAGGTGCTCAACCGTGCGCGCGGTAGTGGCGATAGCATCGACAAAATGGGTGTCGGGATCGGGACGAGCGATCTCTTTCATCTGATCTAAGGTAATACCGACAATGGCTAAGGTCTTATCGTGGAAGGGCTTAAGCAGGTATTTCGCGCGTTTTTGCTCATGATCATAATCCAAGATATTAGGCAAACCTCGCAGGCAACCGTGTTTGTTGAGATCTTCTTGGCTTAAATCCATATTGCCCGCAAGCAATGGGAAATCAATTTGCTTGGCAAACTCGGCAAGTCTGGCGTTACCTTCATCGATATCGTGGTTGCCAATGACCATAGCATCAGGTGCCAACAGATTGAGTAAGTGGGCGTTGGCCTTACCTTTAAAATGGCTGAAATACAGCGTGCCCTGAAAGCTGTCACCACCATGCAGGAAAATAAAAGGCGTATTGGTTTGTGCAGCGGTGTGACGCGCTTTTGTGATGTGATGGCCGATGCGGGCATAACCACCGCTATGGCTGGTCACATCTAGCTTATTCTGGCCTATGTTAAGGCTAAATTGGACGCGGCAGGGTTCAAAATTCGAATGGGTGTCATTAATGTGCGCGAGTGAGAGTGTGTAGCTCTGTGTCATAACTTACCTCTATTACGGCGGGTGAGTATATACCCAAGCAACCTGAAAATGCGAGTTTCAGAGGGCTCTGAGTTATCCGCATTCTAAAAGAATAAAGGGAGCTAGGCTCCCTTTATATTAACAAGCACTAAACTTGGTTAGCCTTCAGCCGGATTTGGCTTCGTCATCATCGGATGCGGCTTCAAAATCACCGTCATCGGATAGGCGAATGCCTTTTTGCTTCATGCGCTTAGTCCAAAGTTTACGTGCCAATTGCTGCATATCGGTCGCGGGGTCGTTTAGATCGACAATCTCTAATCCTAACATAGATTCGATGATATCTTCTTGAGTTACGATACCTTGGCTACTGCCGTACTCGTCGACCACCATCGCAATTTGGGTGTTACGTTTAATCATACGCTCAAAAAGTGGCAGTATTTTTGCGGTTTCAGGCACCACAAATAAACTTCGTTTAAGTTCACCAATCGGTGCTTCTGGCGTGTAACGCTCTGCTAGCAATACATCGGTGCGGGTAATGTAACCAATCACATCATCATGATCTTGGTCGTATACTGGAATTCGGGTAAAAGGCTTGTCGCGGTATTGGCGCACAAACTCATTTTGGGTGAGATCTATGGGCAAAGAAAACATCACAGTGCGCGGCGTCATGATCGCCGTGACTGGCATATCTCGCACCTTCAGCATTTGCGTCAAAATTTTTGACTCTTGCTCATCAAGCTCACCGGATTCATGGCCAATTTTGGCCATAGCACTCATCTCTTGGCGTATGTAGTGGCCTTCATCACCTTTGCCCATTAGGCGAGTGACTTGCTGTGACATCCAGATCAGCGGTTTAGTGGTACGCTTCATCCACAGCACGGCAACAGAAACACTTGGTGCGAGGCGGCGCCAATGGTTTGCACCCAATGATTTAGGAATGATTTCTGAGAAAAACAGAATAATAAAGGTTAATACGCCCGAGAAAACACCTAACATATCGTCACCAAATACTTTAGCCGCTTGCGCACCTGCAACGGCGGCACCGACGGTATGAGCGATAGTATTTAGGGTAAGGATTGACACCAAAGGGGCTTCGACATTCTCTTTCAATCTACGTAAGCGCGCGGCTGCGGCACTGTCAGTTTGTTCGAGTGATGCGATATAACTTGGGGTAACCGATAACAGAACAGCTTCGAACACACTGCACAGAAAAGAAACAGCGACAGCGACAAGCACTATAATGATGAGGGTTAACATATAGGTGGAATTACAACTCCGTATTTTAGGCCAATATTAGCCCGTGGAGATTCTATCATAGGTGAATTGAGTTACTGGCTAAAATTTATTTGCGTCTGTATAATTCGCCGCCCTGTTGCAGGATCCGGTTTTTGGTGTTGAGGTTAGCTATATGAGTGAAAAGAAGATCAATTTATTAGACCTTGATCGTAAGGCGATGCGCGCATTATTTGCGGAAATGGGTGAAAAACCCTTTCGTGCCGATCAGCTCATGAAATGGCTATATCATTTCGGTGTCAGTGACTTCGAAGAGATGACCAACATCAACAAAGTGTTACGTCAAAAGTTGGCGGCCCGCTGCGAGATCGTTGCACCAGAAATTTCGAGTTTCCAAAAATCGACCGATGGTACGATAAAATTTGCAATCAATGTTGGCCAAGGCCAAGAAGTGGAAACGGTTTATATTCCTGAGGATGATCGTGCGACCTTGTGTGTATCTTCACAGGTTGGCTGTGCGCTGGAATGTACTTTCTGCTCGACGGGTCAGCAAGGTTTTAACCGTAACTTAACGGTTTCTGAAATCGTCGGCCAAATCTGGCGCGTATCGCACTTTTTAGGGTTTGCAAAAGACACGGGCGAGCGTCCGATCACTAACGTCGTGATGATGGGCATGGGTGAGCCATTACTCAATTTAGCCAATGTGATCCCTGCGATGGACATCATGCTCGATGATTTTGGTTTTAGTTTATCAAAGCGCCGCGTGACCTTATCAACATCAGGCGTAGTGCCAGCGTTAGATAAACTGGGCGATGCCATCGATGTGGCACTTGCTGTCAGTATTCATGCACCCAATGATGAGTTGCGTGACATTCTGGTCCCGATCAATAAAAAGTATCCGCTGGATGAGTTTTTAGCGGGTATTCGTCGCTATATTGCTAAATCAAATGCTAACCGCGGCCGCGTGACGGTTGAATATGTGATGCTAGATCATATCAACGACAGCACAGACCAAGCCCATGAGTTAGCTAAGTTAATGAAAGATACACCTTGTAAGGTGAATCTGATCCCATTTAATCCGTATCCAGGCTCGCCTTATGGCCGCTCATCTAATTCACGTATCGACCGTTTTTCTAAGGTTCTTATGGAATACGGTTTTACTGTCATTGTACGTAAAACCCGTGGAGATGACATCGATGCCGCTTGCGGTCAGTTAGCTGGCGATATTCGCGACAGAACGAAACGTTTAGCGAAAAAACGCATGCAAGAAAACCAGATTTCAGTCACAATGAATTAACTCTTTGTTTGCACAGATTTATAGGCTTGCCCATGAAGCATGGATTGCCAAGGTTTTCGTTGATTTTAAGCCTGTCGTTATTGATGACAGGATGCGTCACTGAGCGTACTTATACTGGGACAGATATTCCTGTTTCGGAACGAAAGTTAGACAAAGTCGCCGCCGCAAGAGAGCGGATGCAGCTCGGTTTAACCTATTTAAATCGAGGTAGCACGGAACAAGCCAAATACAATCTTGATAAAGCATTAGAATATGCTCCAGAGCTCGAAGATGTGCATACCGCTCTGGCTTATTACTATCAAACCGTGGGCGATTTAGTGCGTACCGAAGAGTCGTACATGAATGCCATTAGTACTAAGGACGCCTCTGGCGATTCCATGAATAATTTCGGGGTGTTTTTGTGCCAACAAAAGCAATACAACAAAGCTGAAAAAATGTTTTTGGCCGCAATTGAAATGCCCAAATATACGCGCACTGCCTCAAGCTATGAGAACTTAGGTCTTTGTAGTCGCGAAGCAGGACAAGCAGAAAAGGCACGACAGTATTTTCAGATGGCGTTAAAGTATGACCCGAGACGCTCGGTGTCATTACTGGAGTTGGCAGAGTTAGAAGTCGATCAAGGTGATTTTATTCAGGCGCGAAACCAATTAGCGCGCTATCACCAAGTGGCTGAGCAAACTCCAGAAAGTTTAGCGCTCGGGATCAAAATAGAGCAGGCAGTGAATGATGATGCCGCTGTGAAGAGATTTGGTATTTTATTGCTTGCCAAATTCCCAGCATCACCTCAGGCCAAGCAATACAGAGTTAATTTGCATCAATGAAAGATCATGAAACCAATGCGCCAGTTGAGTCGGTAGCACCGCAATCAGTCGCGCTAGATGTCACGCTTGGTACTTTATTAAAAGCCGCCCGCGAAAAAATGGGCCTTAGTATTCAAGATGCCGCTGTAAAGCTGCATCTACGTCCTCGTATTATTGAAGATATTGAAGCTGACAATTTTACAAATATTGCCTCATCGACTTATGTACGTGGCTATGTGAAAAACTACGCGCGTATGGTCAGTGCCGATGCGGCTTTGATTGAAGCTTGTCTTGTGCAGCAAGTGCTAGTTGTGACTGAGCCTGCAATGCAAAGTTTTTCACGCAAAACCACATATCAAGCTCGCGATACACGTTTAACTTGGCTGAGTATTTTTATCGTCATAGTGTTACTCGGTTCGTTAGTCGTCTGGTGGATGCAAAAAACCACCTTGCTAAGCACTATTGATGTGTCGCAACCCACGGCTGAAGAGGTCGCAGCAGCTAATCAGACGCTGCCAGGTGATGTGTTATTGACCGAGACGGATGCCAGTCCTCGTTTGACTGAGATTGCCGCAAACGGCTCAATGTCTATCGATGGTCCAATTAAAGATACTGATGCAAGCACTATTGATGTCAGCACAGGACCAACGGACAATAATTATCCTCAGACCGTTGATACGAGTAATGAAGATGGCGGTTCAGCAATCGCAGCCACTACGACAACGCCATCAGTTCCGCAAACGACAGCTCCTGTAGTCCAACAGCCTGTTAGTGCAACGCCTTCACCGACCACAACATCAACGACCACTGCCACTGCAGCAAGTACTTTGGTTGCTGTTGCAGGACAATCGATTATAGATGTCCAGTTGACGGGTGATTGCTGGATAAACATTGTTGATGCTAAAGGTAAAGCGTTAGTCGATGGTGTTAAAGGCGCTGGCGCAACAGTGCAAGTGAGCGGTGTGCCACCGTTTAAAGTCATTTTAGGTGCACCCCATGTAGCGACCTTAAGCTTAGATGGTCAAATTGTTAGCCTAGCGGATTTCCCCAAGGGACGAGTCGCGCGTTTAACCTTGCCTAAAGCCTAACGACCGCGTAATGATCTGCAGCACGTACCGAAATAGAGCGTATTAAGCATGTATAATGAAACTCCCATAAAAAGACGTCCTTCCACCCGCATTTATGTGGGTAATGTACCGATTGGTGATGGGGCGCCGATTGCTGTTCAGTCAATGACCAATACTAAGACCACAGATGTTGAAGCGACAATTGCTCAAATTCGTGCCTTAGAGAAAGTCGGTGCCGATATAGTGCGTATCTCTGTACCCACTATGGATGCGGCTGAAGCCTTTAAGCTCATTAAGCAAGCGGTCAATGTTCCTTTAGTGGCCGACATTCATTTTGATTATCGCATTGCTTTAAAAGTTGCTGAGTATGGTGTCGATTGCCTTCGAATCAATCCGGGTAATATAGGCAATGAAGAGCGTATTCGTAGCGTGGTGGAATGTGCCCGTGACCATAATATTCCCATCCGTATTGGTGTGAATGGTGGGTCATTAGAAAAAGATCTAATGGACAAGTACAAAGAACCCACACCTGAAGCCTTGCTTGAATCAGCTATGCGCCATGTGGATATTCTGGACAGATTGAACTTTGACCAGTTTAAGGTCAGCGTTAAAGCCTCCGATGTATTTTTAGCGGTCGAATCCTACCGTTTATTAGCAAAACAAATTCGCCAACCCCTGCATTTAGGCATTACCGAAGCTGGTGGCGCGCGCGCGGGTTCAGTGAAATCTGCCGTAGGCTTAGGTATGTTATTGGCCGAAGGCATAGGTGATACCCTACGTATTTCCTTGGCCGCTGATCCGGTCGAAGAAATCAAAGTCGGTTTTGACATTTTAAAGTCGCTGCGTATTCGTAGCCGTGGCATTAATTTCATTGCCTGTCCATCTTGTTCTCGTCAAGAGTTCGATGTGATCAGTACAGTCAATGAGTTAGAGCGTCGCCTCGAAGACGTGACTACCGCCATGGATGTGTCTATTATCGGCTGCGTAGTCAACGGCCCAGGTGAAGCCTTAGTGTCGCACATCGGTTTAACTGGTGGGCACAATAAGAGCGGTTACTATGATGAGGGTGAACGTCAAAAAGAACGTTTTGACAACGACAACATTGTCGATTCCCTCGAAGCGAAAATTCGCGCAAAAGCCAGTCAAATGGCGAACCGTATTCAAATCAAAGACACAACTGAGTAATATGTACCCGCATTTGGGCATAGATTACGCCTAATGATGTTGAGCTAGGCCCCGAAACCGACGGGGTCGTTTTACGTTTTACGCTCAAAAGCCTATAATGCGTGACATTTTTATTAATTTAGCGAAATCGGACGAGTCGATACAGTGGCAAAACAGATCCAAGCGATTCGCGGAATGAATGACATTCTGCCAACTCAAAGTCCTCTATGGCAAAAAGTGGAAGCGGTACTACGTTCGAGCGTCAGTGCTTACGGTTACAGCGAAATCCGCACTCCAATAGTGGAAAATACCGATCTTTTTAAACGCTCTATCGGTGAAGTGACTGATATTGTTGAAAAAGAAATGTATACCTTCGCAGATAATAACGGTGACAGCTTAACGCTACGCCCTGAAGGTACCGCGTCGACAGTGCGTGCAGGTAACGAAAACGGTCTGTTATATAACCAAGAGCAACGTCTTTGGTATATGGGTCCTATGTTCCGCCACGAACGTCCACAAAAAGGCCGTTATCGTCAGTTTAACCAATTTGGCGTTGAAGTGTATGGCATTGGCTCGGCTGATATTGATGCTGAAGTCTTGATGCTATCGGCACGCCTGTGGGAAAAACTCGGTATTAGCGAGCACGTCTCGCTAGAGCTAAATACCTTAGGTGATCCTGCTGAGCGAGCTGTTTATCGTGATGCCTTGATTGCGTTTTTAGAGCAGCATAAAGATGCGCTCGATGAAGACAGTAAGCGTCGCATGTACAGCAATCCGCTGCGAGTATTGGATTCAAAAGATCAAAATGTCCAAGCCATATTGGTTGATGCACCTGAGTTAATGGATTTTCTCGGTGAAGAATCGAAGACACATTTTTCACAATTGCGTGAACTACTTGATGCTGTGGGTATCAAATACACCATTAATCCGCGTCTAGTACGTGGTTTAGATTACTATAATCGTACTGTATTTGAATGGGTTACATCTAGTTTAGGCTCACAAGGTACTGTACTTGCGGGTGGTCGCTACGATGGTTTAGTCGCCCAGTTAGGTGGTAAAGATACTCCAGCGGTCGGTTTTGCTATGGGCTTAGAGCGCATTGTCTTGCTGCTTGAAACCTTAGAGCTGACCAAAGATATTCCGCCAGAAGTGGATGTGTATGTCACGGCCATGGGTGATAGCTGTCTGGTTGAAGCCATCAAGGTCGCGCAGGAATTACGTTCCGCATTACCCACGCTTAAGGTGATGAGCCACTGTGGCGGCGGTAACGTGAAAAAACAAATGAAGCGCGCCGATAAAAGCGGTGCTCAAGTGGCCTTACTGATCGGCGAAGAAGAATTGGCCGAAGGTATGGTTACGGTTAAACATTTACGCAATGACATCGAACAACAACGGGTAGCTCGAAGTGCCTTAGGCGCATTTTTGGCTGAACTGATCAAATAAAGGGGACGTGCGCGTGGAAATTTATAGCACAGAAGAACAACAAGTTGATGCTATCAAGCAGTTCTGGAAAGATTACGGAAATTCAATTTTAATCGGTGCCGTAGTGGGTTTAGGCGGCCTATATGCGTGGAATTATTATTCTGACGTTAAAGTGGCGCAAGCGGAAGAAGCTTCAAAAGCGTTCCAAAATTTGACCACTAAATCTGCCGATGAAGCCGCAATGCTTGCGGGTGTCGCCGAGTTTTCTAAAAATCACGATCAAAAGGGCTATCAAGCCTTGTTAGAACTGATCGTGGCCAAAACTGCGGTAGAAGCGAAGGATTATCCAAAAGCGATTGATGCTTTGAACAAGGTGATTGCGGCTAAACCCGGTGCTGGTTTAGATGTGATTGCGACTTTGCGTTTAGCACGAGTACAAGCAGAGCAAGGTCAAATTGATGCAGCTCTAGCGACCTTAGATCAAGTAACAGATAAAGCTTTCTTTGCTCAGCGCGATGAGTTGAAAGGTGATTTCTTAGTTCGTCAAGGTGAAGTTGAGAAGGCAAAAACAGCTTATCAAGCTGCCATGGACAATGGTGGTGTGGTGACAAGCCCTGCGCTTAAAATCAAACTTGATAGCCTAAATCAGGCATAAGGGATCCCTTGATGAAGTCTTGGTGCAAAAACCTGCTAGCCGCTGGATTAAGTCTGGCCATGTTATCCGCCTGTTCGTCGAGCGATGTCGAAGAAGAACCGGTAAGTGAGTTAACTGCCATTCAGGCGACAGTGTTTCCTGAAGTGAGTTGGAGCACCTCTGTCGGCAATGGTGTTGGAGATTATTATTCTCGCCTCGCCCCCGCCGTTAGTTATGGAAAAATTTTTGCCGCCGACCGTTATGGTGAAGTGGTTGCCTTCGATGAGGCCACTGGCGAGCGCGTTTGGACTAAAGATTTCAGCGAAGAGTTTCGTGATAACGCTTTAGCTAAAAATAAAGGTGCGCGTATTGCTGCTGGTGTGACTGCTGCGCGTAATAAAGTCTTTTTAGGTGGTGAAAGTGGGCTGCTTGCTGCATTGAACGCTGAAGATGGTCAAGTGTTATGGCATGTCGTTGCGGGCGGTGAATTACTGTCTGCTCCCACTGTGGCCGATGACGTCGTGGTGGTCAGTACCAGCTCTGGTTCACTCGAAGCGTTTAACGTTGATACTGGCGCCAAGCTGTGGGTGTATGAAATGCAATTGCCGAATCTGACCCTGCGCGGTACAGGTTCTGCAGCTTACGAAGCGGGTGGTTTCTTCATAGGTACCGCCGATGGCAAAGTGGCTGTTGTGATTAAAAACAATGGTCAAGCTGCGTGGGAACAGGCTATTTACAATCCAACGGGCGGTAACGAGTTTACGCGTATGGCCGACGTGGATATGACGCCCTTGATCCTTGGCGACAACTTATATGCGGTGAGCTACAACGGTAACTTAGTATCGATGGAACTGCGCACGGGTCGAGTTGTGTGGACACGTAAGTATTCTAGCTTTAACGAGTTAGCATCAGCGGGCCTAAGCTTGTACTTAGTTGACGATCACAGCCGTATCTACTCAGTTGATAAACGTAACGGTTTGGAACTGTGGAGTAATTCTGAGTTAGCTAACCGCACTCTGACATCTCCGGCTGTATATAAAGACTATTTAGTTGTGGGTGATTTCGAAGGTTATTTACACTTCATCGATCGCAGTACAGGGACGATTGTCGGTCGTGTCCAAGTGGACAGCTCAGGATTATACAGCCAGCCGTTAGTGGTGGATGATAAAATCTATGTTCAAGGTCGCAGCGGAAAGTTGGCTGTTGTAACACTTCCATAGTTAAAAGTGTTATCCTTGCTGAGCCCCTGGAAGTGTGTTCCGGGGGCTTTTTATTGAAAAGTTTTTTAGAGGCAAAATCATGATCCCTGTAGTGGCCCTTGTTGGTCGGCCGAACGTCGGTAAATCCACCCTATTTAATCGTCTTACGCGCACGCGTGATGCGCTGGTTGCTGACTTTCCTGGCCTAACACGTGACCGTAAATATGGTCGAGCATTCTTATCCGGCTATGAGTTCATTGTGGTCGATACCGGCGGTATCGATGGCACTGAAGAAGGGATCGAGACGAAAATGGCCGAGCAATCCCTTGCCGCCATTGAAGAAGCCGATGTCGTTTTATTTATGACCGATGCGCGCGCGGGTTTAACCTCTGCGGATCTGTCGATTGCACAGCACTTACGTAGCCGTGAAAAAACCACTTTCGTCGTCGCTAACAAGGTGGACGGTATTGATGCCGACTCTGCCTGCGCCGAGTTTTGGTCTTTAGGTCTAGGTGAAGTTTACCAAATGGCAGCGTCTCAAGGACGTGGCGTGACCAATATGATCGAATACGCGCTGACCCCTTATGCCGAAGCGATGGGCATAGTGCGTCAAGACGAAGGCGAAGTGACCGAAGAGCGTGAATATACCGAAGAAGAAGCCGAAGCTGAGCAAAAGCGTCTGCAAGATTTGCCTATCAAGTTGGCGATCATAGGTAAACCTAACGTCGGTAAGTCAACCCTGACTAACCGCATTTTAGGTGAAGAGCGTGTTGTGGTATTTGATGAACCCGGTACGACCCGTGACAGTATTTACATTCCAATGGAACGTGAAGGTCGCGAGTACGTGATTATCGATACCGCGGGTGTTCGTCGCCGCAGTAAAGTACATCAAGTCATTGAGAAATTCTCAGTGATCAAAACCTTGAAAGCAGTTGAAGATGCTAACGTGGTGTTGCTTATCATCGATGCCCGTGAAGGTATCGCCGAGCAAGATTTGGGTCTGTTAGGTTTCGCGCTCAATGCGGGTCGCGCTTTGGTTATTGCCGTCAACAAGTGGGATGGTATCGACCAAGGTATTAAAGATCGCGTGAAGAGCGAGCTTGACCGTCGTCTTGGTTTTATCGACTTTGCCCGTATTCACTTTATTTCGGCGCTGCACGGTACCGGTGTTGGCCATTTATTTGAATCGATTGAAGAAGCTTACGACAGTGCCACACGCCGCGTCAGCACTTCCATGTTGACCCGTATCATGCAAATGTCGCAGGACGATCACCAGCCACCATTGGTCAATGGTCGCCGTGTTAAGCTTAAATACGCTCACGCCGGTGGTTACAATCCGCCAATCGTGGTGATCCACGGTAACCAAGTGAGTAGACTGCCTGACTCGTACAAGCGTTACATGATGAACTACTTCCGTCGTTCATTGAAAGTCGTAGGTACGCCAATCCAGCTGCGTTTCCAAGAGGGTGATAACCCATTTGAAAACAAGACTGAGAAGTTGACTATGAGCCAAGAGCGCCGCCGCAAGCGCGCACAAAGCCATATTAAAGACAGAAAAACCAAATAGTGTTTTTTACCAGATACATTTGAAACAAAAGGAACCTTAGGGTTCCTTTTGTGTTTTAAGATGATTTTTTGCATTTTATTGAATGCTAGGGTCTAATACTTATCCATAATATCTTTCTATCACATTATCGAATAAGACTTACGCATATGAGTCGTTGTTTTTTGTTGTCTATTTTTCTACCTTTATGGTCTTTTGTCGCATCTGGCTTTGTTTCCTTATTCAGATCGGCAAACAAAGCCATCTAACATAAACCAATATCAAACAACATATTGAGTTTCAGGTATACCTATCTCTGTTAGCTTGTTTTACGCTTTGACACAATTGATAGGGAATAAAGTGCATTATGTTGATCAGATCCGCAGCTAGTGTTTTAGTTCAATTGATTTAGGAAACCAAGCCTCTTGTGTGTGGGATTTTTTGCAATAGTCTGATCACATTAAATTTTACATAAAACCTCCAGTAGTATTCCGTAAAACCCGCTTAAAAAGTAAAACATAAATTAAATTCATTCTAATTTTGCTTGCTAAAATCAACATTTAACCATTTAAAGTTATTAACTATTCAATATTAAATAATATTCTTTGGTAATGTGAGTATTTATCCATCCTCCGCTAATTTAATTAAATAATAAGTTTCTTAATAAAGAGTAGTTTTATATTGATTATCCATATTGGGTTGTTCATCTCATAGGGTGAGTGGGAGGAAAGGGGCAGATCTAGATCACACTAAGATGATAAGTGAAACTTATGGCGAAAAATGGCGGCTACACATCACATTAACAAAAGTTTAATAAAAATAATATCGCTATATGTCGTGATGATTCATTGGGTATTTTAAAACGTCTTAACGCAACTCGCGATTTTAAATGGATTGCAATATTAATTTAATCTTAATTTATATTGCGATTCATTTTTATTAAATTTTATTTTTGATTGTTAAATAAACTATTTTACGGGTGAGGGTATTATGGCAGGAAGAAGAGATTTCCTTAAGTTAGCGACAGGCATAACTGCTGCGATGGCATTTCCAATTAAAGCATCTAATGATAATTATGGAAGCGCTTGGGATAAAGAATTTGACATTATCATTATCGGCAGTGGTTTTGCTGGCTTATCTGCAGCTTATGCTGCCCATAAAGCAGGGATAAAAAATATTATCGTCCTAGAAAAAATGGAAGCATTTGGCGGTAACTCAGCTATATGTGGTGGTTTGATGTGCATGCCATTAACTCCGATGCAAAAGAAATTGGGGATTGAAGACTCGGCAGAGCTAATGATCAAAGATATGATTAAAGCTGGACGGGGTTTTAATCATCCTGATCTTTGCCGCACTTTAGCGACTGAAGCGCATAAAGCCTACGATATGCTGATGGAATGTGGCGTTAAGTTTCAGGATAAAGTGATTCGTCTTGGTGGACATAGTGCACCACGCGCTCATTTACCTGATAGTGCATCAGGTGGTGGAATTGTTGTTCCTATGCATAACTACCTTCGTAAAGCTGGAGTCATATTTCAAAATCGAACTAACGTTGAAGAAGTTATTCGAGGCGATGGTGGTGTTACAGGTATTGTTGTTAGTAAAAAATATGATTTCAAGACTGGCACAAATAAAGGTCAATTAGCTTACAAAGCAAAAAAAGGGGTGATTGTTGCCTCTGGTGGATGGGGGCAAGACCACAAATTTATTAAAACGACAATGCCAGCATATCAAATGCTCGAAAGTACGGCTCAGCCTGGTGCTACAGCAACCATGATTAAGTCACTGCTCTCTATTCGTGCGCTGCCTGTCATGTTAGATATGTATCAATTAGGGCCTTGGGCTACACCGGATGAAAAGGGAGCTGGCCCTGCAAGTTTCTTTGCTGATTACGCCTTTGCAGAAGGGATCGCTATTGACCCAAAAACAGGGGCGCGATTCATGAATGAATTAGCAGACCGTCGTACACGTGCTGATGCTCAGTTGGCTGTTTTAGCAACAGGTACGAAAGAAAAACCAAATATGCCATTTGTATTTTGTGGTGAAGCAACGGCGAATCATGCAGAAGGTTTTAAAGCTGCTTACCGTGATGGTGCTATTAAAAAATCAGATACGCTCGAAGAGTTGGCAAAACGTTATGATGTTGAGATAGGCGCATTACAAAAATCAATAAATGATTGGAATGAAATTGTTCAAGGTAAAGCAAAAGATCCATTTAATAAACCGTTAGATGAAAAAACAATTTTAAAACCTCCTTATTATTCAATCCGTTTGTCACCAAAATTGCATTATTGTATGGGAGGTGTCGCTATTACTCCTAACGCAGAAGTCATTGATTCTAATACTTGTGAACCGATTGCAGGTTTGTTTGCAGCTGGTGAAGTTACCGGCGGTACACATGGAATGGACCGACTAGGTGGTTGCTCATCAATTGATGGTTTAGTTTTTGGGCAAATTGCAGGTAATCAAGCTGCCATTCGTAAAGTGTAATGGGTGATAATAATGAAATATATATCTAAATTAGGTTTAGTTAGTGCTTTATTAATGACGTCTTTATTTGCATTTTCTGCAGATAACGCCTTAAGTGGAGTTCCCATTAAAGAACATCATTTTAAATTGATGGGGAAAAGTGGAAGCTGTAAAACGTGCCATGGTAAGAGTATGCCTACTGAACGACCAGATTCAAGCTCTTGTATTCGATGTCATGGCACTATGGATGAAATTCCAACTAAAGAAAATAAGTTTGATAAATTCCCCCATGATTCTGCTCATTATCGAAATACATTGGAGTGTACAGCATGTCATTCAGAGCACAAACCATCACATGCTATATGTAATGATTGTCATATAGTGGAATTTCCAAACTTAAAATAATTTTTTAATTAACTTATTAATTTGGCATTTAATAGGTTTTAATATGTAAGTAAAATTAGATTTTAAAATCTCACATAATATTAATGGACGTTTTAACATGAAATTAAAAATGATACCTATTGTGATAGCAGCCATATTACCTATGACTTCCATCGCGGCAACTTATACTCTTGATGGCACTTCATTGACAGTTGATAAACTTTGGGAAATATCTAAGTCAGGTGAAGATGTTAGTATTTCTAAAGAAGGTTGGGAACGTATTCGAGCGTCTTATAAAGCTCCAATTGATGCTGCTGAAGATGCAGGGGCTGATTACACTTTTTGACCAGTTCCAAAAATAATCTCTTCTCTGAAGTCATCACTCCAACATGCTCGATTAAATTTTTGAGTTTGGCTGGTTTTAGCTGGGTGTAATTTCACCAGATTTAAGGCCCAGCGGCGTAAAATGGCCAAGATACTGGCGCCATCTTCATCATACATTTTCTGCTTATCTTCTTGAAATAGCTTATCTAAAAGCCAATGTTGATTATTTTCAGTTTGCCAATGAG
>NZ_JAKKSG010000029.1:0-57561 GCF_025653545.1 Shewanella sp. SW1 | reverse complement strand
AGCGGCCGTTGCTTGTGGAATTACAAGCAAAGGGCCGTGGCGAAGCTCGAAAACACCAGGGATACAGCAAGCGCTGAGTAATGAGTATCTCAAGAAAGCAGGTTTATGTTCACTGAGAGATGGATGGATTGCAGTTCATTATCCTAACCAGAAAGTGAGTTAGGCGTTCTAAATGAACCGCCCTGTGCGGAGCCGCATGCAGGGTGGTGTGGGGGCTGGAGGCTAGATACCTCCGGCTACCCGATTAGGAGTTGCTGACACTGCGATCAAAACTGACACCGCCTCTGCTCAGGAACCCTAGAGATTGTCGATCGAGAAGGGTCGGACTCTGACGGATATACATTTTGTACCCCGTTGCTTGCAAAGATACTTCTCCTTCCTGGCATGCAAAGCAAAATTTGTACTGAGTAAACTTCCCATTTGGAGAGGGGCCCAGCTCTGTGCAATGCAGAGCCGAAATCTCCATATCTCCTTGAGATGATTGGATATCCACTCTTACGTCAAAAGCATTTTCAAAGACCATTGTTACTGGTGCAACCCAGAACTTGTAATAGGTTTCGCCGGGGCCTGGATCAACCCATTTGAATATGTAATCAAGGTCAATCAGAAACTCGAAGGACTCAGTATTTGCCACCATTGACCAAATTGTGGCGTCATGCCAACCCATGATTTTGAAGTCATGGTGATCCCAAATGTTTTTGTCCGGGCGGTAATGGTCCATGATTATGTCCTGGCGACTCCTAACGCCAGCAGCACGCGCGGCTTTGTAGTGGAGGCGAAGCCGCAACGAAAAAGCCGTCGCTGTGCCTGCGATTGTTAGGCATTTCTACTCCCTACCTCTCGAGATATAGTCAGCATATTCGTCTTGAATCATTAGCTCATTCAGTAACTTTTCAGATGATCCAGTGAATCGCTGCTCAATAAATTCGATCGCTTGTCCAAATGAAGCGAACGATATGTCTTCATTTGCTTCTTCAAGCTCCAGGTCTGGATCAAGCGGACCAAATTCATAAATATCAAGGAATGACTCATCACCCAAGTCGGCTGTTTCGTAAACCGAGACATCTATTTGGGGGCCGGCCCCCCGAATGCTTAGCCACTTTATGCCGGCACGGCCATCCCGTTCGCATCCGCCAAGGAAGCACTCAACTGCTTTTCCTCGTTTAAGCGCCGATTCGGCTTCCTGAAGATTGAGATATCTACGGCTCATTGTGTATGCCTAACATTTTATTAGTGCGCATGCGCGTTTACCTCATTAGACCAGTGAAAACGCGCACAGTTAACTACCTGTATGCAAAGAACTTATCAGTTTTTTATCAAATACACCATCCGGAAAAACGCGCATGCGCGTTTTCCAAACCTATTAACTAATTTTGGAAAAATATATACAAATGATTTTAAAGGGTTTTGTTAATTTCATGCTGGATAAACGCGTAAAAAAATGAGCTTAAAAACACTCAAAAGCATCTAAATTTAAATACGACTGTACCCATACATTGTTAGTCGCTTTACGGTAGGGCCAAACATTCGTTAAATAGATGAGATTTTGTAGGGCAATTTATTCGTCCGTTTTCGACTCACTAAATGAATGCTAGCAAGCTTTGGGGCAGAAGTAAGTTAAACCAACCTATCGGATCTAATTGTATCCAGATGTGAATCTTGCAGGTTCAGTCCAGGCTAATTCACCTTTTGTCATCTGCATGTCATCTAAACTTCATCATTCGGTCAAAGCCCCCCACTAAGCTCATATTCGTTAACAGCCTAATGGGGTGAATACGAGATGACAGGATTTAATTTCAGGAAACTTGAGAGGTCTACGCGGGAAGAGATAAATGACCCCAGCCTTTCTCCTCCCATCTTTAATCGCTCAACACAAACGCCAACATTAGCACCAACATCCTCAAATCAATTCAATTGTGCCGCGATTACCCCATCCGCATTAACTTCAGCCCATACAGCAAGCATCACAGTTAACGCCCTCTGGTTGTCAGATATCCATTTAGGCTGTAAGGATTGCAAGGCTGACTACCTGCTCAGCTTGCTTGAAACCGTGCGTTGTCAGCACTTGTATCTGGTCGGTGACATAGTCGATTTATGGGCGTTGAAACGTAAGCTGCACTGGCCCGATAGCCACAATAAGGTACTGCAGAAATTCATTGAACTGGCACAAAACGGCACCCAAGTGATTTATCTGCCGGGCAACCACGACGAACTGATTAAACCCTACGCCGAGCTAAGCCTGTGGAATATTAAAATTGCCCGCCAACATATTCACCACGGAATTGGCGGCCATAAACTCTTGATGCTCCACGGGGATCAGTTTGATGCCGATGTGTGTGTCGGACGTTTCTACGCCATATTGGGCGACCATTTATATGACCTATTATTGTTCCTCAATCGCAATCTCCATAGCTTGCGGGAACGCTTAGGTTATCCCTATTGGTCACTGGCAAGTTATATCAAGTCCAAAGTGGGCAAGGCTCAAGCCGCTATTGGACATTACCGTCAAGCGGTACTCAACTATGCCCAGCACTTTGATGTTGACGGTGTGATCTGCGGTCATATCCATCAGCCCGAACTCTCGACTCACTCCAGAGCCGCCCAATATTACTCACCACTCAGTCCCCCAGAAAAGAGGCAGATCATCTACGCCAACGACGGTGACTGGGTCGAAAACTGCAGTTTAATCACAGAAACCTTAAGCGGCGAATTACAACTTTGCCGCTGGAACGAGCAAACGCTCAAGCTCGATATTCTCAACAGTATAGCGCTGGTACAACAGCCGCCTGAGACGCACAAAGACAAGCAACAAAAAACGGCAGCGCAGCAAATGCCAGACATAAACACCGGCGAAACTCGCCCAAGGGATGTTGCCTAACACTATGAATCAATTACATAACGCTATGAAATACAATGAAAAAATGCTAAACAGCAACCTTAGCCACAAAAGGCATGCTGTGCCGTTTAAGGCGAATAACATGATTTTTACCGTTGATAATGTGGTTGAACAAAATCTGCCAGCGATCAATGACAAACCTTGGCTCGCTAAACCTGCCAAGGCCATGCTGCGTTACCTGCTCAATGAAAAACAGTGCAACGATATCGCCAGTCAATATACCTATTTACAGGGCGTAGACTTTGTCGAACAAATGCTGGCGAGTTTTGACTTTAGTTTTACCGTGCCCGCCAACGAGATAGAAAACATTCCCTGTGAAGGCCGAGTGGTCATATTCGCGAACCATCCTATAGGTTCACTCGATGCATTAGCGCTCATCAAACTCATCAGTGAAGTTCGCCCTGATATCAAAGTCGTCGCCAATGAACTCTTAATGGCGCTGGAACCGCTGCACTCAATCCTACTGCCAGTGCGCAATATGACCGGCGGCACACCGAAACAGCATTTAGAAAAAATCCACCAGCACCTGCGTAACGAAGGCGCAGTGCTGATTTTTCCGTCGGGCGAAGTCTCGCGTTTGCGTCCTAACGGCGTGCGTGATACCCAATGGCACTCAGGCTTTTTAAAGATGGCGATTTCCTGCAATGCGCCCCTACTGCCAATATTTTTAGATGCCAAAAACTCTGCCACTTTCTACGGCGCATCTATGATTTACAAGCCACTCGCGACACTGCTGCTAGTGAAGGAAATGTTCAAGCAGGCTAAACGTAATATGCCGATCCGCATTGGCGAGCTCATTCCCAATGAAGCCGTACGCTCAATGGACTTTCCACTCAAGACCAAGATAAAACTGCTTAAAAATCACTTGTATCGTATTGGCAAAGATAAAGATCCACTGTTTATCACCCAAAGCGCTATCGCCCACCCCGAATCGCGCCGTGAACTGCAAGCGGCACTGCAACAATGTGAACTTCTAGGGGAAACGCAAGATAACAAGTTGATTTATCTCTACCAACACCACGACAGTAATCCCATCATGCGGGAAATTGGCCGCCTGAGGGAAATCGCCTTTCGCGCCGTAGGCGAAGGTTCGGGCAAGCGCCGCGATATCGATAAATACGATTCCTACTACCAACACTTAGTGTTGTGGGATAAAGAGCAGTTTGAAATTATCGGCGCCTATCGTTTTGCCAGTGGTGAGCAAGTCTTAGCAAAATATGGCGACAACGCACTCTACAGCCAATCCCTATTCCAATACGCCGACAGCTTTATGCCCTTTGTGAAGCAAGGGTTAGAACTCGGTCGCAGCTTTGTGCAGCCTAAATATTGGGGTAAACGCAGTTTAGATTATCTGTGGTTTGGCATTGGGGCTTATCTCGCCAAGCATCCTGAATATCGTTATCTATTTGGCCCTGTGTCCATCAGTAATCAACTGCCTGGAAGTGCTAGGGAAATGCTAGTGCACTTTTATGCGCGGGAATTTGCACCTGCGCAGCAGATGGCAGTTTCCATGTCACCCTTTGGCTTATCTAAATCCCAAAAAGCTAAGTTAGATGACTTGTATTTCTCCGAGGATTATCAGAGTAACTTTAAGCAACTCAAACAAGTGCTCGCGAGTATGGGGGCGGCCGTACCTACGCTCTACAAACAATATGGTGAACTGTGTAAAGCGGATGGGGTTAAGTTTCTCGCCTTTGGTATCGACGCCGACTTTGGCGATTGTATCGATGGCTTAGTGCTGGTGGACACCCACAAACTGAAAGGCAAAAAGTATCAACGCTACATAGGCGCACACTTACCCGAATCGGAGCGGATGCCAATAACAGCGGATGATGAGCCAGAGGTCCAAGATCTTTGAGTTAAAACTTTGTAATGGGTGTTGGCTAAACTTGCACCACTCTGTTATAAGTAACTGTAATGCAGCGCATTAACAGAGCGCATCCTAGGATGCGCAAGCTTAACAGGGGATCATCATGCCGATCATTATCGCCGATATTATGAGTACCCGAGTCGTCACGGTTGAAATGGACGATCGATTAACTGTGGCGAAGGAAATCTTCGACCAAGCGAGCTTTCATCACTTGTTGGTCGTAGATGAGTACCAACTTGAAGGCGTGTTATCGGAGCGGGATCTATTGCGTGCGATTAGCCCGAACTTGGGCAGTAGCGCCGAAACCGCAAGAGACTTAGAAACCCTACAAAAACGTGTGCATCAAGTGATGACGCGTAATCCGGTTACCGTCGCACCCCACATCAATTTAGACACGGCTACCCGCATGTTATTAGATAACAATATAGGCTGCTTACCCGTGTTAGAGGACGGTAAATTGGTTGGGATTGTTACTTGGAAAGACTTATTACGTGCCTATTGTGAGTACAGAGCACAAAATCAAAGCGAGTGCTAATCCTAAGACTGCACTCGCTTCTGTTATCAATAACTCAGTTCAAATCACTCAGTTTGCCTAGCTTAAATCGCCCAACCACCCATATAGAACACCACTAAACCTAAGGTGATGGCAAGCACGCCTAACTTCAGTTTGCGCCATTCGCCACTGCAAATACGGCCTACCACCAGTGTCACAAAACCCAGCATTATACCGGTAACGATATTACAGCTTAAGATGATAAACACAGCGCAGGTTAAGCCCGACATGGCATCAACTTTATCGTCAAAATCGAGTTTCGCCACATTACTCAGCATCAACAAACCCACATACATCAAAGCAGGCGCTGTCGCATAGGCAGGCACTAAGTAGCTTAATGGCGCTAAAAACATCATCAATAAAAACAGTACGCCAACGATAGTCGCGGTTAAACCTGTCTTACCGCCCGCTGCAGTCCCCGCCGCCGACTCGATATACACAGCCGCTGGTGCTCCGCCGACTAAACCTGCCACCATACTGCTGACTGAGTCTGAGGTTAAGGCTTTACCACCGCCGACAATATTGTCGTCTTTATCGAGTAAATTCGCTTGCCCAGCCACAGCACGGATAGTGCCGGTCGCATCAAAAATCGCCGTCATCACTAACGCTAATACGATAGGCAATACCACAGGATTAAAGGCGCCCATGATATCGAGCTGACCAATCAGTGAATGCTCTGAGGTTAAATCAGGCAAGGCAAACAAACCTTGGTATTTCACGCTCGGATCGAACACTAAACCAAATACCGATAACGCGATAATCACCAACAGAATACCACCAGGTACACCGCGGCGCTCTAAACCGATAGTTGCCGCTAAACCTAGAATAGTCGCGATAACAGGTAAGCTGTTAATGTCGCCCAACTTCACCGGTAAGCCTGCGCTATTGGCCACAATCAATTGCACGCTGTTAGTCGCAATCAAGAGTAAAAACAAGCCGATACCTATGCCAGTACCGTGGGCTATGCCCTTAGGTAAATTAGCCAGCACCCACTGACGAACACCGGTCACGCTCACAAGCGTAAAGGTCACGCCCATCAGGAAAATCGCGCCTAAGGTAACCGGAATCGACATGCCCTGACCGAGCACTAAGCTAAACGCAGTAAAGGCGGTAAGCGAAATCGCGCAGCCAATCGCCATAGGTAAGTTTGCCCATAAACCCATGAGCAAAGAACCAAATGATGCAATTAAACAGGTAGCGATAAACACGGCACCAGGATCAAATCCCGCTTGGCCTAACATGTTTGGCACCACAATCACCGAGTAGACCATAGCGAGGAAAGTTGTTAATCCCGCAATCACTTCTTGGCGAACTGTGCTGCCACGTTGTTGAATAGAAAAATAACGGTCCAGAAACGAACCAGAGGGTACGGCTGTTGAACTCAATTGCTCAGACATAATGTTGTTATACCTTGTGATCTCTTAAAATGGGGTCGGTACCAATTACCCTAAAACGCAATTGGCGACGCTGGCTGCGGCAGATTAGAGCCCCAAATCCATCAGACTTGGGTGAGAGATCCACATCATTTTCCTACTGTGGGAAAAATCCATGATCTGCAAGCAGTGATGCTTCGCGATGATTAAAAAGCCATTAATCATGTAGACGCAGCCGTTGTTGGCCGCGGATGATACTGGAATCTCCCAAAGATAGCTAAGACATCACCTGCACTTCGATAAAAAATTAGCGGCAAAAGCCGAAATCAGTTGTTTAAAAAAACGCCTAAACCTATGTAATAACTGCTACTTAATATCACATTAATCACGATAAGAGTCTGCCAGTGCCGCGTAAACGTACGCTAACTTCCCCCCTCCTTCATCTCCCAATATTAGAATATGGCAAGTCAACCAAACCTTGATACTTAGTGTATTGATACTTGGCGTATTAACGTTTCAGGGGTTGCTGTACAAGGAGCCACACTTACGCTGTCTGTAACGAACACCTCGTCATTCACCGCCTGCGTGAATATGCGATCTTGGTAGCTTTATTGAACAAAAAATTACTCTGCTTTTACAGTCACATCAATATGACTTATGCTTAGAGGCACTGATGGGACTACACTTAGCTGACTATGAAAGAAAAAGGATTGGGTATGGACGAAAGGCGTAAGTTTTCGCGGATTCTATTTGCCACGAGCGCACATCTACAACAAGGTGGTGCACAGTGGGAGACGACCATTCTCGATTTGAGTCTAAATGGCGCCTTGGTTGAAGAACCGCAAAATTTTATTAATTCGGGTGATGCTATTACCCTCAGTTTTGCCTTACCAGAATCTGACATTGAGATCCGTATGGAAACTGAGTTGGTCCATCAAAAAAATGCCCAATTAGGTTTGAAGTGTAACTTTATCGATGTTGATAGTATCAGCCACCTAAAACGTATGGTGGAACTGAACCTAGGTGATGCTTCTTTGCTGAATCGTGAACTCATGTTGTTTATCGAAAAACACAATATCACAGATTAAGACACTCGCTCACAAACACAAACAGCGCCTCATGGCGCTGTTTTGCTTGCTGGTGTTAACTCACTTCGCGAGCATTTGATGCTAAATCGCTTCTAGCGCTTCGGATAACTTAGAAACACCCACCACTTCCATCCCAGCAGGAGGCTTTTTCGGCACATTGGCCTTGGGCACTATTGCTCGCTTAAAACCATGCTTAGCGGCTTCGATTAATCGCTCTTGCCCATTGGGCACAGGACGAATTTCGCCGGACAGCCCGACCTCACCAAAGGCCACTAAATCGCTAGGCAAAATATCACCGCGAAAACTCGATACCATAGCAAGCAGCAAGGTTAAGTCGGCACTGGTTTCAGTCACTTTCACGCCGCCCACCACGTTAACAAACACGTCCTGATCCGACATCTGCAAACCACCATGGCGGTGCATTACGGCAAGCAACATGGCCAAACGGTTTGCATCCATACCCACAGCCACGCGGCGCGGGTTAGACATGGCCGAGTTATCCACCAGCACTTGCAGCTCCACCAGCAAGGGCCGCGTGCCTTCCCAAACCACCATGACAAGCGATCCAGAAGATTCTTCTTCACCACGAGAAAGGAAGATTGCCGAAGGATTGGCGACTTCCTTTAAGCCGCGCTCTGTCATGGCAAATACGCCTAATTCATTGATCGCGCCAAAACGATTTTTATGGGAGCGCAAGGTGCGGTAACGACTATCGCTATCCCCTTCGAACATCACAGAGCAGTCGATACAATGCTCCAATACCTTGGGCCCAGCCAAACTGCCATCTTTGGTTACATGGCCGACCATGATCACGGCAATGCCATTTTCTTTCGCAAAACGGGTTAAGTAAGAAGCGGATTCACGCACCTGCGACACACTGCCAGGGCTCGATGCCACATCACTCATGTGCATCACTTGAATCGAGTCAACAACGATGACTTTAGGCAATTCTTTAAGGGCAACTTCGCAAATTTGCTCGACGCTGGTTTCAGACAACATCCGCAATTTATTGGTTGGTAAACCAAGGCGATGGGCGCGCATAGCTACCTGCTGCAACGATTCTTCACCCGTGACATACAGTGCAGGCATTTGCTCGGCCAGATGACACAGAGTTTGCAATAAAAGCGTACTCTTACCTGCGCCTGGATGTCCGCCTATCAAAATGGCAGAACCTGGTACAATCCCACCACCGAGCACTCGATCTAATTCGCCAAAATGACTCAAGATCCGCGGTAAGGCATTGAGATCGATTTGATCTAATGTCTTCACTTCATTGCTGCTTGCTCCGGCATAACCGACAAACTTAGTGCTGCGCCCAGGCGAAGCTGCACCGAGCCTCACCTCAGTGATCGTATTCCATTCCTGACAAGCGCTACACTGCCCTTGCCAACGGGGAAAGTCTTGCCCACACTCATTACATACGTACGCCGTTTTATTCTTTGCCATAACTCATTAAAATCTGTATAAAATCAATTTAAGTAACTGCGAATACTGCCGACATAAGACTAACAGCCCAATACAAAATAAGCATTAAAAAGAACCCTACATGAGTCTAGATAACCATAGTGCACTCATCGAACAGCTCAAGCCATTGCTCATGGAACCTAACTTCCAAGAGATTTTCCAGCAGCTGACGATAGATGAAACCAATTCGACCCGTTTTCTAGTGAAAATGGAACTCAGTCGTTTGGCTTCACCATGCACGCGAATTATCGATCTCAGGGATAAATCTGAGCTTCCTTGTGTTGAAGTGATGTTAGGTCAACAGCGACATTTTTTAGATGAACCCGCCAAAAACAGTATGCATGAGGCCATGTCACTGTTTCGCAATCAATATACCTTGGGAGTATACGAGTATGTGCTCAATGCTCACCAACAACGTCGGTTAAAGTTGCGCCAAGGTGTCACGCAGGTAGAGGCCGCTGAGTCAGAGCCTTTTATGGTGCCCGGCGTGGTATTAGGCAGTTATTTCAACCGCACAGAAGAGCGGATGAATTACAGTATTCGCATCGCAGCATCGCAAACTGGTCGTGGTGAAGTACAAGGAATAACTGCAGATTTATCCGTAGGTGGTGCCCGTATTCGTCTTGCAGCCAACCATCCCTTCGATCTCGACCATCCCCTAAAAATAAAGTTACTGGAACTCAGTGAGGAGTTTTACTATCCCGATCTCCAGCTCGGTGTTGACTATGAGGTTGTCGATAGCCAAACCAATGGCGAATATATTTGGTTAAGACTCAAGCGTATTGGGGGCAGCGAAGCCTTAAGTGAAATGCTTGGCAATTTAATCCGCGGCTACAAACTGCGTTACAAAGTAGATGTGAATGATGTGATAGTCACAGCAACAGGGCTTGGATTTGAGCGTCATTATTTACCCCATTTGCCGCACTTACCTTTATATTTCAATACTCAAACTCAAGGTTTGAGCCACATGCTACTCAGCCGAGATAACCAGCAGATAGTGCATTATTTTCAAGATGAAAATGATGTGAGTCAGTTACCAGCTATGCTGACACCAAGCCGTTTATCTGAGCTACTTAATCACCCTGAAAATCCCGACCATGGGCTATTTTTTAGCTTTACCTATAATGCCCAAGGTTGCTTATATTTTTACTCTGCCACCTTAGCAGAGCTTAAAGCTAAGGGCATGATGCCTTTATTTTTAGGCTTTGCATCGACCAAGCCCAGCTGGCGGATCTTCAAAGTCACCCAAGATAAAATTTATCATGATAAGGGTTATCGACGTGCGACCCTCCCAGGAGATGAAGCAAAATTTAGCCCATTGGTCGAACAACAATTATCACAATTTAGTCATTTGCTTCAGCTCATCGAAATCAGTAACGAAGATACCAGAGGCCATTACAAAGTTTGGCAAGACGACAGTAATGCCAACGCCCTAAAAACCTTTGGTCAACAACGACTGACCACCAATCAAATTAAGTTAGTTTCCATGCAGTTTAGCGAGCGACGCCAAGAAGCGCGTTTCGCCTTTAAAACCTTAGTCAATGTGACTCAAGACAAGCACAAAGCCACGGGCATTACTTTAGATATTTCTAGCCGAGGCATGCAATTAACCTTGGATAATCCTGCAGATTTTTCATCAAATAAACCACTACTGTTAAGCTTCCCAAAGCTCCAAACCATCGCAGGCAAAACACAGCTAGATAACCTCCCCTACCGCTTAGTGCGTACCCGCAAGAATGGTGTAACCTTACATTTAACCGCTGTTATGGGTCATACACCCCATGTTGGGGTCGAATTTTTAAATAAACTTATTGCCCATAACAAAGAAAAATTAGAGCAACTCACCGAAAACAATAGTGAAATCAAAGAACTTGCCGATGGTTTAAAAAATATTTTGATGCATGATTTACATTCTGTGCCCTATTTTGTTGAAAAAACGACAAAATCCGCCCAAGTCGCTTGTTTAGGCGTTGGCACGCAACAGGATGAGATCAGCGATATTTTTGCCGCAGGCACCTCAGATACCCTGCAATATAATTTAGCGCCACTGCTAAAAGACGGTTTTTTTAAGCAAGATATTCTCGAACCTATCCGTCAAATGAAACCTCAACAGGACATGGATTTTATTGAAGTATTTATTCAGTTAATTCGTCAATCTCGCGGAAAAATCTTTTTAAAGTGCACTCTTGCTACTGAAATCGGTGATGTCGAAGCACAGATAACCTTTATCAATCAGAGCAAAGCACTAGGCAGGTTCCTCGCCCTACGGATTTATCGCGGCGCGACAGAGAAGCCTGACATGAACTACCTACGCCGTGAATTGGAATACATTAATATTCATGCAAACCATAAAGCTAAGCAGTTAGAAGAACAGTTATGGCGTGTGATTGGTGTCGGCGAACTGTTAGATATTACCCAAGAAGTCGAATTAAGATACCCAGTACTTCATAAAAAGCAGTCTTAATTGTTTAATACCGCCAGATCAAAACTTAAATACCAATCCCTTATCTTAGGAAAATGATCGCTGGTGGCATCTAAATGCGTCAGCATATCTGCATGACCATAGTCATGCTTAAAGCCATTATCCTTAGAGAGAAGCGTCGATTTAACCCGTTTAAAACCACACTCTACGATCATATCCGCCACATCTTCTGGATGCCCCAACACAGTATCGTTTTGCCCTGAGATAAACCAAGCCGGTGGCCAATGAGCATGCTTTGCCGCTTTCGCATAATCAAATCTATCATCGTGATCGATCCAATCACCCCGCACCCAATCGATACTTTGAACTAATGAGGCACGGCTCTCATTATCCATCCCAATGCGCAGCTTATCGGCGGCGAGGTAACCTTGGCCCATCGCTAAACCTGGCGCTAAACGATTCCAAAAAACATCAACCATTAACCACTTTTTGAAGGACTTAACCCGAATTGTCCGTTTGCTACCGAAAGTAAGCAGTGAACGAACGCTTTGCTGCAAATCAGGATATCGGGCCAAACTACTCGCCATCAACACGCCGCCCCATGAATGGGCGCACCAATGCACCTGCAAAGGCGCCACGGCTTTACGAGTCGTCTGCTCTTGGCAGACTTTTTGATGTAAATCGAGAATAGCCTGCTGCACTAAAGGTAACTGCTCGCGGATCACTTCACCCTGCCCTAAGGTAAAATCACGATCGATTTTAGGCAAGCTGAGCCCTCTTCCTGCAGTATCCAGCACATACACTACAAATCCCGCCTTCGCTAAATAACAACCAAGACCACGGCCACTCTGGCTATAAAACACCCGACCGTTAGACATAGCGCCATGGAGCATGAGGATAGGCGTTTTAGAAAAATCAGGCGCAGCCGGTAATAACTGGCGTAGATGCAGTTGACCATCGCGGTACGGCAGGTAGATTGAAGACTGTGAAATGGTCGAAATTGAGCCTTGGGCAAGCTGAGTCAAAATAAGTCACTGGTAGTTTATCAATCTCCCTAAACTACCAGTTCATCGATAAAAGACAAGAGTCCTTACTCTAACTCAGTCTATATCCAGACTTATATTTAAATAAATGAATAACCTAGATTTGTAGCAGATAGGGTAGAACCCGCAGGTCGAGATGGCGAATATTGGCATCCGCCGCCGCTGCCAGCTTAGGTTTGGCATGGAAAGCGATACCAAAATCCGCTGCCATCACCATAGGAATATCATTCGCGCCATCGCCGATCGCGACTCTTTGGCCTTTTGGAATTTGCCACTGCTCACTGCAACGCTCAACCACATCTGCTTTAAACTGCGCATCCACAACTTTACCTGTTACTTCCCCCGCAAGTTTACCGTCAGTGATCACTAACTCATTAGCAAAGGCCGCATCTAAGTTTAAAAGCTGCCTTAAATGGCCAACAAAAGGCGTAAAGCCGCCAGATGCCACCACTAAACGCCAGCCATGGGATTTAAGCTCTAAAAGCATAGGCTCAAGCCCTGGCATCAAAGGCAAGTTGTCGCACAAGGTCGTGATAATACTGGCATCAGCGCCCTTAAGCTGTGCCACGCGCTGGCGCAAACTCTGCTCAAAATCTAGCTCACCTTGCATAGCACGTTCAGTAATCGCCGCCACGCGCTCGCCAACGCCCGCCATAGCCGCTAATTCATCAATACATTCAATCTGAATCGCCGTTGAATCCATGTCCATCACTAATAAACCGGGATGATTCAAGCAAGGCAAATCAAAATTGATGACATGCAATTCAGCTAAAGACTGCGGGAATGCCGCTAACTGCGCCTGAGAAGGCAAATTTACCAGTGCCAACTCGATACAATGTAAACCAACTTGGCGTTCGATATGGGCGATACCGATAACATTAGACTGAGGCAATTGTGCTATCCAGGCCGATATTGTCGCCTCTACCGCGGCATCTTGATAAATAATTCGCACGCGTGAAACACCAGCGGGGTTTGCTGACTCTTGATAACGTTCAAACACTTGCCCTTGGCGTTCAAACCTTGGGGAATGGTCAGAGACTAACCACAAAAAAAGCGCATCTTGGTTCAAGCTTTCCATCGGACTTAAATTCTCCAACTATCGGGCTCACTCAGAATCAATTATGATTAGGCAAGCGCTCTACATTTTAAGGGTCAAAGTGTTATATCTTAAAGGGCTAAAGAAAAGCCATAAAATCAGTAGACTGATCCAAATTGCCGCCGCCTTCGCCTTGATATTCGGCTTAGTACAATTGTGGCAAACAAGCCTACTACAAGGTCAGCTGCTTCTAAAGTCCCAAACTCAAAAGATGGCCAGATTACTGGTACAGCAAACCGCTTATGGTGCCGCGCCCGCGCTACAACTGCAAAATGACGAGCAGTTGCAATGGCTCGCCAGCGCTTTAGTGGAAGATCCTAAGGTGATGTCCGCCGCCATCTTCAGTGACCAAGGCATGCGGCTATCCTTCGCTCAAAGCATCACTAAGGATGTAGTTGATCCTGACTCGGAAGAAATGAATTTGCTGCTAAGCAAATATCCTCCCTATGTAGAGCCCGTGATCCAAGAAGGGAAAAATCTAGGTTATGTCGAAGTCAGGCTTGATACCAAGTTATTTTTCAATGAAATCAAAGAAGCCCATAATTTAAACATGGAGCAACAACAAATCATGCTGCTGGTTGCAGGCTTGATTGGTATGTTACTTTCGCGCTCTTTGTCTTTCAAACGTGCCGACTTCGACCGCCGTCGCTTTCGGGTTAAGTTGCGTCAAGCGCCGAAAAAACCTGAGAAACGATCATTAGCTAAAGAGCCATCAGAAAGTGTTAATGATGGTTTGGCGCAAGAGCTAACCGAAGATCAACCGGTGGCTACCACTGATAACCCACAAGAGAAAGCGACTAAGCCCACTAAAGCACCAAAAGCAGTGACAGAGGCAAATACCGATAAGCTCACTCAGACCAGCGTGCGAACTAAGGCCGAAAAAACGTCAGAAAAATCATTGGAATTACAGGATAATACAGCAGTTGAAAACGCGGCAAACGATGCGGAACAAGCGGTACCTGTTAAGGTTAAACCTAAAGTAAAAAGTGTCCGCCGAGTAAAACACGCGACTAAAGCAACAGCCGCTGCGGTCGAAACCTCGACGCCAAAAACGCCCAGTGAACCAAGTGATCTCGACACAGATTCAACAGGTTAATCTCGATCTCAATAGATAGGAAAATCACTACACTCTAGATAGCTAAGCTCTAGATAAGCCTTAAACAAGCAATTTCTAATAACCAAACCATTAATAACAAAGTCGAATAGAACAGCCGCTAAAAATTTGCATAAAAAAATGGTTCGCATTGCGAACCCTTTTTTCAGAATTAAACAGTCACTATTTAACGTAATTCGGCTGGCACAGCAAAAACAGTGTCTTCTTTACGCCCTTCAACTTCAGTCACAACACTAGGAGCAAGTTTAGCGATTGCTTGAACCACTTGTTGGACTAAAACCTCGGGGGCTGAAGCTCCAGCGGTGACGGCTACACGTGTAACATTATCAAACCAACTAGACTCAACATCATCTGCAGTATCCACTAGATAAGACTGAGTTCCTGTTTTCAATGCTAGCTCGCGTAAACGATTAGAGTTAGAGCTGTTCTTTGAGCCAACAACAATCAACAAATCAACGTCTGCAGACAAATTACGTACCGCATCTTGACGATTCTGCGTTGCATAACAAATATCGTCTTTTCGCGGACCTTCAATAGAGGGAAACCTTTTTTGTAACGCAACAATAATGTCCAAAGTATCATCTACAGACAAAGTAGTTTGTGTCACGAAGCAAAGATTATTGGGATCGCGCACTTCCAAAGCTTCAACATCTGCAGGCGATTCAATCAGATAAACACCACCATTAGGATTATCGTATTGACCCATAGTACCCTCGACTTCAGGGTGCCCTTCATGGCCAATCAGGATGCACTCAATACCTTTGCGGCTGGCACGCGTCACCTGAAGATGTACTTTAGTCACTAAAGGACACGTCGCATCAAAGACTCTCAGCCCTCGCGCCTTAGCCTCTTGTCTCACCACTTGAGATACACCATGGGCACTGAAGATAACAATGTTGTTATCCGGCACTTGATCTAACTCTTCGACAAAAACCGCACCGCGATCCTTCAGATTCTGCACGACATAGCGGTTATGCACGACTTCATGGCGAACATAGATAGGAGGCGAAAATAATTCCAACGCCCGTTCAACAATACTGATAGCACGATCAACACCCGCACAAAAACCGCGCGGGTTAGCGAGCATAATATTTAAACTTGGGCTAGTAGGATCGAGTTTCATCTTAAAATACCTTTACTACGTCCAGTTCAAAAGTGATCTTGTGTCCTGCCAGAGGATGATTAAGATCGACTGTGATGGAATCACCCGCAACATCACGGACAATACCTGGGATCTCACTACCACCAGGGCCAGCAAAACTCACAATCACGCCAGCCTCTAAACTCATGTCAGCCGGAAAACGGCTTCGATCTAGATAATGGATAGCATCAGGATTGGACTCGCCAAAGGCATCAATCGCTTCAAGCGTGAAACTGTGCTTATCACCTTCAGCAAGCGTCACCAGCTGCGCCTCAAATGCAGGACTTAAAGTACCATCACCCACATTTAATCGAGCCGGTTTACCCGAAGCTTTAGTGCTATCGGCAGTTGAGCCATCAGCAAGCACAATGTTCATGTGGCATAATAATGAACGTGTCACAGTCACTTTTTAACCCCTTCAGCGCTATCAGCTTCAGACTTATCGCTTACAAATGCATCCCAAATAATCAGCACTGCACCGACGCAAATGGCAGCGTCGGCAATATTGAATGCTGGATAATGGCTCTTATTCCAGAAGAAATCGATAAAATCAACCACGAAACCATGCATCAATCGATCGACTAAATTACCTAAAGCACCACCAATCACTAAGGTGTAAGCTAGATTCAGTTTCCACAAAGAAGACGATTGCTTACGCAACCACACAGTCAATAACGTACTGAATCCAATCGCAACAATCGTAAACAGCCAGCGCTGCCAACCTCCAGCTTCACTTAAAAAACTAAAAGCTGCACCATAGTTACGTACATAAGTGAAATTAAAGAAAGGCAATAATTTCACTGATTCATACAAATCAAAATTGGCTAAGACCCATTGCTTAGATAGCTGATCGGCTAAAAACACCAATACAGCTACCCAATACCAACGTAAGCCACTGTCTTTCCAAGTTAATGGCATACAGATCCTTTACGCAAACTGACGAACTTCGCCGTCACCTTCAATATTGGTTACGCAGCGAGTACAAAGTGTTGGGTGAGCCTCAATAGTGCCAACCTCTTCTCTGTGGTGCCAACAACGCTCACACTTCTCGGCAGTGCTTGAAGCAACCACTAATTTCAGTGATGCCAACTCAGTCTCAACCGCTTCCAATGTCGCATCGGCTAAAGGCAATACTTTGGCTTCAGAGGTCAACAACACAAATCTCAGCTCATCGCCGATATGGGTTAATTGCTCAGTCAAGGCAGCATCCGCAAACAAGGTCACTTCAGCTTCTAATGAGCCACCGATACGTTTGTCGCGGCGAGCTTGTTCAATCACTTTATTGACTTCATTACGCACGGTTAGTAACTGCTGCCAATAATCATCGCTTAAATCAGTCGCTAAGGTGACTGATTTCAAGCCTTGATACCATTCTTGGGTAAAGACATAAGCATCACGCTCGCCAGGCAGTAGTTGCCATACTTCGTCAGCAGTGAAGCTTAGAATTGGCGCAATCCAACGCACCATGGCCTCAGAGATCAGATACAGCGCCGATTGACAACTACGACGTGCATGGCCTTCTTGCTTAGCCGTATATTGGCGATCTTTAATGATATCCAGATAGAAACTGCCTAACTCAACCGAGCAGAACTGCATCAGTTTTTGAGTCACTATATGGAAGTTATATTGATCATAGGCTTCGATGATTTCCTGTTGCAGCGCAGCGGCACGGCGAACAACCCAACGGTCTAACGCCACCATATCTTCAACGGCCACTAAATCCTTAGCGGGCTCGAAACCGTTTAAGTTGGCTAATAAGAAACGGGCAGTGTTGCGAATACGACGATAGGCATCGGCGCTGCGATTTAAGATTTCGTCTGAAACCGTCATCTCACCGCTGTAATCTGTTGCCGCAACCCATAAACGCAGAATATCGGCGCCTAATTTGTTGGTTACCGTTTGTGGTGCAATCACGTTACCAATAGATTTTGACATCTTACGGCCTTTACCATCGACGGTAAAACCGTGGGTAAGCACTTGCTTATACGGTGCTTTGCCATTCATTGCGGTTGAAATCATCAAAGATGACATAAACCAACCGCGATGTTGATCGCTACCTTCAAGATACAAGTCAACACCGTGTCCGTGGAATTCAGGACGTGCGGCTACCACTGATGAGAATGTTGAGCCAGAGTCATACCAAACGTCTAAGGTATCGGTTACTTTGCGGTATTGTTCCGCTTCGTCACCCAACAATTCGGCGGCATCAAGATCCCACCAAGCTTGAATGCCTTGCTGTTCAATACGGCTGGCTACACGTTCCATTAACGACACGCTATCAGGGTGCAACTCTTCGGTTTCTCGGTTCACAAACAACGTGATAGGCACACCCCAAGTACGTTGGCGTGAGATACACCAGTCAGGGCGGTTTTCAACCATTTTTTCGATACGACTTTGGCCCCAATCAGGGATCCATTGAGTCTGTTCGATTTCTTTCAATGCTTGCGTACGTAGACCGTGGTTATCCATAGAGATGAACCACTGCGGTGTCGCGCGGAATATAATTGGTGTTTTGTGGCGCCAGCAATGTGGGTAGCTGTGACGGTAAGCCACGTGATTCAGCAAGGCACCTTTTTCTCTCAGCAAAGCTACGACGTTATCGTTAGCTTTAAAAACATGTTGCCCAGCAAAATACTCAGTATCAGGCTTGTATACACCGTTGTCGCCAACAGGGTTTGCGACTTCTAAGCCGTACTTTTGACCAACAACAAAGTCGTCTTGACCGTGACCAGGGGCAGTATGAACGATACCGGTACCCGCATCAGTAGTGACGTGATCACCTAAAATTGCAGGCACATCAAAATCCAAGAACGGGTGATTAAAGCGGACAAGCTCAAGCGCGGCGCCTTTGGTTGTACCAAGCACAGTATGGCTTTCGATGTTATAGCGAGTCAGGCAAGATTCAACCAAGACTTCAGCTAAAATAAGCGCTTGCGTCACACCGTCTTTTTCGAATTCGACTAAGCTGTAATCCAGTTCAGGACTCAAAGACAAGGCGCGGTTCGCTGGTAGCGTCCATGGCGTGGTCGTCCAAATTACCATAGAGACAGGATGTGAGTAATCGCTTACCCCAAACTTAGCCGCAACGGCTTTACTGTCAGCGGCGACAAACGCCACATCGATTGCGGGTGATGTCTTATCTTCATATTCGACTTCGGCTTCGGCTAAGGCTGAACCACAGTCGGTACACCAATGCACAGGTTTGACGCCTTTATGCAAGTGACCACTCTCAATCACTTTCGATAAAGAACGAACGATATTAGCTTCCGTCGAAAAATCCATTGTTAAGTACGGATTTTGCCAATCACCCAACACACCTAAACGGATAAAGTCTTCACGTTGACCGTTAACTTGCTCTGCAGCGTATTTACGGCATTCTTCACGGAATTCTGCTGCAGAGATTTTTTGACCTGGCTTACCCACTTTTTGCTCAACTTTCAGCTCAATAGGCAAACCATGGCAATCCCAACCTGGTACATAAGGCGCGTCAAAACCAGACATGGTTTTTGACTTAACAATAATGTCCTTGAGGATTTTATTAACTGAGTGACCAATATGAATACTGCCATTCGCATACGGTGGGCCGTCATGCAAAATGAAGGGAGTACGGCCAATTCGGCTATCACGGATCTGTTGATACAAACCGTCTTTTGTCCAGCGCTCTAACATCTCTGGCTCGCGATTTGCCAAATTACCACGCATCGGAAACTCTGTTTCCGGCAAATTCAAAGTAAATTTATAGTCGCTCATTGATCCTATACCGTTAATTAAACTGATAAATTTCAGCCTGCATCATTACCAAATAAAGCTCTGGCTTCATTTGCATCATTTAAAATCTGTTTTTTTAGCGCATCCAATGAGTCAAAAGGTTGCTCATCTCGGAGTTTAGCCACCAACTCGACTTCAACATGTTTGCCGTAAATGTCACCTTCAAAATCAAAAAGATGCACCTCAAGCTGACACACTTGACCGTTCACTGTCGGGCGAAACCCAATATTGGCTACGCCCTCATAAATATCGCTGTTATCCCAATAACATTTAACCGCAAACACACCGCGTACCGGCACAACATTGCGCTTTAAGGCGATATTCGCGGTGGGAAAACCAATTGTGCGGCCAATTTTTTGCCCATGCGCTACACGGCCACTCAAGGTAAAAGGATGTCCTAATAGGCGTCTCGCCTGTTCAAGATTGCCCTTCGCCAATTGTTCACGCACAGCAGTCGAGCTCACTCTTTGCGAGCCCAGCATAAAACTTTGAGTGCTGACCACAGTAAATCCATATTGGATACCCGCCTGCACTAGCATTTCAAAATTGCCTTTACGGCCTTGACCAAAACAAAAATCATCACCGACGACGAGGTATTTGACACCCAGTTTGCTGACCAACAATTCTTCAATAAAATGCTCTGCAGGTTGATTAGCAAAAGTGCGATTAAAGTTAACACACACTAACCGCTCAACCCCGAGTTCATCGAGTAAAATGACTTTATCACGTAATAAACTTAAACGAGCCGGCGCGTTGTCGCCGCTAAACAATTCTTGCGGCTGAGGCTCAAACGTCATTAATGTCGATGGCAGCGATAACTGCTTCGCCTTCTGCACTAAATTCGCAATCACTTGTGCATGACCACGATGGACGCCGTCAAAATTACCTATAGTCAATACACACCCGTGGTGGGATGACAAAATGTTATGTATACCGCGGATTAATTCCATAACGTTAGACAACTGCCAAGCGCAAATCGGCTGATTATATAACAGCTAGCGATGAGAATCAGCAATCAAGCTCCTCGTTTAATTGACCAAGGACGAATTCCGAGCAAAAGCAGACACAATAAATAACTGACTGCCCCAACTAAAATTAAGCCTATCAAGGCTTTCGCACGATCGAACAAATGCCAATCTAACCAAATTTGTTGTGAAGGCAAAAAGTAATACAAGACTACCACCATCAAGGCTGTAGAGACCACGGCTTTAGCAAAAAACACCATAGTCGGCCTAGAAACACGATAAACGCCAGCTAAATGCAAGCCTCGGTATAGTAATGTGGCGTTAAGCAATGCTGACATCGAAGTCGCAATCGCCAGTCCAACATACCCAAAAGGAATAGCAAACAGCAAGTTAAAGCCCATGTTTGTGATCATGGCAATAATGCCATAACGCACAGGTGTTTTGGTATCTTGACGAGAGTAATAGCCAGGAGCAAGCACCTTAATCAACATAAAGCTAAGCAAACCACTGCCATAAGCCATCAAACTATAGGAAGCCATTTCAACATCATGCAATGAAAAAGCGCCGCGCATAAATAATACCATCAGCATGGGCTTTGCGAGCACGATCAACCCCATCATAGCCGGTAGACCTAGCAGTAGAATCGCTTTAATCCCCCAATCCATCGTCTTGCCAAAGCCCGCACCTTCGTCATTCACATGGTTTCGTGACAACGCAGGTAAAATCACAGTAGCAATCGCGATCCCAAACAATCCTAAGGGGAATTCGAGTAAACGGTCGGCATAATAGAGCCAACTTATTGAACCCGTCATCAAAAAACTGGCGATAAATGTATCAAATAGCAGGTTAATCTGTGAGACAGACACGCCAAACAATGCTGGGATCATCAAAGTTCTGATTTTCACCACGCCTGGGTGATGCCAGCCCCAAGAAGGCTTGACGAGCGCATTTTCTCGCAATAAAAAGGGAATTTGAAATAGGAACTGAATCAAACCACCACAAAAAACGCCCCAAGCCAAGGTAATCTCAGGCTGGGTCGATGTAGGCGCATAGAAAATAGCCGCCGCAATAATTGCCACATTGAGAAAAACGGGTGTAAAAGCCGATACCGCAAAACGGCCTCGGGTATTTAAAATTGAGCCAGCTAATGCCGTAAATGTGATAAACCACAGATAAGGAAAAGTAATTTTAAGCACAACGGTAGCGAGTTCAAATTTAGCACCATCTGGCTCGTTGTTAAGCCAAGCGATAAACCAACCACCACCGAATAAAGCTGACAACACAGGTGATGCAACCACCCCCAAAAGGGTCACTATTGTCACTAGTAAACCTAATGTGCCCGCAACTTTACTCAATAAATCACGAGTCTCTTCTGCGGTATGTTTCTCTTGGTACTCAGTTAAAACAGGTACAAACGCCTGTGCAAAAGCCCCTTCAGCAAACAAACGGCGTAAAAAATTAGGAATTTTATTTGCAAAGAAAAACACATCAGCACTTGTCCCTGCGCCCATCAAATTAGCAACAACCACATCCCTAACTAGACCTAAAACTCGGGATATCAATGTCATAGCACTAACAATCAGGCCAGATTTTAATAATTTTCTACTCAAACGTCCCCCAGACCCATATCGAATTGATTAGGTGATACATCTCAAAAAATCGATTCAGGCTCTGTCACACTGCAGTAATAGCTGCTAGAATTGCGCCACATATTACACGAGTTGGGTCGAAGATAGCCAAGGCAGGTTGGATTAATTTATCTTTATGATGAATATTCAATCATAGTCATTGACAAAGTGACTAAATGCAGGCATATTCCTCGGCCTTTAAAAGTATCAAATCCAGTTTTTAGGAGTTGCACCTTGGCTAATAGCAAGTCTGCAAAGAAGCGCGCGCTTCAATCTGAAAAGCGTCGTCAGCATAACGCCAGCCGTCGCTCAATGTTACGTACATACGTTAAAAAAGTAATCGCTGCAATTAAAGCAGGCGATCACAAAACAGCAACAGAAGCTTTTGCTGTTGCACAACCAATCGTTGACCGTATGGCGACTAAAGGTCTTATTCACAAGAATAAAGCCGCTCGTCAAAAGGCACGTTTGAACGCTAAGATCAAAGCAATCGCTGCTTAATCTATAAAATAGCAAATGAAAAAAACCGGCAATTGCCGGTTTTTTTATATCTGAAAAACACTATTAATGACAATAAATGTTGTTCAATAAGTGAATCATCTCCCGTACTTCATCACTCTTGAGTGAATAAAATACCGTTTGCGCTTCTTTGCGTGTGGTTACTAAATTATCTTTGCGTAACCAAGCAAGGTGTTGTGATAGTGCCGATTGACTTAAGCCTAATTTTTTATTCATTTCGCCAACGCACATTTCTCCTTCATTCAATAAATAACAAAGAATAAATAAACGGCGTTCGTTCGCGAGTGCCTTTAATAGCACTACGGCATGATCGGCTCGCTCCTGCATTAATTCAATATTCATTACGCACTTTCTCTCCTAAAACTAACCCCTGCGCTAATATAGCGTCGCCTTACGGATATAGTCGGGACATAAAGCACACTTTTTGCTAGATTGTTTTTAAAAATGGGACATGCTTAATAAAAATAAAGGAAATCTAATGAAGCCCTATCAAACTACACTTCTCTCGAGTCTTTTAATCGGGGGGTTAAGTGCGTGCCAAACTCAAGTAGAAACTGCCCCTAATAAAATCATTCAATTACAACAGGCAGCATTATCTTCGCAATTAAGCTATGACTTAGTCGAATCACTCACGGTTGAAGTGGGTCCAAGACTTGCAGGTAGTCCAAAGGATATCCTCGCCGTTAACTGGGCGATAAATAAACTGACCAGCCTTGGTTTTGACCGTGTTTATAAAGAAGCCGTACAAGTGCCAATTTGGGAGCGCGGTGAAGCCAAAGCCAAAATCACCGTCCCTGTAGAACAGCCGTTGGTCATTACTGCGCTTGGTGGCAGTATTGCGACTCCTGCTGGAGGTATACAAGCTAAAATCGCGCGCTTTGATAGCCTAGAGGCATTACAACAAGCCAAGCCTGAAGAGGTGCAAGGTAAGATTGTTTTTATTGACCAAAAAACAGAGCGCCATATCACTGGTGAAGGTTATGGTAAAAGCGTTGGTGGCCGCTCGAAAGGGGCAGTCGCTGCAGCGCAAAAAGGCGCAGTTGCTATCGTGATCCGCTCTATTGGCACAGATCATGACCGCATGGCCCATACTGGCATCATGCGCTACCAAGATGGCGTGCCTAAAATCCCCGCGGCTGCCATGTCAAATCCCGATGCTGATTTGGTTGGTGCATTACTAAAACGCGATCCTAATGCCCTGCTCGAATTGCATATGTCGCCAAAAAACTTAGGTTTTAATACTTCCTACAATGTCATTGCCGAAGTAAAGGGCAGTAGTAAGCCCAATGAAATAGTGCTCATTGGTGCTCATTTAGATTCCTGGGATGAGGGTACTGGCGCGATTGATGATGGCGCTGGTGTCGCCATTGTGACGGCTGCAGCCAAGCATATTCAAGATCTCCCCATAAAACCCGCTCGCACTGTTAGAGTCGTGCTATATGCCGCTGAAGAAGTTGGGCTCGTTGGCGGTAAAGCGTATGCAGAGGCTCATAAAGCTGAATTACCGCTGCACTACATAGCTGCAGAGTCTGATTTTGGGGCCGGTAGAATTTATCAAATCGATACTAAAGTGAATGAGAACATATTCACCGAAGTACAGCAAGCGCTCAGCCCTATGTCATTCAATGGCGTTGCACTGGGCAATAACCAAGCTTCTGGCGGGCCAGACGTGTCTATGCTCCCTGCCTTAGGTGTTCCAGTTGCATCCTTGAGGCAAGATGGCCACGATTATTTCGATTACCATCACACACCGAATGATACCTTAGATAAAATCGACCCTGCCGCATTGGCTCAAAACGTCGCCGCCTACGCACAATTTGCTTATATCATGGCAAATTCAACGGTGACATTAACGCCTTTAGTCACTCAATCTGAAAAATAGGCCATCAATAATATAGAGAACAGCATTAGCTGTTCTCTATCAATTAACATCTTATCGATATTTCGCTATTGCTCTTCACGTAAAAACGTTGGATTTGTTGGGGAACTCTGCTCTTCACTATAATAATAACCAGCAACATTAAATGCTTTTAATTCATCTAAAGTGTCAATTTGATGCGTAATGAGATATCTCGCCATCATGCCTCTAGCACGCTTAGCAAAAAAACTGATCACTTTATATTGACCATTTTTACAATCTTTAAATATGGGTGAAATTAATTGCCCTTGAAGTTTTTTAGGCTTTATTGCTTTAAAATATTCATTAGATGCAAGATTGACAATAATATCACTACTCGTTTCAGCAAGCGTTTCATTTACCGCTTGAGTTAACGTCTCTCCCCAAAACTCATATAGGTTTTTACCTTTAGGATTAGAAAGTGCCGTGCCCATTTCTAAACGATAAGGCATAATTAAATCCAGCGGTCTGAGCAAACCGTAAAGTCCAGATAAAATACGTAGTTGTGACTGAGTTCGAGCAATTTCATCTTCAGACAATGTATCAGCATCAAAGCCAGTATACACATCGCCTCTAAAAGCAAAAATGGCCTGTTTTGCATTATCTAAACTAAAATCTGGCCGCCACTCCCCAAAACGTGCCGCATTTAAACCCGCAATTTTATCGCTCACCTTCATTAAAGTGGCGATGTCTGTAGGGGTCAATTGCCGACACACTTGGATCAACTCCTGACTATAAGTTAAAAAATCAGGTTGTGAATACACCTGCGTCAGTGGCGGCTGTTCAAAATCTAAGGTCTTCGCCGGCGAAACCAATATCAACATCAAAAACTCCCAACAGAAACAAAAATACATGCCTATGATACTGAACGAACATAAAAAAACCACGCTTTAACAGCGTGGTCTTTTCGATTACAACAATCAGTAATGCCTATTCTCGATGCGCTAGGCTAACTAAAGCTTTTTAGCCGGCACGAGACTGGTATCTTGCCAAATATCATCATCAAGCTGATCCATCAACTCAGGAAATTTACTACGATCGAATTCTGGAGTCTTACCCGCGTTGATCTGTTCGCGATAATCATTAATAACGCGAATTGCCAGGCCCGATAATAGTAATAGAGCAACAATGTTTACCGTCGCCATCAACCCCATCGAAACGTCAGCCAAGTTCCACACTAAACTTATCTTAGCGACGGCACCAAACATGACCATGCCAAGCACGCACAAACGGAATAAAGGCAGTGCTTTGGTACTATTTCCCATTAAGTACATCACATTTGTTTCAGCGTATGAGTAATTGGCTATGATGGATGTAAAGCAGAATAAGAAAATAGCCACCGCAATAAATGCGCCACCCCAGTCGCCAACATGTGCAGACATGGCATTAATGGTTAATCGAATCCCATCATCACTCGAGCCAATATCCCCTGATAGCAGGATTATCGCAGCCGTTGCAGTACAGATAACGATAGTATCCGCAAACACACCCATCATCTGCACAAAACCTTGGGATGCTGGATGATTAGGGTTAGGCGATGCACTTGCCGCGACATTCGCCGCACTGCCCATACCCGCTTCGTTCGAGAAAAGTCCGCGAGCAATACCCGCTTGCATTGCCTGCGCGACAGTATAAGCCACGCCGCCAGCGGCAGCCTCTTGCCAACCAAAAGCACTTTTCACAATTAAGCTAATAATCGCAGGTAATTGTTCTAGGTTGAAAATAACGATAATGAAGGCTACAAGAATGTAGGCTAAGGCCATAATGGGGACAAGAAATTCAGATACTCGCGCAACTTTACGTAGACCACCGACAATCACAAATCCACTGGCAATCACTAGCCCAATCCCTACATAGGTTGGATTAAAACCAAATACTCGCTCCATGGCACCGGTAATAGTGTTAGCTTGTACTGCATTGAATACTAAACCAAAAGCAATGATCAAAAAGACAGCAAATAAAATGCCCATCCATTTCTGACCCAATCCTTTTTCCATATAGTAGGAAGGACCACCGCGGAACTGGCCATTATGATCTCGGACTTTATAAACCTGCGCTAAGGTTGATTCAACCATAGCGGTCGCCATACCTAAAATAGCGATAAGCCACATCCAAAATACTGCACCTGGACCCGCTGCACCAATAGCAACAGCAACACCGGCCATATTACCAGCACCGACACGGGCTGCCATACTCGTACAAAAGACTTGAAATGAAGAAAGACCGCTATCGCAACCTTGCCGACTCATGGTCATAACTTTGATGGAATGTTTAAAGTGGGTTAACTGAATAAAGGCAAGTCTAATGGTGAAATAGAGACCAGCTCCTACTAGTCCATATACTAACAACTTACCCCAAAGTAGCGCATTCAAAAAATTAACTATGGTTTCTAACATATTATTTTACTTCTTCCCGTAGCAAATGCTCCTCTAATTGCAATTAAAGGTACAACATCTGTGGTGAATGAATCCTTCCAAGTTAAAGGTAAGAATTTCGGTAGATTTATTTTTTCAAATTATCCTTCCGTGAATTTACAACATCACGGCTACCGAATTCAACGCAGCAAAATAGCACAGTATTCGAAATTGCTCATGTGATCAAGCTCGCGTTTGCACAGCTAAACGTCATTGACATCACGTCTTACAACACTAGCTAAGCTACTGTTAAAGCTGGATTAACAAAAGGTCTAAGTTGCGCTATTATTTTTAACAGCAAAAACAACTTTTAAAATTTGGATGTAGGGCACATTTTTGTAATAAAACTACAAATATAGTAACCCCATAGAAACTTCAATCATCTCTTGTTTGTTTTAGTGAGGCTTAACATGACACAAATACATGAAATCAATGCTCTGAAAAAGTACGTCAGAGCGACAAACTTTCTTGCGACCTCGCAAATTTACCTCAAACAAAACGTCTTACATAAACGTCCACTTGCCCATACTGATATCAAGCCACGTTTACTTGGCCATTGGGGTACCTGCCCAGGTATTAACTTTGTCTATGCCAACATTAACCGCTTGATAGTGAAGCATAACCGCTCTTTTATCTATTTAGTCGGTCCAGGCCATGGTTTTCCCGCTGTACAAGCAAACTTATTCATTGAAGGCTCTTTAAGTCATTTCTACCCAGAAACTATTCCCTACAATGAAACTGGCATCGAAGATATTTGTAAGAAGTTTTCTGCCGCTTATGGTTATCCTTCACATGCAAACCCTGAAGCACCTGGACAAATTCTTGAAGGTGGCGAATTAGGCTACTCACTCTCAGTAGGCTGGGGGGCAGTATTAGATAATCCAGATCTGATCGCAACCGTCTTAATTGGTGACGGCGAAGCAGAAACGGGACCATTAGCCGCATCTTGGTATGCAAACCGCTTAGTTTCACCAGCGACCAGCGGTGCAGTATTGCCAATTGTGCATATTAACGGCTATAAGATTTCCGGTCCTACCCGCATGGGACGTATGAGCCATGAAGAACTGGATCTTGAATTCCGTGGTCTTGGCTATTTCCCCATCATAGTTGATAACGAATTAGAAGAAGATATCTATGTGCAGATGACAAATGCCATGGATACCGCTTATACCATGATCAATGACATTCAACGTCGAGCACGCAGTGGCGAAGACGTAGTTAAACCAAAATGGCCAGTCATTTTAATGCGCACAGCCAAAGGTTGGACTGGTGTCAGTGAATATAAAGGTAAGAAATTAGAAGGTAACTGCGAATCGCATCAAGTAATCGTCAATAAATGTGCCACTGATAAGGGCCATTTAGATGCACTGGATAATTGGCTTGCCAGTTACGACTTCCAAGAACTCTATCAAATGAATGAAAAAGGCGAACTGATTTTTGATGCCGACATTTGTTCATTAATCCCACCCAAGCAACTTGCCTGTGGCCGTCAACATTTAACCTATGGCGGGGAAGTTGTTAGAGCATTAACCAATCCAGATCTTGAAAAACTCAGCTATGGTCCAGAAGTACCACGTGGTCAACGTGGCTATTCAATGTTAAAAATGGGCGAATGGATGCGCGATGCATTCAAGTTAAACCGCGACCAACGTAATCTACGTATTTTTAGTCCTGACGAAACCTATTCAAATCAACTACAAGCTGTATTTGAAGAAACCGATCGTGCATGGCAGTGGCCAATTGAGAGTTGGGATGAAGATATGTCCCGTGAAGGTCGAGTCATTGAACTGCTTTCTGAAAACTTACTTTTTGGCATGCTACATGGTTACACAGTAACAGGCCGCCACGGCATGCTACCCACCTACGAAGCATTCTCACAAGTTATCTCATCGATGGCCGATCAGTACTGTAAATATGTCTACGCCAGCCAAGGCGTACATTTCCGTAAGCCACTGCCAGCCTGTAATGTCGTATTATCTTCATTACTTGAGCGCCAAGATCATAATGGCTATTCACATCAAAACCCATCTTTCCTTGGGGCTATGCTGGAGAAACATCCAAAAATAATCTCGGCTTACTTACCCGCAGATGCCAACAGCACATTGGTTTATACAGAGCGAGCCTTCGCAGACCGTGACAAACTCAATATTCTGGTTGCAGGTAAAAAAGAGTTACCACAATGGCTAAGCTTGGAAGAAGCGCGTAAACAAACAAAAGACGGCGTAATGGTGTGGGATTTTGCCTCAGATGAGAATCCCGATATTGTGCTGGCAGGTTGTGGTGATTATGTCACTCAAGAATGTATGGCTTCTCTAGTATTAATCAGAGAACTCCTTCCAAGAGTGAAAATCCGCTTCGTTAGTGTCACTGAATTAAGCAGTGATGGCTTAGGTAGCCGTAAATTTAAAGAAAAACCTTGGTTAATGGACGAAATATTTACTCAAGATAAAGGCGTGGTATTCAACTACCATGGTTACCCAAATACAATCAAAAAGTTAATTTTTGATTACAAAGGCAGCCGTCGCTTCAGAATTAAAGGCTACGAAGAAGAAGGTTCAACAACAACGCCATTTGATATGGGTGTTCGTAACGGTACATCACGCTATCACCTTGTAATTGATATGGCTTACAAGCTGTTCCAACAGGGCGTTATTGATGAAACTATGCACGTTTCTATCACCACTGATATGCTGCAAAGATTAGTTGACCACCGCAACTATATTAAAGCGAATGGTGTAGACCCAGTAGAAATCGAAAATTGGGTATGGACACGTTAACATTTACATAAAGCCAACAAAATAGTTCATTTTAAAGGCACTCCTCGGAGTGCCTTTTTTACGTTTAAAAATAACTTACAGAATGCCTACCCATAAAAATAAAGAGCCTTAGCTCTGGCTAAATTTAACAAACCAAGTGATAATTAATCGCTGGCTACAATACCAAAGGATCCCCACACTAAGTGCTAGCAATGTTTTGCGCACACATAAGCGCAAAACATATTGGTGGAGAATCATAAATAATGGAATTGGAGAACATGATGAATCATAAATTAAAATTTGTACTGCTTGCATCGCTATTACCTTTCACTGTATCTGCGGCTCAAGAACTGACACCTTGGTATATCGGTGGCGGACTTGGCGTAAATAACTATGAGCCGAACTGCGATTTAAAAACGACTAAAGTGTGTGGTGAAGATGACCCATATGCTTGGGATATATTCGCAGGTTACATGTTCAATGACTACTTTGGTATTGAGTTAGGTTACCGTAATCTTGGTCGTGCAGAATGGACCGACTATAGCAATAAGCTAAATGATCTAGGAGTTAAAGGTACTACTCTTGGGCTAGTTGGTGTTTGGCCGATTGCTAACAACTGGAGTTTATCAGTCGAGGCTGGCGCGATGAACTACTTAATATCCAATAATAAACAATGGGGTAGCGAATACTATAGTGATAGCGGTATTGCTCCTTATTTGGGTACAGGTATTGGTTATAACTTCACTGAAAACTTAAAACTTCAAGCTAAATATCGTCGTTATGAAAATTTAGATGAAGATAAGTGGGGTTCGTTTGAAGGTGAAAGCAACTACTGGGGTCTAGAACTGAGTTACCGTTTCGGAACTCCAGTTGCAGCAACTCCAGTTGCAGCAACTCCAGTTGCAGCAGCACCTGTTGATTCTGACAACGATGGCGTTTACGACGACAAAGACCAATGTCCAGCAACACCAGTAACGCACAAAGTTGACTCTGTTGGCTGTACCATTTACGAAAACGTAAAAACTAAAGAAGACGTAGGTTCAATCCAGTTTGCTAACGATTCTGCTGTAGTTAAAAATGTTTACTACAAAGACATCGAAAGATTAGCTAACTACTTGAACAAAAATCCAGCTTTCACTGTTGAAATCGCAGGTCACGCCTCAAATGTAGGTAAACCAGAATACAACATGGAATTGTCTGACAAACGTGCTGACGCCGTTGCCAAGATTCTTGTAGAGAAATATGGTATCAGCGGAAGCCGCGTAACTTCTAACGGTTACGGTGTTACTCAGCCATTGGTTGCTGGTGATTCAAAAGAAGCTCACGCTGCGAACCGTCGCATCGAAGCTATCGTGACTACCACAACAAAACAACCTGTTCTGAAGTAATAGTTCTTACTGAAGTAAAAAAGTCGCTGCTTGCAGCGACTTTTTGTTTTTATGGGGTATACACTAGGACAAGCGACGCCCTCTACTGCTGCCAAGATGATAGCCCGTAGCTCGAGCCATACCTTAATAGACATAAAATTGTCATTTTTGTAATTTTTTTACATTCAAGGTTGGAAAAGTTGGCAAAATCGCTTCTAATAGTCATCAGTGAATTCCGAGTTAAAACTGCTACCTGAGAAGGATGTTTTTCATGGCCAATACATTAGAGCAACTCAAGTTATATACCACTATCGTCGCTGACACAGGCGACATCGAAGCGATTAAACGCTACCAACCTGAAGATGCGACCACTAATCCATCACTCATCTTGAAAGCGGCTCAAATTCCTGAATATGAATCCCTTATAGATAACGCTATAAACTGGGCAAAATCACAAAGTACCGATCTCGTGCAGCAACTTGATGATGCCAGCGACAAACTAGCGGTCAATATCGGCGTAGAAATACTGAAACTCGTTCCAGGCCGAATTTCAACTGAAGTTGATGCACGTTTATCATTCGATAAAGAAAAATCAATCGCTAAAGCCCATAAATTGGTTCGCCTATATAAAGAAGCGGGTGTAGATAAATCACGCATTCTGATCAAACTTGCTTCAACTTGGGAAGGCATTTGTGCCGCTAAAGAACTAGAGCAAGAAGGCATCAACTGCAACTTAACCCTACTATTTAGCTTTGCTCAAGCGCGTGCGTGTGCCGAAGCGGGTGCTTATCTCATTTCTCCTTTTGTAGGCCGCATACTTGATTGGTACAAAAAAGATACAGGTAAAGATTACAATGCCGTAAATGACCCTGGTGTCATTTCAGTGACTGAAATTTATAACTACTACAAACAACACGGTTTTGACACTGTTGTTATGGGTGCAAGTTTCCGTAATATCGGTGAAATTATTGAGCTAGCAGGTTGCGATCGTCTGACCATTGGCCCTTCTCTATTAGAAGAACTGGCTAATTCGCAAGTTGACATCACACCTAAACTGGTTGCAGCAACGACCACTGTCGCTGCAGAACCCCCATTGACTGAAGCACAATTCCGTTGGGACTTTAACCAAGATCCAATGGCGGTTGATAAGCTTGCCGAAGGCATTCGAAACTTTGCGATAGACCAAGGTAAGCTCGAAGTCATGCTCACGGCTAAGCTCGCGAACTAAGCACTCTGGAGACGGTGAAATGACACTCTTGACCCAAAGCTCAACATGGCAAGCTTTATCAGCACACAGTAAAAATGTTCCGCATATGCGGGAATTGTTTGCAACTGACGCGGCACGTTTCAATAAAATGTCGCTATCAGCCTGTGGTTTATTACTGGATTACTCTAAAAACAGAGCAACAGCGGAAACGCTGGATCTGTTATTTGCGTTGGCAAGCAATAGCCAACTTGAAGCAAAAATCAAAGCGATGTTTGCAGGTGAAATCATTAACACCACAGAGAAGCGCGCCGTACTGCACACAGCGCTTCGCAGTACTGCAGAACAATCGATTATTGCCGAGGGTCAAGACATAGTTCCTGAAGTTCAACAAACTCTAGATAAGATGCAAGGGTTTGTGAACTCAGTGACGTCAGGTCAATGGAAAGGTTACACAGGTAAAGCGATAACCGATATTGTCAGTATTGGTATTGGCGGCTCTTTCCTAGGCCCCAAAATCGTCTCTCAAGCGTTGCGCCCTTATTGGAACCCCGAATTAAATTGTCACTTTGTGGCAAACGTCGACGGGACTTCTATTAGTGAGAAGCTGAAGTTATTGGATCCTGAAACGACCTTGTTCATCATGTCATCCAAATCTTTCGGGACACAGGAAACCTTAACCAATACCCTCACCGCAAGAGACTGGTTCCTAGCGAAAGGCGGTTTGCAGTCTGATGTGGCAAAACACTTTGTCGCAGTCACTTCAAACGTGGCAAAAGCGACAGATTTTGGTATCGATGCAAACAATATTTTCCCTATGTGGGATTGGGTTGGTGGCCGTTACTCTCTCTGGTCAGCGATTGGCTTGCCGATTGCACTTTTGATCGGTATGGATAACTTCAGAGCTCTACTCACGGGTGCGCATCAAATGGATGAGCACTTTGCTACAGCGCCACTGACTGAGAATATGCCAGTTATCATGGGATTACTCTCTCTATGGTACGGAAACTTCTTTAATGCTCAGTCCCATGTAGTATTAACCTACGATCATTATCTGCGAGGCCTACCCGCTTACTTCCAGCAGCTCGACATGGAAAGTAACGGTAAGTCAGTCACCTTAAATGGTACTGATGTTGACTACAGCACAGGTCCCGTCATTTGGGGGGGCGAAGGCACTAATGGCCAACATGCCTACCACCAGCTATTACATCAAGGTACCGCACTGATCCCTGCCGATTTCATTATGCCGCTGCAAAGCCATAATCCTATCGGTGAGCACCATGACCAATTAGCGTCAAACTGCTTCGGTCAAACCCAGGCCTTAATGCAAGGTCGTACTTTTGATGAAGCTTTAGCCGAACTTGCTAATAGCGCATTATCCGCCACAGAGAAGCAGCTGATCGCTCAACATAAAGTCATGCCTGGTAACAAGCCGAGCAATACCTTACTTATGGATAAGCTCACACCAAGTACCCTAGGCGCTTTAATTGCCTTGTATGAACATAGAACATTCGTTCAAGGTGCTATTTGGGATATCAACTCCTTCGATCAATGGGGTGTAGAACTCGGTAAGAATCTCGGTAACGATGTGTTAGCACGCATTGGCGCAGAGCAAGATTCCGATGCTTTAGATGCCTCAAGCAACGCATTGATTAACCTTTATCGACAAGGCAAAATCTAATCGAACAAAAAGCCAGCAATTGCTGGCTTTTTAATTCTACCCCGTTCTTTTTATTAAATTTTCCTACTTAACTCCGCTCTACTTCTGCATATAACATCAATGACATATCACTCAAAGTTCATTTCAACTTAACACAAATGAAACATAATTCTTGCACCCTGTTTTAAAAATATGTTATTTAATCGCTGACAAAACATACAACAACAGGAGGTTGCCATGGATCGTTTAGATTATGGTTGTGCGCTAGATGAAGTCGTTGAAAGACCCGATCGTTCGCGAGGCTCCAATAAAAAGCGTAAATGGCGTGAGATCGAAGCATTAAAAGATAAGCATCGTTTGCTCAAAGAACTCCAAGAAATCGATAATAACTTTAACTACGACATTGATGCTATCCAGTTGTAATTACATGTTTATATGAGCTAGTTATCATTTCAAACATGAATAGAAAAGCGCCCTTCGGCGCTTTTTTTATTTACAACTATTGGAGCAAACAGAATATAAGCATGGTATGGCCTTACGAGCCGGAGCTTTAAAAAAACCAAAAAAACCAGTAAGTTACGATAAAATCCAACGTCATCAACACCGATAATACTTTACAAATCCCAACCAACTTTGGCTCACGAGACATCGCCGTCAGAATCAAAAATGTGCTCCTCAGCCGTATAAAAACACCAGCTTAAGCCGACAACATGGGCCCAATAAACTAAAGAGTATTAGTCAGACGCTGTGAGATAAACCCGTAAATCTTCAAATTCTTTCTGCTCTCGGTCAAGAAACAAAGGATCATCGATCAGCGATTTCTGACACTCTAACTCAATAACTTGCCAATCTTGCTCAGTTAAACTTTTGGCTAACAAAGGAAATATTTCCCGTTCCTCCATCTGCATATGTCGCTCTTGCAATGCGACATACTCTGCAAAATCAACAATCAGTTTCTCGCGGGCAACCACAATATCACTGAGGATCAAGTTTAAAGTCGCCATCAAGGTGGCCGAGGATTGGATCACAGACTCATGTTCGGCACTCAATTTATCGATAGTATCGTTCGTTTTATGGGCTAGGTAGTAGGCATAAATAATGTCTTCAATGGGATGATGGCATCGTTCAGCATATCCTTGCATATATTCAACAATATCGCGCACGACGCTGAAGTTGATTGACTCACCTTCGGATAGTTTCATCTGCTTGTTTTTTAAAACATTTAGCAATACAGCTATATGTTTATGATCATGCATGAGTCTTTTAAGCATAATGCCTCCTGAATATGGGTCTGACTATTGATACTAGCCAAGTCGTGAACTAACACCAATATAACAGGCTAAAACCTGTTCACTTTATGATGTTGATCAAGTAAATCACATACCAAACAGTAAACAGACCACAAACATTAGCACGTCTCGGCATATTTCAGGGAAATTTAGCTGTTTATCTCACCACTTTGCGATTTCTAATCACTTTTTTATTCGTAAATACCACAACCACATAGTCATTTGGCAAGCTGATGTAATTGCTGTTGTAGCTTTTTAAACTCAAGTCTTAATACTTGCTGCGATTCGATTAGCTGCGCTTCATCGACATCCTTAACTGCAAGATACGGGTAATCCTTGAGCAGTTTTTGTTCCAGCACGAATGCTTGCTCAGTCTCCTTCGCTTCGATAAGGACTTGTAACCGATGTAAATACTCAGTCAATGACACTTGATTGATTTCAGCAGACTCAGATAATTTTGGTGCATTCATAGACCTTGCAGCGATAGCGGGGCTAATTGCATCCTGCTGCTCAGTTGCTCCCAATGCGGCTTTAGCTTGCTGCATTTCCGTCTGTCTTTTATGTTCAGCCACGGCTTCTGTTTGCATTTTTAAAGATTGCATCGCTTCAGTATCAGCCATTCTTGCCATCATTTGTGGCGCGGGGGCACTCATCACCATAGGACTTGGAACAAGTGTATCTTCGACTTGAGGTCGATTCAGCACCAGCAGACCAACAACAAGCACTAACGATGCCGCGCTCGATAACACCCAAGGATGGCGTCGCCAGACAGAACTTGGCGCTTCAACGGCGGTTATTTTGCTTTGATGCATTTCAGCTAAGTGAGTTTGCGCCAGCTGTAAGATATCTTGATCGAGTTGCTGCGGTGGAACCTCTAAGGCCTGCTGGCGATACCAAGCCAGCACTTCCTGTTGTAATGCGCGCTCATCAGCACTTGAAGAATTACTCATGACCCGCCTCCTGCCATTTCGCGCTGACACAATCTTTTAGGCTTTGGTAAGCATAACGAATACGGCTTTTAGTCGCTTCTAAGGTCACGCCCGCAATGTCGCTAATGATGGCAGCCGTAAAACCCATTTCAATATTCAGGATAAATTCCTCTTTCTGAACTTGGGGTAACAGTGCGATACAGGTCTTTAGCAATAAGCTCTTTTGCGCTTCTTGCCACTGCACATCGGGTTTATCTTGCTCACCCGCCACAAAAGTATCGAGCCCTACATCATCTTCATCAGTAGCGACAAAATCCACGGGCTTAACCGCCCGCACATGATCAATCAATAAGTTATGAGCGATACGATACAACCAGGTAGTAAACTTAGCACTGGCTTCGTAGTTAGCCGCAGCGCGGATCACCCGCCCCCAGGTTTCTTGATACAAATCTTCAGCTAACTGCTTATCACCTAACTGGCGTACAAAGTAGCGATAGAGTGCACCTTTGTGCTTCAGGTATAACTGTTCAAATGCTTTTGAATCGCCCTTGGCATAGCACAACATCAATTGCTCATCTGAGTGCTCATGGTTTGATAATTGCGCTATTGCTAATGCCACGGGAAATTCCTCATCATTGGGGTTAGCCCCACGAATTTACTTTTACTATTGTAATCTCTCATTGCGCGTATTGCTCTTGTCTCTCACTGGCTCGCCATGAAGCTTATCTTGGGGAGGAAAAGGTTTATCCGTACCATCGAATACCTTCTTAATCGGCACATGATTAGATTGCTCTATGGCCGCAGCGGTTTCCATTAATTGCACAAACTCATGGCGATAGCCAAAGGGATCGTCCCCTAATGCAGAACGTGCTAACTGGCTTAACTTAGTATAATCAAATTGATGTAGATAATGGCTGCCATTCAGTAATTGCCCTAATCCTGCAACTGCTGCTGCAAATCTAAAATCATCACTCGCTTGTTCTAACAGCTTAACATTTTGGTCTAACCTGATGGGATAACTCAGTAACTGACTCTGTGTTTGCTCTGGCAACTTGTATCTCAGTTTAAGGAAAGCGATTTCTTCACGGCTGTATTTTTCTTGCCCCGTTTGAGCATCAACGCCATATCTGAGTTTATCATTCGCCATCTGCCCTGCTTCAACATATCTTAATTCATATAAGGCAGTCACTGTATGACCCGCGCCAATTTCGCCCTCATCCACCTTATCGTTGTTGAAATCCTCCCGTGCTAAAGCACGATTCTCATAACCAATTAGACGATACTCAGACACTAAGGCCGGATTAAACTCCACTTGCACTTTGACGTCTTTAGCAATAGTGAACAAGCTTGAACTTAACTCGTCCACCAGCACTTTTCGCGCTTCATTCAGGGTATCGATATAGGCATAGTTGCCATTGCCCTTATCCGCTAATTGCTCCATGAGTTGATCGTTGTAATTCCCCAAACCAAACCCTAAGGTTGTCAGGCCAATACCATGATCTTTTTCCTTCTCAATCAAGGCAATCAAATCATCAAAATCTGTCATACCAACGTTGAAATCACCATCAGTCGCGAGGATGACTCGATTAATACCATGGGGGATGAAATGCTTTGTCGCCAATTGATAAGCTTGTGTGATTCCTTGCCCACCATTGGTTGAACCACCTGCGCTCAATTGCTCTAACGCATAGGTTAAAGTTTGAGTGTCATTCCCCGACGCGCCATCGAGCACCACACCAGCAGCCCCAGCATAAACCACAATAGAAACTTTATCCTGCGCGCTTAATTGCGCCGTCAGCAACTTGAGTGCTGTTTGCAGTAAAGGCAATTTATCGGCAGATGCCATAGAACCTGACACATCGAGCAAAAAGACTAAGTTCCTCGCGCCTAACTGAGATTTAGCTAAGTCATACCCTTTAAGACCAATCCGTAACAGCATCATGTCATCGTTATAAGGGGATGGCGCAAGCTCTGTCGTAACGCTAAACGGCGCGGCATTTTTAGCAGGTAAGGGATAATCGTAGGCAAAATAATTGAGCATTTCCTCGACTCTGACTGTACCTTTCTCGGGCAAGCGCCCTTCCCTCAGCATCCGCCTTAAGGTGGCATAACTGCCAGTATCAACATCGATGGAAAAAGTCGATACTGGGATTTCTCCCGCCACCATGATGCCATTTTGCACCAGCGGCTCGAATTTATTTTGTGCTAACGGAATCGCGGCATAGTCTGACGGCATTGGGGCTATGTTCATTCCCATCACTGCACCATGGGTAGACATTTGCATCGGCGCCGCGACTCTGGCCATCTCAATCTTAGTAGCATCACGCATTTCAGCACGGCGCAGTGACACTTCTTTATTATTCTGTTCGGCTTGCAGCTCCGCTTGTCGTTGTTGAGCCTCAGAGCCTTTACCGCCACAGGCCGTTAAACTCAGCATGACTAAGAATAAAGCTGCGCTATTGCTCGCCGATATGCTGGCGTTTCCCCAAGGTAATAAGGAATGTGCAATGGTTTTCTGGAAGTATATTGTTTTCATGTTGAATGCCTTTGATGTTGACCTAAGGCTGTAAACGGCGCAAATGACTAAAAGGGTTAAAGTATCAAAATATTTTACAAACCACTCTTAAATGAGAATCAAACAGCCTCCAAGCACACTATTTATACAAAACAAAGTATTTTCAATCGTTTTTGCAATCAAGCTCACACTGCGTCTTGTATCAGGTCACTAAAATAGAAGCTTGTTACTCGCCTCGCTATGGGACCCACTCGTGTCACACTCAGCTCATTTGTTTTCCCTAAGAATCGCCCACGCACTCACAGAAGCTTGCGTGAAGGATAAGTATTCGTTTAAACGTTTTGGGCAAGATCTTCTTGCAGGTCTCACTGTCGGCATTATTGCCATTCCGTTAGCAATGGCATTAGCCATTGCCAGTGGAGTTGCACCTCAATACGGTTTATACACTGCGATTGTCGGCGGCTTTATTATCGCCATATCTGGCGGCTCACGTTATAGCGTGTCAGGCCCGACAGCGGCATTCGTAGTATTGCTCTATCCGATAGCCCAACAATTTGGTTTAGCAGGATTATTAATCGCGACTGTGATGTCCGGAATGATACTCGTCGGCATGGCAATGCTGCGACTTGGCCGATTAATTTTGTATATCCCTGAATCCGTCACCTTAGGCTTTACCGCGGGGATAGGTGTCGTCATCGCTACCTTGCAGCTCAAAGATTTTTTCGGACTCGATATAGCCCAGATGCCAGAGCAATATCTGGCTAAGTTGATGACATTAGCTCAAGCCCTACCCTCGGTGCATTTACCTAGCCTACTGGTAGCATCCGCGACCTTAGCGACTATGCTACTTTGGCCAAAACTCAAAACACCCGTGCCAGCGCACCTTCCAGCTATTATACTCGGCACTATGTTCGCCTTGGTTCTCAATGCCATGGGTGCAGATATAGAAACCATAGGAACCCGTTTTCACTATCAACTGAGTGATGGCACCACAGGCATGGGAATTCCTGCCGTATTACCCAGTTTCGAATGGCCTTGGCTGCAAGCTGGCGCGAATGGCCAAGCCTTTCAGTTTAATCTCGCGACCTTTCAAGCCTTATTACCTGCCGCCTTTGCCATTGCCATGTTAGGCGCAATTGAATCACTACTTTGTGCAGTGGTACTCGATGGCATGACAGGTAAACGTCACAGTGCCAACAGTGAATTACTAGGGCAAGGTATAGGTAATATCATCACGCCGTTTTTTGGTGGTATTCCGGCCACTGCAGCAATTGCCCGTAGCGCGGCAAACGTCAAAGCGGGCGCTCAGAGCCCGATAGCGGCCATGATCCACGCCATAGTAGTCTTAATTGGTTTAGTCGCCTTAGCGGGCGTATTAGCTTATTTGCCCATGTCAGCCATGGCAGCCCTGCTACTTGTTGTGGCTTGGAACATGAGTGAAGCCCACAAAGCGCTGCATTTAATTAAAACTGCGCCCACCAGCGATATCATGGTTTTTGTCAGTTGCTTTTCATTAACGGTTATTTTCGACATGGTGATCGCCATCAGTGTGGGAATTATCCTTGCTGCCTTGCTGTTTATGAAAGAAATTGCCGAGATGACAAAGCTTTACGATATCAGCACCAACAAGCGTTATGTAGATCAAGAGCTACCTGCCGATTGGGCTGTCCTTAAAATTAACGGGCCGCTATTCTTCGCTGCTGCTGACCGCATTTTCTCCGAAATCGCGAGTCTCACTGAAGATAAACAAGTGATAGTGCTTTATCTCGATGGAGTATCTATTCTGGATGCGGGAGGATTAGCCGCACTGACGAAGCTGATTGAAAAATGCAAAGCGAATAAGACTAAGCTCATTATCGCCGATCTGCAGTTCCAGCCCATCCGAACGCTGGCAAGAGCCAAGATCCAGCCAATTGAAGGTGTATTGAAGTTTTACTCGACCCTACGTGAAGCCATGACAGAAGCGCCAGTCATCACTCAGCAAACAGAAATCACTACTGATAAGCAAATACTGTAAACCTTGCAACCCAATATCAGCTGCTTATCACTGCAAACTAACGCCAAAGGCCAAAGGCCAAAGGCCAACCTCAGTGTTGGTCTTTTTTATTGCTCCATCACCTCACCTATTCATCGCCGCGAAAGACGTTTTTTCACACGCAAAAACGGGCAGAAATCGCTAGGATCATGGTATTATTCAGCGCCATGATGCTAGCTACCGGTGACGGCGAGACAAGCATCAACTGTACCTAGACCTGAAACAAGGTCAAAATATAATTAAAATTAGTGAGTTAAGGAGTTATCATGCAAGCCCTTGTTGCTGTTGTTATGGGTTCTAAAAGTGATTGGCCCACGATGGAAGCCGCCGCTGAGATAATGGATAAACTGCAAGTGCCTTATCATGTTGAAGTGGTTTCCGCCCATAGAACGCCAGATAAACTCATGGAGTTTGCAGCCTCTGCCGCCGAACGTGGTTTTAAAATCATCATTGGTGGCGCTGGTGGTGCAGCGCACTTACCCGGTATGATTGCCTCTAAAACTCGCTTACCCGTATTAGGTGTACCAGTCCAAAGTAAAGCCCTATCCGGCATGGATAGCTTATTATCCATCGTTCAAATGCCAAAAGGCATCGCCGTCGGCACCTTAGCCATAGGTACAGCGGGCGCATTCAATGCGGGATTATTGGCCTGCCAAATCCTTGCGAATAACGATGCAGAATTAGCGGCTCGTGTTGACACTTTCAGAGAAGAACAGACCCGTGCGGTATTGGACAATCCAGACCCGAGGGAAGCCTAATGACCCAGACAAACACTAAACCTAAGGTTTGGGTATTAGGTAATGGTCAGCTGGGCGCCATGTTGACCCACGCTGGTGAGCCATTAGCGATTGAAGTTAACGCCGTCGATATCATGACGCCTTCGGATGACATTCTGCCACTCGCGCCCCACGACATTATTACCGCCGAGCGCGAACAGTGGCCAGAGTCCGCCCTGAGTTTACAACTCAGCTCACACCCCCATTTTGTTAATGGTCCGGTATTTAGCCGTTTAGCCGACCGTTTTAGCCAAAAGAGTCTACTCGACCAGCTCAACGTTCCCACGGCGCCTTGGACCTTAGTCGACGATAACACCCAAGTCGATACCCTGTATCAGCACTATGGTCCTAGAGTCTTGATGAAACGCCGTACTGGGGGTTATGACGGTAAAGGTCAACATTGGCTAAAAGAAGCCGAAGCGGGTGATATTCCAAACGATTGGCGTAACCTTGCGATTGCTGAGCAAGCGATTAATTTTGATGAAGAAGTATCATTGGTTGGCGTGCGTACTCGCAAAGGCGAATGTGTGTTTTATCCGCTGACGCTGAACTTACATCAGGACGGCATTTTAATGGCGTCGATTTCGCCACTGGCACGCTTAAGCCCCTTACAAGCCCAAGCCGAAACTATGCTCAGCGCCATTATGCACGAGCTTGAATACGTTGGTGTAATGGCGATGGAATGCTTCCGTGTTGGTGATGAGTTATTGGTGAATGAGCTGGCACCGCGAGTGCACAACTCTGGCCATTGGACTCAAGCCGGAACCCATATGGATCAATTCCAGCTGCATCTTAGAGCACTTTGCGGAATTGCGATCCCACAGCCACAAGTGAATTTTCAGTGTGTTATGGTCAACCTTATCGGTATCGATAATGACCCTCGCTGGTTAAGTTTGCCCAATGCTGAGTTGTACTGGTACAACAAAGAAGTTCGCCCGGGTCGTAAAGTCGGACATTTAAACCTATCAGTGCCAAATCAAACTGTGCTCAACCAGAGCATAGCCGCACTGCAAACTTGGATGCCAATCCAATACCAAGCACCATTAGCTTGGATATTGGCCGAATACGCAGAAAATTCGCGTTAATTCAGTATTTAGTACCAAAATCACTGATATGAAATTGTTCACAGTTTCATATCAGTTTATATTTCAATTTTCGTTATATACTTAACTGAACTCAGTGTGAATACGTTAGTGATGTATAGCATTCAATGATTACTAGCAATGACACAGATAAAGGAATAGTCGAGTGAAATTAAGGGATAATTTCAAACGTAAGACCATAGATCGCTTAGATTATCGCTATCATCTGCTACTGCTTATAGTGCCGATATGTCTATTCATCCTGCTGTTTATCTTTAATGCATCCACAGAAAATTGGACTATCCTGCCCTTACTGTTTGTTTGCATCATTTATATTTTTGCCTACAGCCTAATTTACTATTTGCATCAGGGTCGTTTAACTCGACTATGGCAGCATTTAGAGCAAGTCGTCACCATCAACGATGCCATCTATGAACTCGCCCATCTCTCGAGTCATTATAAAAATGAGCATGCCTTTCTGGACGCCTTACTCAATAAAGCCGTGTACGTGATTAATGGTGCCGAAATGGGCAGCATCATTAAAATCAACGAGGTGAATAATAAACTGTATTTTGAATCTGTCGTGGGGCTCGATTTAGCAAAGCTCAGACAACTGGATTTTACCTTAGAGCAAACTTTTGAATATCGACTCACTGAAGGGAGATGCGATCAAGTGGTGGTCATCAATGATATGAAGAATATCAATGCGGCTAGCACTTTAACGGAAGATGATCAAAAAGTGTTACTCTCAGTGTCGAAGCAGCCGATACGCTCAACCCTGTCTAGCCCTATTCGTATTGATGGCAAACTGTATGCCATGCTCAATCTCGATAGCAGTAGCATTGGCGCCTTTAGCGATTACGACCGCAATCTTGTCTCTATCCTAACTCACGAAGCTAGCAATGCCATTGCGCTCTATCAGAAGTCACTGCAGATCACTAAACTTGCCAATTTTGATCCATTAACAGGGCTTTATAATCGAAAGAATTTTGAAGATGAACTGCACCACTGGCAGCACAAACCTCACTTAGGCAGTTTTTTAATTATTATCGATATGGACAATCTCAAGTCCATTAATGATGCCTATGGGCACCAGATGGGTGATGTTGCCATCAAGCGAACAGCCACCGCCATGCTCACCTATTGGCAAAATAAAGGCATTATTTCCCGTTTTGGTGGAGATGAGTTTGTCGCTTTATGCCATGGGCCGTTAGCTCAAATTGAACAGGACTTAGATGATATGCGCAAAACCTTGAATCAAGGTTCAGAGCTTAGCCTAGGTTTTAGTTTTGGTATTGCGCCGTTTGAAACCGATTGGTATCAATCCTTTAAGACTGCAGATCATGCTATGTATGAGCAAAAGCGTGCGAAGAAAAAAGCCATTCAGGCATTAGAAACCTTCGCAGTGAAAGCGCAATAAATCAATTGAAGTATGGTGCTGCAGCCGATGTCAAAAGGCTAATATCAACAATCAGTAAGCGTCGGAGTTGAATATCTGAGTTTAAGATTTGAGTTTACTATCTCGATTAGCTATCTCGATTAAATATCTAAATTGAACACCGACAGTCAGCCATTCTCACTTAAGTGGCTAACAATGATATAAAAACGTAATCCTAACCAAAAAATAAACGCCACAGCCAAGATGAATCTAAATCTTCTTGGCAGGTTTTATATTGAGCCGCGTAGCGTTTCGACCTTTCATCCACCTTATTCGCCACTTTCACTAACCACGCCTTAGATTTATAACTGCCACGGCGATAACCGCCCCAGCCTTCGTGATAATTAAGATACTGCGCCCGCGCATCCCATTTAGATACGCCATTTATCTTATGGGTTTTGCTGATAAACCAGCCCATAAAATCCAAGGCATCATCGAAATCACTGCGGCTCGACCAACTGTTTCCCGTCTCACGCACATAATCATCCCACGTCATAGTCTTAGCCTGCGCGTAACCATAGGCATCGCTGGCACGGCCAATTGGAATAAAACCTAAAAAGTATTCCATCGGTGGCGCGGCGTTGTGCTTGAATGAACTCTCTTGATACATCATAGCTAACGGCACATGCACTGGCACACCCCATTTATCACGGACATCTTTAGCGGCATCGTACCAATCTCGGTGTTCTTGAAATATCTCACACAAATTTTCGGGAGACTTAGGCGGAGATGTCGCGCAACCTGACAAGATGCCGAGACTGGCGCAGAGTAAGATAGCGAAGGATTTATTCATTAATATCATGTTCTTTGGAGAGTTAGCTCGCGCCATAATGTCATAGACTCAGGCTGAGGCAAGCATAAAAAGCCTTTTTTGCGCTTAGAAGATCTCAGCGCTAGAGGCTAAATCAATATGACTTAATCGTATGTTGCTGGCTTACCACTTGAACTTAACAATTTGGCTATTTCGTTTCGGGACTCAGCTCAAACTGACACTCATGCTCTTCTTGCTGCCACACGCCGGGTTCCCAATACGCAGTGTCTTTACCCATATAGCGCTTATCGGTGTGAAATAACGCACCGATATGATAACGCTGATGACTTTCGACATTGAGCTTGAATACTTTGGGTGTCCGCGCGGCAAGCGTGACTGACAAACTTGGATCATCGATCAGCTCCGCAACGGTAAATTCATATTCGCCAGGCGCTAACTGATAATTAGGCTTAGAAACGACTGCCTGCCCGTTTAAATGGGTCACCACAACTCGATACCAGTGAGTACTGGCATCGGGCTGCAAATAACCCGACACAGTACCACAGCCCAGTGGGTCTTCAGGTGACGCGGCGCAGCCAGATAACAAGGCACTGAACACAATCAAAGCTGCGCGGGCACGTAGGCCAGTGAAAGAGAATAACCCCTCTTTCACGGCTTCACTCCAAAGTAATCTTCCAGATAATCATCGAATGAAACTGCACTCTGCGCCGCCTCTAGTTCAGCTTGCTTGTTAAGCGAACTGGATGCTTCAGCTTGATACTGCGCTATGGTCTCGCTCGACAAGGGATAATCGATAAAATATTGATAGTATTGTTGCGCTAACGTCATCACCCACTGACCATGATCTTGGCCCTTGTTGATCACGTTTTGCAGTACTTGTCCCGACAGGGTTAAATTCGGATCTTCAGCCGCTTTACGCCAATGGGCCAAAGCCACTTGATAATCCATCCCCTCACCATCAAGCAATACTGCCAAAGGTTGCAAGGCATCAAACAACTCTTCTAACCAAGATTTAAGCGAACGTGAACCGTCTGCAGTTAATAACTCAAGCCCAGGTTTACGGCCTTCAAGCACCACAGCTTTAAGATTCGCGCTTAATCTCGCCTCTTCGCTCGCCTCAGACTTAGGCGACTGCGTTAATAAACAATAGAGTAGGAATAAATCGAGGAAACGCACTTGTGTCGCCTCAATGCCAACTGGGCTAAATGGATTAACATCCAGCGCTCTCACTTCAATGTATTCCACCCCAGCACGGGCCAGAGCTTCAGACGGTTTCTCGCCACTACGTGTGACCCGTTTCGCACGGATTGGCGAGTAGAACTCGTTTTCAATCTGCAATACATTGGCATTAAGTTGACGATACTCACCATCGACTTTAACGCCGATATTAGCAAAGTTTGCTGAAGGCATTTTAGTGGCAGCATTCACGCCAGCCAGATACTCAGGCAAAGAGTTATAGCTGATATTTAGATCTTCTTGCTCTTTGTTGGTGTAGCCTAAATCACTCATACGCAACGAAGTGGCATAGGGCAGATACAGAGTTCCGTGGCCCGTTTTTTCAAACTTGAGGTCGGTTTTTTGATCTTTAATAAAGGAGCTACATAACGCTGGCGAGGCACCAAATAAATAAGGTAGTACCCACACTAAACGGCGATAGTTACGGATCAAGCCGAAATAGGATTCTGAAATAAAATCATCGTAAGTTAACTCTTTATCACTTAACTCATACAGACTTTGCCATAATTCTTGCGATACCGAAAAGTTAAAGTGCACCCCAGAGATGATCTGCATCAGGGCGCCATAACGATAGGTTAACCCCTTACGATACAAGGTTTTCATCATGCCAGTATTCGATGAGCCATAGCGGGCAACGGGGATCTGTTGCTCATCTTTCACATAGCAAGGCATGCTCACGGGCCACAAACGCTGACCATTTAAGTGGCGCACGCTGAAGGCATGAGTCTCAGTTAACCCAGTGAGAAGTTGCTCAACATTGTGATTTACTGGCGTAATAAACTCGAGCAAGGCTTCACTGTAATCCGTCGTAATACGTGAATGCATTAACGCCGAGCCTAAGGCTTCGGGATGCGAGTCTGTAGCGAGATAACCAAACTCATCAATCCGCAACGCCTCACGTTCTATGCCACGTAACATACCCAAGAGTGCGGTGCGCCCATTGGCGTCCGAGAGATGTTGTACTAATTCATTGAATGACTTCAATTTGCGCTTCTCTAATTGGTGATTCGCTATCGCGACAAGGTTAACAGTCAGACCTTTATTTTGAGGCTTATCTTGCAAAATATGCCTCAAAATAAATCTAAACCTGTCTGTGGGGCAAGCCAAATTCACACCTTGTATGATTAAAAGCAGACGGTGACAGCTAATGCTGTCACCGTCTTTCGATGTAAATCCGGTAAATATAGGGCAAATAGTCGTTAACTAATGCACCCGTCTATCTACCTATATAAGGGCGAAATACTAATTTACAATACTAAAGTTTCAATTGGATAGCCCAATACCGCTAAATCCGCTTCAATTGTCGCTTTATCTCCCACCACCAGAATCACCATTTTATTGATATCTAGCTCGGAAGCCGCGAGGGCATTGAGTTCATCTTTTGTTACAGTATTAATGATCTTGTCCTGTTGAGTCGTAAAATCTTGACTCAATTGGTAACGTTGGATCATCCGCATAAAGCCCGCTTTTTGATACGGTGTTTCATAATCAAGAGCTTGCCCTTGAGAGACTGAATTACGCATAAAGGCAAGTTCAGCATCTGTCATGCCCTGCTGCTGATAAGCACTGATTTCTTTTACAAACTCAATGAGTGCTTTCGCCGTCACGTCACTGCGAACGTTACTTGATGCGACAAAATCGCCCACTTCAGCACCGCCAGTAAAACGAGTGCGAGCACCATAGGTATAACCTTTATCCTCACGTAAATTCAGGTTGATACGGCTATTGAATGCGCCGCCTAACGGATAATTCATCAGATAGGATTTAAAATAATCGCCTGTGGCATCGTAGGGTAATGCGCGCTTGGCAATATTGATTACCGATTGCGCCGCACCAGGTTTATCAATCACATAAATTGTGCCGCCTTTTAATGCAGGGAGTGGCTTAAGTGGCGGTACCACAGCTGCTTCTCCTTTCCACTGGTTTAATCCCGCTAGTTTAGGCAGCAATGCAGATTCAGATAAATTAGCAACAGTGACAATTTTAGCGTTGCCGCCTTGATACTGCTGGGCATAAAATGCTTTTACATCGGCTAACGTAAGCGCCGCGACAGAATCGAGCGTGCCGAGATCATTCACACCTAACGCATTGTCTTTACCGTATAACAAAGACGACAACGCCGTATCAGCCAGATAGCTAGGATCGGACTGCATATGCTGGATTTGTTGTAATTGCTGCTGTTTCACTCGCGCAAAGTCAGCTTCGCTGAACGCTGGTTGAAACAGCTTTTCTTCCATAATCGCCAGCGTCTCATCTAAATGTGCTGTCAGAGCCGATACTTTGATCGAACTTTGATATTCAGACGCACTAAAGTCGACACTACTACCTAGCATTTCTAAGGCTTGTGATAGTGCTTCACTGCTGCGCTTCTGGCTCGATTCATTAAGCATTTCCGCAGTCAGCGTTGCTAAGCCTGCTTTTTCGACGGGTATGAGTCTGTGGCCACCATTGAGATAAACAATTAACTCAACTGTTGGCGTTTCAGTACTTTGAGTGCCCATGACTTCGATGCCATTGGCTAAGGTTTTTGTCCAAATTTTAGGTACTTTGAGCATAGGTGCAACGCCAGATGCAGGCATCTTAGTCCGATCAAAACTTGAAACAAGTTCAGGCTTGGGCAAATCCCCCTCTACCGCAGAGTGTGCAATCGGCAACGTTGCTGGCGTGAAGTTATCCGCATGGGCAATAAGTGACGTCATTCCCTGCGGCACCACACTCATAACCACCATAGGTTTATCTTTAATGTATTGCTTAAACACGCGCATCACATCGTCTTTGGTCACATTGGCATAACGATTCAGATCTGAGGCAATCATGTTCGGATTGCCCGACAGCGTTTGGTTCATCGCTAAGGTCGACACTTTGCCAGAAACACTCTGCAGGCTATAAATGGTATCAGCCTCAAACTGCACTTTGACTTTTTGCAAATCGTCATCGGTAACGCCACGTTGCTCAAACTCCTTAATCGAGTCGAGAATACGTTGCTCCAGATCCGCCAGTTTGCCGCCCTTTTCAGGATTGGCTAAAGCATAAATCGACATCTGACACGCAAGCTCTTGACAAGGATGACTCACATTAGCCTGCACGGCATAACCGTCCTTAACCAAGTTTTTATATAATAAGGATGTTTTACCACCACCTAAAATATTGGCTAACAGATCGAGCGCGGCCTCATCTGAATGTCTAGCGTATACGGTTGGAAAACCAATACGGATCAAAGGCAAGTGCACTTGATCTTCCATGGAGATGTAACGCGTCTTGTCTAAGTTAACCAGCGCCTTTTGCTCTAACGAGACTTCAGGACCGCGGGGGATTTCACCAAAATATTTATTGACCCAGGCTAAGGTCTGCATTTCATCGAAATCGCCACCTATGGTCAAGGTCGCATTGTTAGGGCCATACCAACGTTGGAAAAAGTGTTTAACATCGTCAACCGTGGCGCGATTAAGATCGTCCGGCCAGCCAATTACAGGCCAAGAATAAGGATGACCGACAGGGTACATAGCTTGGCTAAAACGCTCACTCATGCGGCCATAGGGCTGATTATCGATACGTTGTGCGCGCTCGTTTTTGACGGTTTCGCGCTGCACTTCAAATTTTTCACTGGTGAGTGCCGGCAACAAAAAGCCCATACGGTCCGACTCGAGCCACAACATTTTTTCTAATTGATTGTTGGGTACTGTCTCAAAGTAATTGGTTCTGTCGGTATTGGTCGTGCCATTTAGGGTACCACCGGCTTCGGTAACCACTTCAAAATGCTGTTCATCGGCAACATGCTGCGAGCCTTGGAACATCATGTGTTCAAATAAATGCGCAAATCCCGAACGCCCAGCTAATTCGCGAGCAGAGCCCACATGATAAGTGACGTCAACATGCACTAAGGGATCGGAATCATCTTGATGTAAAATAACCGTTAACCCATTGGCTAATTGGTACTTTTTGTAGGGGATCCCTACTTGCGAATCGGCCAATTGCACATTTTCGATAAGTTTAACGCCTGCGGGCAAGTTCGCCGTAGTCGTTTCAGATGCACAACCCGCAAGTGCGGCAGAAATTGCGACCGCTAATATCCATTTCTTCAAAACATTCCCCTCATACATCAATGGGCCAAAAATACAGCTTCATAATCATAGTGCTGCGTTTAGTCATAGTGCGCTTAAATGATTAAGCATTGGGATTTATGACTCGCAAAATTGACACTAAGTTCCTATCTATACAGTAAATTCAGTCTAAACGGAAAAACACTCCCGCCCTTGACCATTAAATGCATCCTAGCGCCATCATGCCATCCATTGCAGCACGGCAGCGGCAATAATTAAGTAACGAATTGTTTTACCAATTAAAATCATCACCAAAGAAGGTATTAACGGTAGCCTCAACCAACCCGCCAATAAACAGAGAATATCACCGACAACCGGTGCCCATGAGAGTAACAACGCCCACACGCCGTAGCGTTCGATCAAAGCGAGCCCCTTTGCGTGTTTACCTTTCGCTAACGCTTCTGGTGATTTTGCTAGACGGCCTAAGCGGCCTAAATAGAAACTGGTCATCGCGCCCAAGGTGTTGCCAATGCTAGCCACCACGACCAGCGCAACCCAAGCCTCTGGAGTTTTGTTTAATAGCGCCACGAGTAAGACTTCAGATCCCCCCGGTAACAAAGTGGCCGCTAAAAAAGCGCCGGAGAACATAATGCCTAACTCAGTCATAATGGCTTACTCAATGATAAATCTCTCTTTTTGTATTCAATGCGATAAGGTTTGTCATGGGTTAATTGAATGTTTCACTTAATCTTTTTACAACAAACTCACTTATCACAATAAGTTATAAGAAAAACGGTTTGTTATAACCCTAGCTCTGTCGATACAATGGTTAACTATGGCAGGCAATAACCATGCGCATGACTGAGAGCGCGTTAACATCACGCTCATCTCGTTAAATACGAATCCTATCATCGCAGGCCTATTGGCTCACTCTTAATTTATTTTTCTGGAATATGCATGATCCTTCAAACCATTAGCCGCATTCCGTTTTGGCAAAAAGTCTTAGCAGGCTTTATCTTAGGTGCGCTCGTTGGCGTTATTTTAGGTGAAAGCGCCACAGTGCTAAAACCATTAGGTGATCTGTTCATTGGGGCCATTAAGATGTTGGTCGCGCCTTTGGTATTTTGTGCCATTGTCGTGAGTATCACATCGCTCAACTCGCAAACCAGTCTGAAACGCCTGAGCTTGAAAACTTTGGGTATGTTCATGCTGACAGGCACAATCGCCTCTCTGATCGGCTTAGCTGTTGGCTCAATGATCGACATGGGTGGCACCATGCAACTCACAACGACTGAAGTGCGCGAGCGTAATATTCCCGGTTTCGCACAAGTGTTGCTCGACATGATCCCTGTCAATCCTTTTGCTTCACTCGCTGAAGGCAATGTACTGCAAATTATCGTGTTTGCAGCTTTGGTGGGTATCGCTATCAATAAAGTCGGCGAGAAAGCAGAGCCATTAAAACGCACTATTGAAGCAGGTGCTGAAGTCATGTTCCAACTGACTCGCATGGTCCTAAAACTCACTCCTATCGGCGTGTTTGGTTTAATGGCATGGGTTGTGGGTGAATATGGTTTATCAACCTTATTGCCTTTAGGTAAGTTTATCGGGGCTATCTACATTGCCGCCTTTATCCACATCATCTTCGTTTATGGCGGGTTAGTGAAGTTTGTTGGTGGTTTAAGCCCACTGCAATTTTTCCGTAAAGCTATACCTGCACAGTTAGTCGCCTTTAGTACTTCCTCAAGTTTTGGTACTTTACCTGCGAGCACTCGCGCAGTCGAAACCATGGGCGTATCAAAGCGTTATAGTGCCTTTGTGATGCCATTAGGTGCGACCATGAATATGGACGGCTGTGGGGGTATTTACCCTGCGATAGCCGCTATCTTCATCGCTCAAATTTACAATATTCCGCTCGACACACTGGACTATGTGATGATCGCCGTGACTGCGACAGTGGCTTCTGTTGGTACCGCTGGCGTACCAGGAAGTGCGATGGTGATGTTAACTGTCACCTTAGGTGTAATTGGTCTGCCACTTGAAGGCATTGCCTTTATCGCCGCGATTGACCGTATTATCGATATGATCCGCACAGCAACTAACGTAACGGGCGATATGATGACTGCTGTTGTGATTGGTAAATCCGAAAATGAACTCGATGAAGTACAGTTCTATTCGAACGACAATCAAGACGTTACACCAGTGAGTTCGTAGCAATAACAATACTGTATAAAAAGTATAAAGCTAAATAATCAGTACCATTGACCACAGTAAGAGACCGCTTCGGCGGTCTCTTTTATTATCCTACAAACGGTCTTTAATCTATTGGCTTTAGAAGCCACAATCAACTTCGACAGTCCCTATAAACTGCAAAATAGGTTACTCAAATAAGATCAAGCTGTTAGACTCTAAAACTACTCTAACTCACACTTTAGCAGAACAAACAATGACGAGACTCTTCCTTATCCCGCTGATCCTATGTTTGTTTTGGGCATTATTTTTAAAAGCCAACAAACTCACGCTAAAACAAGGCCAGCGAGGTTTTATCTACATTATCGGTATAGGTGGCGGGCTGATTTTAATCCTTATGGCATTACTCTGGTTAACGGCTTAGGTTAATACCAAGGATTCATTTTCTAAATTAGTGACTTAACAAAAAGCCAACTCAATACTGAGTTGGCCTTAGTGATAAAACAGCGTTAACGACTAGAATAAATTCGAAGATAAACCCGCTAAATTTACCCACTCAGTCAAGCCCAATCAGTTAACCCACTCTGTCATCAACCCAGCACAGCAAGTAAAATCCCCGCAGCCACAGCAGAACCTAGCACTCCCGCCACATTGGGACCCATGGCGTGCATTAACAAGAAGTTGTGTTGGTTGGCCTCTAATCCAACTTTGTTCACGACTCGTGCTGCCATAGGTACAGCCGACACCCCTGCGGCACCAATCAACGGATTAATCTTACCACCCGACAACTTACACATCAGTTTTGCCATCAATACACCTGCAGCAGTACCAATGCCAAATGCTAAAGCTCCCAATACCAAAATTCCTAAGGTTTCAAGCCGCAGGAATTGGTCGGCTGATAACTTAGAACCGACAGCTAACCCTAAGAAAATCGTAACGATATTGATAAGCTCGTTCTGCGCCGTTTTCGATAATCTATCCACCACGCCCGATTCGCGCATCAAGTTACCAAGACAAAACATACCCACTAACGGCGTGGCTGCAGGTAGGAAGAGAATCGTTAATCCCAGTACCATCAAAGGGAAAATGATCTTTTCCTTCTTACTGACTTCGCGCAGCTGCTCCATTTTAATTTCGCGCTCGGCTTGAGTTGTCAGTAACCGCATGATCGGCGGTTGAATAATCGGGACTAGTGCCATGTAGGAATAGGCCGCGACCGCAATCGCCCCCAATAACTCAGGCGCCAGTTTTGAGGCAAGGAAAATCGCCGTTGGTCCATCAGCACCGCCAATAATCGCAATGGCCGCCGCGTCCTTCATAGTGAACTCAAATCCCGGCACTAAGTTCAGCGCTATTGCGCCAATCAGTGTCGCAAAAATCCCAAACTGCGCAGCAGCCCCTAATAACAGAGTTTTAGGATTCGCGATCAAGGCACTAAAGTCGGTCAGCGCACCAACACCCATAAAGATCAATAGCGGAAACACCCCAGTCTCAATCCCCACATGATAGGCGTAATACAGCATGCCACCTTCTTCGGTAAATCCCGCATGGGGAATGTTCGCCAGCACTGCACCAAAACCAATGGGCAACAATAGCAAAGGCTCAAAACCACGTACGATGGCGAGATACAAGAGCAAAGCGCCCACTGCCATCATCAACACTTGCCCGCCAGTAAAGTGAGCGATTCCCGTCTCGGCCCAAAAAGCTATTAAACCTTCCATAATGACTCCTACGCCAAGGCCAGTAATTGAGAACCCACAGACACTGAGTCACCTTCTTTCACCCAAATCTTAGCGATAATGCCATCGCCCTGTGCACGAATTTCAGTTTCCATCTTCATCGCCTCAAGGATGATCACGACATCGCCTTCACACACTCTATCGCCTGGAGAAACATGCACTTTGAAGATATTGCCCGACAGAGGCGCACTCATTTCAAGCCGAATCTCTCCATGGCTCGCAGTTGGCGTTGTACTCTCAGTCACAGCTTGCACAGCATGAACACTTTGTCCCTGTGGCTGGATTTGCGAGATCTCACCGCCTGCGGCGACTTCAACTATGTACTCTTGCCCTTCGACTATTACCGTGTAAGTTTCTGGGCCACGATCCGTAACATTAGAAGCAGCAAGTTCCGAAGTCAGCTCAGGCTTAGGCTCAAAGGCACCCGGATCGTCACGATTCTTTAAGAACTGCAATCCTATTTGTGGGAAGAGTGCATATGTCAGCACATCATCGTCATGCTCTGAAGATAGGCGAATGCCTTGTTCCTGTGCTTTATCAGCTAACTCAAGCCGTAATTTAGCCAGCTCTGGCGTTAATAAATCAGCAGGGCGACATGTAATGGCTTCGGCTCCTTGTAAGACTCTCGCTTGCAATGCGGCATTGACTGGCGCAGGCGTCGCGCCATATTCACCCTTAAGCACGCCTTCAGTCTCTTTAGTCAGTGACTTATAACGCTCACCCATCAACACATTAATGACCGCCTGCGAGCCGACAATCTGCGATGTAGGTGTCACTAAGGGCAAAAAACCTAAGTCAGCACGCACGCGGGGAATTTCTTCCAAGACCAAGTCCATCTTATCGGCCGCGCCTTGTTCCTTAAGCTGGCTCTCCATATTGGTCAGCATGCCACCAGGCACTTGTGCACGTAAGATCCGCGAATCAATGCCTTTCAGCGCGCCTTCAAACTTAGCGTACTTCTTGCGTACTTCACGGAAATAAGCGGCAATCTCCTCAAGCAATACCATATCGTAACCAGTCGCACGCTCAGTATCTTCCACCATAGCGATAACGGTTTCAGTAGCAGTATGTCCATAGGTTTGGCTCATTGACGAAATTGCCGTATCGAGCACATCGATACCCGCTTCAATGGCTTTCTGATAAGTGGCGGTACTTAATCCTGTCGTCGCATGACAATGCATAGATAACACGAGTTGCGTTTGGGATTTTAGTCGACTGATAAGCTCAAACGCTTCCATAGGCTTAAGTAATCCCGCCATATCTTTGATACACAAAGAATCACATCCCATATCTTCGAGACGTTTTGCCATATCAACCCAAGTCTCTATGGTATGCACTGGACTTGTGGTGTATGAGATCGTCCCCTGCGCATGGCCGCCAACTTGGCGCACCGCTTTCACCGCAGTTTCGAGATTACGAACATCATTCATTGCATCGAAAATACGAAATACATCGACGCCATTAGTATGGGCACGCTCAACAAAACGCGTGACTAAATCATCGGCATAATGGCGATAACCTAATAAGTTTTGGCCACGCAGCAGCATTTGCTGCGGCGTATCAGGCATTGCCTTTTTCAACTCACGAATTCTGTCCCAGGGATCTTCACCAAGATAACGAATACAGGCATCAAAAGTCGCCCCGCCCCAAGATTCCAACGACCAGAAACCAATCTTATCGAGTAACGGCGCTATAGGTAACATGTCATCAATGCGTAAGCGCGTCGCTAAAATGGATTGATGTGCGTCCCGCAATACGACATCAGTTAAAAATAATGGCTTAGCCACTGCTGTCGTAGAATTAGATACAAAAGTCATACTGCTCCCCATTACTTAATCTGTGAACGATACTGCTTTACCGCTAGTGAAATCGCAGCGACCAAACTTGGCTCTAACGGTTTAGCATCAGATTGCGCTACCCTCTGCTGACTCTTAGCATGATTTTTAGCAAAACGTGCAGATGCAGCATCGACTGCACACCAACGCGCAACCAAATGAATCCCAAGGGTTAGTACACTTAAAAATAAATAAACTAAGCCCATCCCCAAAAACATAATGCCAACGGCATCCAATAAAGATTGCGTTACATCCTCCATAGCTCCCCTACCCCTTACTCTCTAGATCCCTATCAACAGCGCGATTGCCCCAAAATCATCGCTATCGCATTACAAGTTCAAAATTCATCAAATGAACAGCTCCAAACTATGGTTCTTCCGTAAACAGACACATAGCGACCACCAATCAGAAAAAATCGAATAAAAAATCACATTTCAAAGCTAACTAATCACACAACAAGAAAACCAGCTGAACTCAACCTGCTACGAACATAACCAATTGATAACAAAAAAACCATATCAATGTAAATTGGTCTTACCAATATCAAGTAAATCCACAGGCAGCAAGTTATTAATCCTCATAAATCGAGCGATTAATTCAATATTCCATAATAAAACAAGCATAATATTGGATTTAAGCTGAAGTGATATCTTAGGCTAAAAAATGATTCCTAAATTGAAAACAACGAGCATAGGAATAAACCAAGTGAAAAAATATGCAAATCCAACAATCCAAGTCACTGCTATTTGATTCTGAGAGAAGATAAAAAGGAATGTCGTTCTGAAGGCATTGATTGAAGAAGAGGAATGGGTTCAATCTAGACAAATTAAATCATCCATTTTGACAACTTAAGTATCCGCCTTGGTATCAACGCCGAGAAGTGCCCGACAATACGATCTGTGTATCGAACAGTTACCTTGAGAGATACGTAACAGTATTACCTCAGAAAACCTTAGCCTCTTAGTTATGCGCAGGATTAAGCAATAAGACTAGGGCAAGAACGAAATGAGGAAGCCTAAGAGCGACAAGTGAGTTGGTGAGTTGGTGAGTTGGTGAGTTGGTGAGTTGGTGAGTTGGTGAGTTGGTGAGTTGGTGAGTTGGTGAGTAAAAATAGCGGAGAAACATGCAAGCGGAAAGAAAAACGGACTAATTTCTACAAATTGCAAATGCAAAAAAGCCAGCTTATTCAGCTGGCTTGATTACATCTCAATGAGATAATTAGGCGCTTGGCGATGACCTACTCTCACATGGGGAGACCCCACACTACCATCGGCGCGTTTGCGTTTCACTTCTGAGTTCGGGATGGGATCAGGTGGTTCCACAAGGCTATTGTCACCAAGCAAATTCTGTTTATTACCGTGTCCATCTCTGGCTCACGTTAATAATAATTCGGAAAGCTGATTTGCTTTGTTTGAGTTCAAACTTTATCAAGTATCTGTATTCTGTCTCT
>NZ_JAKKSG010000028.1:0-58233 GCF_025653545.1 Shewanella sp. SW1 | reverse complement strand
CGCGGAAGGCCCGAAGGTCCCCTCCTTTCCCCCGTAGGGCGTATGCGGTATTAGCAGTCGTTTCCAACTGTTATCCCCCTCGACTGGGCAGATCCCTAGGCATTACTCACCCGTCCGCCGCTCGCCACCTCAGAAGTAAACTCCCTTGTGCTGCCGCTCGACTTGCATGTGTTAGGCCTGCCGCCAGCGTTCAATCTGAGCCATGATCAAACTCTTCAATTAAAGTTTTGTTGCCTCCGTCTTGCGACTTCAGCGGCTCAATGAATTCTGATTTTTTGTTTCTCGCTAAAGAAACAAACTGTACATATTGCTATGAACACTCATTGTTACATTGATTTAAATTTTTGACTGCCAACCCGAAGGCTAAGCAGTTTCGATTAACTCAACACCTGTGAGTGTCCACACAGATTTCTTGTTTTATCTTGTTAAAGAGCAACTCAACCTCGTAAGAGAACTTGAGTACCACACTGAGCGCCGAACGCTTCCAGGTGGCTAGGGCTGCGTATTCTACGCATTTCCCGTTTCGCGTCAAGGAGTATTTTCAACTTCTTGCTGCGATTGAATTAAGTGGTTAAAAGCCATTCAATTCAATCTAACTCGCCAGCTTGCTTTCGCTGTCAGCCGTGTCAGTGGATGCGCATTATAGGGAGATTGAGAAAGTGCGCAACCCCTATTTTTAAGATAATTGTCATTTTCTCACTGTTCGTTGGATATTTGACCTGACCCGCTAGTTTTTAACCTTTATAATGCAAAAAACCACTCAATTAGGGACTTTTCTATGTCAGGGCCACTCAGAACTTACCAAGGTATTCATCCTCAATTAGGCAATAATGTGTATGTAGATGAAGCTTCGGTGCTTGTTGGCGATATTGCGTTAGATACTGATGCCAGTATTTGGCCTATGGTGGCGGCGCGTGGTGATGTTAACCATATTAGTATTGGTAAGCGCTCGAACGTACAAGACGGTAGCATATTGCATGTAACGCGTAAGTCAGCTGCTCGTCCCGATGGTCATCCACTGATTATTGGTGATGATGTGACTATTGGTCACAAGGCTATGCTTCACGGTTGCAAAGTCGGTAACCGAGTATTAGTAGGCATGGGTGCGATTATTCTCGACGGTGCGATTTTAGAAGATGATGTGATCTTAGGTGCGGGTTCTTTAGTGCCACCGGGCAAGGTATTACAGAGTGGCTATTTATATGTAGGCAGCCCAGTTAAGCAGGCTCGCCCATTAACGCCTGCCGAAATTGCCTTTTTGCCAGAATCTGCCGACAACTATGTCAGACTGAAAAACGAATACTTAGTTGAGTTACAAAACATCTAATCACTTATAGCTAATCTCTTATAGTTAGTCGCTTAGTGTCACTATAGCTATATAAGAAAGGCGGTAGAGACTCATTGAGTCTCTACCGCCTTTTACTATTCGCTGATTCAGAAAACTATCTGAGTTCGATAAGTTTAGCCTAAGTGTACTGCCCCAAACTCATCAAACTCTTCGGCTTCAATTAAGTCTTCCGCCATTTCTTCGGCATCAAATCTCACCGCATCAAACAATGCCAGCATAGCAGCGGCTTCATTGGCACTCGGCTGTTCAGAGAAATCATTCAGCTCGGCTAACTTATTCACACTGATATAGCACTTAATGTTCATCCCCTGTGACTGCGCGATAAAGCAGACTCGCTTGTGGGCGTCGTCCCAATATTGCAGTTCGGGAAAAAGAATACTTTGATTCATGCTTCCTACTTAGGCTCGGCCATGAGTTTATCCCTCAAAAGATTTAATACCACTTGAGTATCGGGCTCGATACCTCGCCATAGGGTAAAACTCTTAGCCGCTTGTCCGACTAACATGCCGAGCCCATCAATAACCTTAGCTGCACCTTGAGATAGCGCCCATTGGTTAAAAGCGGTGACCGAGGCGCCGTACATCATGTCATAACAAACAGTTTGGGTAGTGATGATATGCGCTGGCAAAGTTGGCAACTCGCCCGCAAGACTCGCCGAAGTTGAATTGATGATGATATCGAACTCGCCCACAAGCTCATTCATTTCTACGGCGGTGACTCTATTTGCGAAAGCACCGTTATCCACCGAAGTAAAGATATCGACCAGAAGCTGTGCCTTAGTGTGAGTGCGATTACTGATGATCAGCTGCGCAATTCCCGCATTTAATAACGGTAGAATACAACCGCGCGCCGCACCACCAGCACCCATAAGTAACACGCGCTTATCTTGCAGGCTGCCTAAGTTAGCGATGAGATCGGCCACCAGCCCTAAGCCATCGGTGTTATCACCGCGAATAGTGCCATCGGCCAATAAACTTAAGGTGTTTACCGCGCCAGCAAGCTTGGCCTCTGGGCTGAGACTGTCACACAGCGCAAAAGCTTGCTCCTTAAAAGGCACTGTCACATTCGCGCCCTTGCCGCCCGCATTGAAAAACGCCGTCAGTGAGGCTTCAAAACCATCGACCGGAGCAAGAATGGCTTCATAGGTTAATAACTCTTGGGTGGGCGCGGCAAATTGTCCATGGATGAACGGCGATTTACTGTGGCTAATTGGATTGCCAAACACTGCGTATCTGTCTGTCATAGCGATATTAAATTTTAGGTTCAATAGCTTTGCAGTCTACCGCGCTTTTGAGCCTAGGCAAGACGAATTATGCTCAACTAAATTTCACGCTGGGTTTCACGCTATAATGCGCCATCGGCTCAATACTCTCTATTTTAGTGAACGACTATTCCAATGAACTGGCTTAAAAAGATTTTTAGTAAACACACTCCGCCACAGGATGATCGCGATCCGAGTCAATCTAACGCCTATGATTTAATCGGCGGCGAACAGGTGATACGTGCTATCGCAAAGAGTTTTTATCAGAAGATGGCAAGCTCTGCAGAAACGACAACACTGCTTGCCATTCATAGAGCGCCAATTGCGGAATCAGAGCAGAAGTTGTTCGAATTTTTAAGTGGTTGGCTCGGCGGGCCGCAGCTCTATCAGCAGAAATATGGTCATCCCGCATTGCGAGCACGGCACATGCATTTCGCCGTCGATGAGGCGATGCGGGATCAATGGCTGTTTTGTATGAAATTTGCGATTGAAGAAAACATTAATAAGCCAGAGCATCGAGCCGCCATCTTTGAGGCGATTTCAACTCTGGCCGATCATATGCGTAATCAATAACGTGGATATGGCTCTACTTTTTATGATTAACGGCTAAACCCAGTCGCGGGGTTTGAGGTAGTTATCATACAAATCTGCCTCTGGGCTTCCCGCCTCTGGTGTATAAGCATATTGCCAACGCACTAATGGCGGCATCGACATTAAGATAGACTCGGTACGGCCGCCTGTCTGCAGGCCAAACAAAGTGCCCCTGTCGTAGACTAAGTTGAACTCAACATAACGACCACGGCGATAGAGTTGGAACTGACGCTCACGCTCACCGAACTCAGTATCTTTACGACGCTCAACAATCGGCGCATAGGCCGTTAAGAAGCCATTGCCCACGGCTTGCATAAAGCTAAAGCTTTGCTCGAATCCTGCTTGATTCAAGTCATCGAAAAACAGTCCGCCCACACCGCGAGTTTCATTACGATGCGGTAGGAAGAAATACTCATCGCACCATTTCTTATACTTGGGATAAACCTCATCCCCGAAAGGCGCGCAAATATCCTTAGAAGTCTGGTGCCACTCGCGCACATCTTCCTCGAAAGGATAATAAGGCGTTAAATCAAAGCCACCGCCAAACCACCACACGGGATCGGCGCCCTCTTTTTGAGCAATAAAGAAACGCACATTGGCATGAGTCGTTGGGATATAAGGATTATTAGGATGAATAACTAAAGAAACGCCCATAGCTTCAAAACTACGGCCCGCTAACTCAGGGCGATGCGCCGTAGCCGACACAGGCATAGCAGCGCCAGTCACATGGGAAAAGTTAACCCCAGCTTGCTCGAACACTGCACCTTGGGTTAATACTCGGCTCGTACCACCACCGCCTTCGGCGCGAGTCCATGAATCGGCGGCGAACGTGGCTTGGCCATCCAGCGCCTGTAAACCAGCACAAATTCGGTTTTGTAGATCGATTAAAAACGCTTTTACCACTGCAACATCAGGCACACTCATCTTGTTATCCTTATTATTGGTTTGCTCATTGTCCATTTCGTAAAATCTTACCGCTTCGCGCATCGATAATGGTCGAGGGCTGACGTTGTTCGCCGAGTTCGCCTAATACCAGTGCATCGATTTTACCGGTAAAATCGGCGAGGATTTCAGCGGCAGTTAATGCAGGATCTTCACCTGCAAGGTTAGCGCTGGTCGACACTAAAGGTTTATTAAATGCGCGGCACAGGGCTTGTACTCCAGCATGGGCCGACACTCGCACTGCGATAGAGTCAAATTCGCCACAGAGGTATTTTGAAACATGCGCTTTGATTGGCATGACAAAGGTAAAAGGCCCTGGCCACTTGGAAAATGCAAATTCGAGCTGCTCAGCCGTTAATTGTGATTCATCAACATAGGCTAAAAGCTGCTGAAAATCACTGGCGACTAAGATCAGTCCTTTCTGCCATGGGCGCTGTTTTACAGCCAATAACTTTTGGATAGCAGTGTCATTATCTGGGTCGCAACCTAGGCCATAAACGGCCTCGGTTGGATAAGCGATAACACCACCGTTAAGCACAATATCTTTTATGTCAGATGGGTGCAGCTGCAACATCTTAGGATCACCTTTTGAGTATTGTCGATTTCAACAATCAAATTATTGGATAAATTCGAATACTGACCGCCCCATCAGCGGTCAGCCGAGGATTATACGCAAGCCACTTTCATCGGCCAAATATTAAGATGCAGGTCACACAATAAACTAAAGTGGTCTTTTGTATTTACAGCTTTTTTGCGGGCATTCTAAACGCATCCCAGCCGCACCTTTACGCTCGACTAAGATCCCAAAACCACAACTCGGGCAATCTTCAGCAACCGGAGGATAATTCACAATAAACTTGCACTTAGGGTAAGCACTGCAGGCATAAAAACTCTTTCCGAAGCGACTCGTTCTGTGCTCAAGCTTACCCGCTTTGCATTCAGGGCAAGGAATGTCAGGCTTATCACTCGCTTGATCCTGTTTTTCAATATGCGTGCAGCTAGGATATTGAGTACACCCAATAAAGATCCCAAAGCGCCCAGACTTTACCGCCAGTTCGTGACCGCATTCAGGGCATACAGAACCTTCAATCACTTGAGTTTCAATAGATTCGTGCTGCACTAAGGGTCGAGTGTAATTACAGCTAGGGTAATTATTACAGCCAATAAAACCGCCGTGCTTACTGTGTTTGACCGATAACTCGCTGCCACATTCGGGACAAAGTTCGTATTCTTTTTCCAGTGCGTGTTCGTGGGCACTAAATAATTGTTCATCAATCTTAGACATAATCATTCACCACCTGTCGTAGCGCATTAGGATATCAAGCGCAGTGCCATCAAGGAATTTATGGCATCAAAAAAGGAGGTCTTAGCCTCTTATTAAACCATTTGGAACATAAGTCATAAACACATGATTTTAGTAAATTTATTATTTATAACAGTGAGTTAATTTATTTTTTGCAAGCAACAAAACCAATCTAAATCAAAGTAAATCGAACTAACAAAAACCAATGTGGGCATTTTGTGGATCATGCTAAAGGATTAAAGCGCGTCGCTTCGAATAAATGGTCAGGTGCCAAATGAGCATAGCGCATCGTCATTTGAATCGAACCATGCCCAAGTATTTTTTGTAATGTGAGGATATTGCCACCGTTCATCACAAAGTGCGATGCAAACGTGTGGCGCAATACGTGACTAGCTTGGCTCTTAGGTAGCTCAATACCAGAAGATTTTAACACGGCAAGAAACGGCTTGTAGCAATCAGCAAACAAGCGGCCATTACCTATGGGTAGTTTTGCACGCAGCTCGCGTGTAATTGGAACTGTACGATTCTTGCCATTCTTGGTATCTATAAAATTAATACGGTCTTTTAATATCTGTGAGCTGGTAAGGTTCTGGGCCTCACTCCAACGTGCGCCAGTACTCAAGCAGATTTTTACAATCAGCCGCATATCACCAGAGAGCAAACTGAGCAGATGATCAATTTGCGGCTTAGACAAAAATGCCATGTCTCTCGCTGGGGTTTTGACTAGCGAAACCGATTTGAGAGGATGCTCGCCGGGGAATTCTCCAGCAGCAATAAGTACGCTGTATACCGAGTGCAGGCGCTCAAACTCAAGATTAGCTGTTTTAGGGGTAATCTTATCTAACCGCCGCGCCCGATAGTTTAAATAAAAGCTGGTGTTAACTTGTTGGCTTTGCGGGTTATCCATCAACTTACAAGTGGCAATTAACTTTTTACGGGTGTTTTCACCCTCTTTTAAGTTTTTGCCATGTAAATGAAACCAACGCTCAATTAACTCCAGCAATGGGCGCCTATCAATAGGCGCATCTAGCCATTCTTTATTATGGTGCTGCGACAATATGTATTTTTCATACTTCACAGCTTCGGTTTTGGTCTCAAACGTGCGTCGATAACGCTTACCATTGCGGCCAGAGGGGCGAATATCAATACGGTAGCCACCATCAACTTTAGTAATGCTCATTACAACCCTTAACTTTATGGCTATATGTTAATCACCTTTAAGGCAGGATTCGACCATTTCATAGTCAACTCCCCATTCTTTTTGGCATGAAGCTACAAGCTCAGCAGGGTAATTAGCAGTTCTCTTTTTAGCTCTGCGTTGCTCTTTAATACAGTAAGCCTGCATATCATAATCTTCGGTGTATTCTTCGAGGCAATACTCAGTAATTTCGTCTTTTTGCTCCTGAGTGACTTTCCGCTTGGCTTGGCGCTGTTCCTTAATGCAGTGGGATTGCATGTCATAATCTTCGGCATACTCTTCGAGGCAATACGCTGTCACTTCGTCTTTGGGCTCTTGGTCAACTTTACGCTTAGCTTGGGTTTGTTCTTTTACGCAGTATTCATAGAGTTCGAAGTCGTTACCGTGTTCTTCTTTACAAAAATCTGATATTGAAATAGCTGTGGCTGTTGGTATAAATAAACATAGCGTTAAAAAAACTACTATCCATCTCATCGTATGTTCCTTCATTTTTGATTTTATAAGCAGTTTAAGAGTTAGGTATTTGCTAATATTTTTCGTTTTTCGATAGCGAACTCTTCTTCCGTTATAAAACCTTTATCTTTTAGTTCACCAAGTTTGAGCAGTTTTTCATAAGAATCTTGAGCGGGAGGCTTAGTCGATTGGGCAGTCATTGATGGCACTGGTTGCTGCTTATTAGCGGATATTTGTAATTCAATCAGGTTAGTTAAATTCTTTGCTGCGGCTTTTGGTAGGTTGTCAATTTTATGACTTTTTGAGCCAAGATTAATTTCAATTTTACCAAAAAACATACCGGTGGAATAAGTTACTGATGCTATTTTGTCTAGTGCAATTACCGATTGTTTTAAGCCGTATAACATGCCTTTATCTAAAAATATTAGGCGAGAGTCAGTGAGACAAATTAGCCAGGTATTGTTATCCATAAGTCCAGAAGAAAACCCAATTACCATTTCGCCGTCTTTAAGTACTTCGGGAAGGTGGCGCAACTCTTTCTTGGTGGCAAACATATCATCGCCAACAGATTTGGCTATTTCTTTAGCCATAGATTGGCGTTCTGAATCAGTTGCATTTTTAAAATCAAACATAAAAACTCCCTTTAATTGACTTGATTGCAGTGCCTTATTGTTTTACTGGCTGTTCTTTAGCGCGATAACGCAGCGGATTAATGCGTTGGATACGGCCTAAGGCAAGCATGGCCTCGCCGATAATCTCAACTTGATTTAAGTCTTCACCTTTAATGGTGAAGCTACGGTAAAAATCATTATCACTGTCAACCTGTAGGTAGGCTTCAAACTTGTTGAACTGGATGCGCTTAATAAACAGTTCGCCACCAATGCGCAGCACATAAACCCCCTCAAGTACTAACATCGGCGGTTTGATGCGTTTGACCATAATAATGTCGCCTTCAAATAATGCAGGCTCCATCGAGTCACCTTTAACCGCAATTGCAAATAACTCCGTTGGCGGTACGCCAAAGTTAAGCAAAATTTGCGGGGAGATATTAATCCCGTGGGGTGAATATTCGCCTTCGCTCGGGATCAGCCCTGAGCCTGCCGAGGCATAAATTTCATAATAGGGGATGCTGATGGGTGGTTCTTCTAAGGAAGGCGCATTGGTTGTTTGGCCTTGCTGTAAAAAATTTCTAGTTTTCTCGGGAAGAGACTTAATGCTGTACTCAAATGTTACTCCTTTAACACCATCAACTTGTCTTTTTTCCCAGTTTTCTAAAGATGCTTTTCTACTAACGCTTGAAAGTGACTTTGGCATCCCTTCAATACCAGCCAAGTCTTTTGCTAAAAACCACTCTTTTGATGACATTTAAGTTCCTCTTTTCATGTCAGATTTCATTTTTTACTTATCAACTAGCAGATAAGTCATCTCTCAATACAAAAAAACACAACCCACTAAGTGCCACGTCAACGATAAAAAAATAAAACATTTAAAATCATAAACATAAAAATATGCAAAGAAATATTTGATTTCTTGTGTTGACATCGCATGTGTTCAAAAGCATTATTTATGTCATCAAATGTATTTACAACAAGCCGTTACAACTTAACGTAAAAGGGTACACCAATGAAAACGAAAAAAACAGCAGAAACAGCCGATTGGCATCGCGCTGATATTAAAGCTGAGCTCGAAAAACGCGGCTTAAGCCTAAACCAGTTGGCGGCTGAGGCGCAGTTAAAAGCTGGCACGTTAAACAACGTCTTTCGCGTTAAGTATCCAAAAGCCGAACGAATTGTTGCCGAGGCGATAGGGGTTGCCCCTGAAGTGATTTGGCCTAGCCGTTACCCGCAAGTTAATGCCTAAGGAATGCAGCAATGAACACAACCGCTTTTCATATCCGCACTGCGTTAAGTAACCCTGAATTTTGTGATTACTTTGCCAAGCATGGTGGCGGTTTTCATCCTGTGAATCATCCGCTGAAAAGCATCGATGAGCGCATCCAGTATTTTTGCATGACAGATGAAGCGTTTTTGAGCGCGACACATAGATATTGGCCGGACACTGGTAAAGAGATTGGCGACATCATCCCTGTGCCGCACCTTGTTGACTTGCTCAAGGTTAGAAATGACCAATTAACAAAGCTTTGGCGTTACTGGGTTGCCTTCAACAACCAATTGCCGCCGATGAGTAAACGGGTCGATGACCTCATTACCACTGTGCACCACAACGCATGGCAAGGAATGCAGCAATGACGGCTATCACGATTAGCGCAGACTTTGCGCCGTTTCTCTCTCCAGAGCGTTATGCCGAGCGGATGGGCGTGGATTTATCCACGGTCAAAACCATGATGGATAACGGCCTATTACCTGTGTATCAGCCCGTTGCCCGCGGTAATCGCTATATCAATATGATTGGCGCGATAAAACTGGCCGACGAAGTGTACGAAACCCAAAAGCGCACCGCCCCTTGGGCAACGCTTAACGGGATACGTTGAGCCTATTTGTAAGGAGAAAGGGATGAATTATCGGCAAATAAAAGGCACCACGATTGAAGTACCAGATTGGGTACAAGTACCGGCTTTCGCAGAGTTTAGTGAAGCAAAGTTGGAGAAGAGCCGCCGCTCGATTGCGTATCTACGCAGTAAGTATTTTGGGAATGAAGTTGGTAAACGAAAAACCAGAGTAGCAGAAAAAACAAAGCCACAACTGCGCTAACAGTTATGGCCTATATCACTTAACTCTTTATCACTTAATGGGAACACACCAAATGACACACCAAATGATGAAACAAAGCATAGCAGTAACTTCCCCTTTAATTCAAGCACCCGCCCTAATTTTGTCGGCGCTTACCACAGCGCAGGAGGCTAATGCCTTTATGAACCAATTTAATTTTGACCTTAACAATCATTACCACAGCAGCATGCGCCGGCTAATGGTGGATGTGCATACCCGCCATGGTGATGCGCTCGCGGATGCAAACCCTATCAGTGCTGCACGTTATCGCGGTATGGCCCAAGGGCTTGAGCGCGTTGCGCTATTGGTGCTGGGTGACTCCACCCTTTATCACGCTTGCAGCGAGCTGGGCGATGAGCTTGAGCGGCTACATGAACAAATGATGGCCGAGGCTGAGCACTAGAACAGGGGGATTTATGAAATTAGCCAATGTTGAGTTATCAGAAATCAGAGTTGTTTCGCTTTATGTGATCACCTGTTTCATGTGTGAAAAACAACTCCATCTAGCCGCGAGTGAAATTGATGCCAGCGTTGGTGATGCAGCTGCAATGGCCGCTTCACAGGGCTGGCATAGCTACGAAACCAGCGATGAAAGCTGTTCTGTTGCCTGCCCAAGCTGCATTAAAGAAGCGCAGGAAAACGAAGCGGAGGATTAGACATGTGTACGTTAGCCGCAGCAGAACGAATGTTAGCCACTGGCAAGTTTTACAGCGCTGGCACGTTAGCCGCCGAGTTAGGTATTTCGGCCGCGAGTGCGTCGGGCAAGTTATCGAACATTCGTTCTTCAAAAAAATATCAGTGCGTGGTGACGCCTTTGCCCAATCGCAAGGTCAAGGTTGTTGCCATTAACGGTAAGTCTGTTTCTAAACAATCGTTATGGGATTTAGTGCTGTTCAAGCGGCCATTGCCGCAGGGAGTGCACGCATGAGCCTGCATAGCCAAATCATTGCCGAACTGGGCTACAAGCGCGGCAATCCAAGACGCACCGATGTCGTTAACGGTGTTAGAAGTGACGGTAAGCCATTGGCCGCGCGGGTAAGTATTAGCGATGAAAAACGCCAACAGCGTGAACGCGCTAGACGTATTGAAGATATGGCGTTAGCCAAAGAACTGGGCATTAGCCTAGAAGAATTACAAGAGGGAACGGTATGAGCGACTTTAAATGCATTGGGTTTGTTGGGATTGACTTGGGCAAAGCTGAAGCTGAAAGAACACTTATTATTTCAAAGGGTAAAATAATGAATGACGTTGAACATTTAGAAAACATTAAATCTGCAGGCAATATTTCAGCCAGCGTGCAAGCTTCGAGCTGGTTAGATAATGGCGCTGTGATTTTAGACACCGAAACCACAGGGCTTAAATGGGGCAGTGAAATTGTAGAGATCAGCATTATCGATGCTGTAAGCGGTGAGGTGTTACTCGACACTTTAGTTAAGCCTATTGGTGTTATCCCTGATGAAGTGATTGCTATCCACGGCATTACTAACGAAATGGTGGCCGATGCGCCGTATTTTAATGAGGTGTCGCTGCGCGTGGCGGACATCATTAAAGACCGCCCAGTGGTCGCTTATAACGCCGCATTTGATAGAAATATGCTCGGCTCAGCATTGTCGAATTTTAGTGAAACAGATCCGCTTACCCATCCGCTGTTTAAGACTATGTCTCGTTATCAATTCCACTGCGCCATGTTGGCGTATGCCATGTACAAAGGCGACTGGAATCACGGCCATGGTGATTTTAAGTGGCATTCGTTAGTCAATGCCGCAAAGCAGCAGGGAATTGAGTTAGCAGGAACGGCGCACCGTGCGCTATATGACTGCCAACTTACCCGTGAGCTGATTTTAAAGATGGCGGCTGAGTAATGGCTAAAAAGTCCCATTTGTTTGCACATTTACTCAGGCACTTTCGTTCCCGTCGGGAAGACATGATTACTCGGTTTAGGCAGCATCACGAGGACCCAACCGAGCTGAGTTTAATCAGATTAGCCGAGGTATTTGGCGCGCTTGATTGCCTTTACTGGCAGTCGCTTGGCTGTGGTGAAGTGTTGCTGGCTAAAAAAATCGCTAGAACGATTAAGGAGCCGTTCGAGTGTACTTTAGGTGCGGTTAGTCACGTTTCAACCGTTACTTCACATAGCTACTTCAGTAAGACAACGAGTGAGAGCTGTAACCCTCAATGAGTTTGCGCATTCATTCAAATAAACTTCCTTTCAAACGGCGTTTGCAGCATTTGCCAGCGCCGCTTGCTGATGACGTTCTGGCAGCATTTGCTGTTGCGGCTGAGCGCTTGCCTGCAGCACCGGTGGACTTGTGGCAGGATGAGGTTGTTGCTGGCGTGCGTGAGAAGGTTGATACCACTCGCTTGTATGAGCCTATTTTCGATAAGCCAGCAGAGCGTTTTACCGCGGCAAAAGGGTTTGAGGTTATTGCTCCGCTGTCATTCCATGTGCGCAATAAAGTACAAAATACCTATCAGCAACGTGTAAATACTGGCGGCATTGCTGCTGGCTCGGCGTATTTACGCGAAACCATTAAAAAGTTAACAGTGGTTTGGCATAAATATCCATTTCATAAAATATCGGGCATGAAGTTTGTTAAGCACTCAGCGCAGGAGCTTGATGATAATGAGGATTTGCCCCCTGAAAGCCGCGCATTAGTTGCGGCCTCGCCATTTAGTGCATTTAGATTGTTGCGCCATCGCAAATCCACGGAACTTAAGCAGGTAGCCTCACAAATGGCTGACGCTTGCATGATACTGATTAAAGCGATTGCCGCTGCCGACCACAGTGACATGGCCTATTTTAACGCCTATGACGCTGCCGCCGAACTCTGCAAAACATGGAGCATCGAGCCGCCATACTGGCAAGGGGCACACATTGACCACATTAACGAAGCGGCTGAATGCGCAATATTGCGGATGACCTGCCCAAAATGGTGGGGCAAGAAGCTATTAAAACTGCGCGACCAGTGCTGTGAACACCTGTGCTTAGTGGCTGGCCTTGTTACCAAACAAACCCCCTTTATCAGCGATGAATGCTTTAGTGAGTGGCAGTCACAACAAAGAACTGCAATGCAGTGGCTTGAAAGCACCATGATTGAAAATGATGACGGGGTGATCTTACCGCTGATTGAAGCGGCGATGGCGGGCAACGCCAACCCGACAAACCGTGTCACAGAGCTGATAGTGCGTAACCGCGGCTTAGAAGAAATCGCCGATGCTGCGGGCATGATTGCGCTTGCAGTAACGCTTACTTGCCCGAGTAAATACCATTCCAATTCACATAAGTGGGATCTTGGCAACGCCAAGCGAGCACAGAAATACCTCGTTGATACCTTTGCCAAAATGCGCTCGGCATTGGGTTATCGCAACATTCCGTTTTTAGGGTTTCGAGTCGCTGAGCCGCATAAGGACTCGACGCCACACTGGCATATGGCGTGGGTGATTAAGCCTGAGCATGAAGCTGCAGTGAGAGCAATTATTACCAAGTACGCCTATCAGGTTGATGGCGATGAACCAGGTGCAGCAGAGCACAGGCTAAAGATAGAACCCGTCAGAAAGGATGTGAACGGAAAAAGCGGCCTTGCTGGTTACTTTATCAAGTACTTGCTTAAAGGCATCCCCGGGGATCACATGCATGGCCAGCAAGAGCTTGAACTGGAATCAGGCCAAACCATTGAGACAGCATCCGCCCGCATCGCGGCATGGGCGAGTCGATATGGCATTCGGCAATACCAGTTTTATGGCGCTGAGTCGGTGCAGATATGGCGCGAATTGCGCCGGCTAAAAGTAGGCCCGCAATCGCCTGAGATTGAAGCGGTAAGGGCTGCAGCTTGTAGCTCGGATTGGAAAGGTTATGAAGAAGCGATGAAGCATGCACAGCTGTCACTCAATTATGAACTCACCCCTGAGGGCAACCAATACGGCGAAGTAACAAAGCGCGTTCAGGGCATTAACGGCATCGCTTTTGGTAAAAAGCGCTTAATCATCACCCGTGGCGAGCGCTGGAAATTGCGCAAAGCAACTGACGAAGAGCAAGACGCATACAAAGCACTTAAGCAACGCCGCAAAGATTTATTTACCGTTAATCGAGCCATGAATGCTGAAAGCCGCCTGTCCCGCAAAGAACTCAAAGACGCGATGCCGAAGTGGAGCATGTCGCTGTTGCCTTCGGCTTTTGGCTCTCCTTGGACTTGTAGGAATAACTGTACAGACCCTGTTTTGGAGGAGGTTGATAGCCGAATTATCAGGCACCTTGCGCAGGTGGGGATTACTGATCCCGCCAACATTGAGCGTTTACTGTTCGATGGCTGTAGGGTGATGGATGCCGATGGCGGGGAATGGTGGGTTGATGATGGTCAGTTGCGGAACGAGCCGTATCGATATCACGAAATTAGGGATCTTCCGCTTGATGAACTCGTCTCAGAAATGCAGACGTGGGGAAAAACTACCATAGACAAATATAACTTTGCGGTACCAGCTGTATCGAGTACAGACGCAAATGTCTATGTTGGCCATGGACGGAAATATCTATGACAGATGCTAAGCAAAGCTATTTAGGCGCTAAAAATGGGAGTGGTGTTTTTCAGGCAATTATTAACGTGATGCCACCACATGACACTTATATCGAGGCGTTCCTCGGCACTGGTGCAATCATGCGCCGTAAAGCGCCAGCAAAAAATAGTATTGGCATTGAAATTAACCCTGGTGTCATAGATAAATTTGACCATGCTGCAGAGTCGCTAAATTTATCTATTAATCTCATCAATGCCAACGCCATTACCTACCTAAAAGCGTTTTCACCAAGCGGCAAAACGGTGATTTATCTTGATCCACCCTATGTGCACTCAACCAGAACAAGCAATGCAAGATACAAAAACGAGCTCACTGATGCGGATCATGCGGAGCTGCTTACTGTTGTTAAGCATCTATCCGTACTTAAGGATGTTTTTATCATCATTTCTGGTTACCGAAATCCTTTATATGACACGGAGCTAGCTGATTGGTATAGCAAAGACTTCCAAGCTATGACACGCGGCGGAGTCAGAACGGAAACAGTATGGTGCAGCTTTCATCCTGGCGAACAGCATTACCATACGTTTGCGGGAAAGGATTTTACTGATCGCCAACGAATCAAGCGTAAAGCAGCAAGATGGGCAAAAAACTTCGAGGCCATGCCGGCTGCGGAGCGCCAAGCCGTGATGGCCGCTTTGCTCGCTATAGACAATTAAAACGATGTTTACTCAAGTGTAAAACAAGGAATTAGCCATGAAACTAACGCTTAACAACGACGATCATGAAACCGTATTAGCCTACATCACCGCCAAACATCGTGAAAATGGCTATAAAGGGCAATGCTTTATTTTCCTACCTCGGCTTGCTGAATTGCATTTAAGCAACAGTATTTATACGGCAAATCAATTAATTAAAAAAATGATGGTGAAAGCATGAAAACACTGATTCAAGGCTGTGAAAGCGCAGAACAGTTTGAGGTATTGCTGCAGTTGACGGGCATCAGTAGCGAAGATAAAAAAAATGCGCTGCGCGCTCATTTAGTTGAAGGCCTACCGGCTAAGCGCGCGTATGCCCGCTTTCATGTTACCCAGCAGCATTTTAGCCAGGCATTAATGTTGCTAAACAAAAAAGCAGACTTGGCGATGCAGTATGCGTCGCTACAAAAGAGTAAAGGTGAGCAGAACTTTGACGAGTTAAGACAGCGGATCATTGAAGCAAAACAAGCTGGCGGATATCCGCCGCTATTGACAGACGGCCATAGAAATCCGCCAGGCGATGATTAATAAAAACCACACTAGATAAGTAGTGTAAGCATAGAGATGTATCGTAATGGTCGATTTTTTTAAACCTACAATTGGCGCAACTTGTACTTACAAAGAACTTGGTGGCGTGAAATGGTGTATGTGCAAAATCATTGCTGAATATGATGGTCGCATATGGCTACATAACTTTTACACAGGCAGCATGCCAGTTAAGAGAATAGGCGAAGTAGAATTTAAACCACTACCAACAGATAAAAATGGTGAGTGATGGCAAATATTTTACGCAAAGGATCTAGGGATCGCAGCATGATCGCTTTTGCGTTTTTTTGCGTTTTTTGTAACTAGGTTACATCACTGAAAGCCGCCAGCGCTGGCGCGGTTTTAGGGACTCGCGTTACTGCGTTTTTTTCACCCGATAAAGCGCGCAGGCGTGGCGTGGGTCCGAGGGCGCGCCAGAGGTGCTGGATAGTCTGATACAGGGGGTGCTGGTGATGCCATGCGCAATGTTCATGGTGTAGTTGATGTGTTGGGGTGCGCTGTCATGTTATGGTCTTAAATCGCTTCCTATTGCGCCTAAACGCAGGCAATAAAAAACCGCCCGTAGGCGGTAGGTTTTTAACAGTTTGCTAGTGTAGTTTTAGTTACATTTTTTTGTTATTTAGTTACACATCATCAGCCTAGCAACTAAGGCTGCTTACTGCTTTCAGTTGCTAATTGATACGGCTTAAAGCGAATAACCTCTTCACCTGCCCAGTCGTTGATGGCCAGTAGCGACTGGCGAATACAATCCAATTCGTTAGCATCAAATACCTGTGCCGCCTTGCCGGCATCACCAAAGCCGCCAGTATTGTTGGGCACAATCCCCATGAGTTGAGGCGGTACGCGGTGCGATGCCAGCTGGTCGTCACGGCTGACGTTCTTAATACTCAAAAACTCATCATTCGCTGCAACTTCTGCCACTGGGATTAATTTGATCCCATCCTTATTGCCACCTGGTGCATGCAGAAATAGATTGCGGAAGTTGCCAGGGCCTTTGCTGTTTCTTAGGGATTCACGCAGCTTGTCGACATCTTTCTCGTTCACTGTTGAGTCGGTAAGGTACATGATAAATCCAGCGTGACTGCCGTTCTCGTAGTACCGACGCCTAAACAGGGTCGCACTCTCATTCAGCAATGACGAGTTCATGCTGGCCACATAGTCGGGAATGCCATAAACCTCTTGGTTTAAGTCTGGATCCTTTACGTGAAAAATTGATGATTCAGAAAACTCCATCTCTTCGTGAAAGTTAGGCACCCACCAAAATTGATTAGGTTTAACACCTACCCGCGTGTATTTAGCCGGCGAGGCTTGATACTTCAACGCGCCACCCAAGCGATTCTTAATGACCTGCACATAGGCATTATTAAAAACCAGATAATCGAGAACAATGGCGCTGAACTCATACAGGCTAAGCTTAGGGTGTGGAATAAAACAACTTTTTAGAATATTGCGCTTTACCTGAATCGCGCTGGCATGATGCACAGAAGCACGATAAATGCGGCTAAGGCCAGTCAATGAAAGCGGCGGCTCGTAGTATTTACCGTTAGACATGGCCTCAAGATAGTCGAAGATCTCCCGTTGGCTCAGTACTGGCATGGGGTCGCCAAAGGTAAAGGTCTCAATTCGTTGCTCTTGCGGCCCTTGCTGCTCTTGCGGTTTGGCTGCCATGGTTCGAGCCTTTCTATATTTTGCCATTAGTCGTAAATCTCCAACGTCGATGTACTGGTGCCGCTGGTATCCAGTGGCTCATTGTAAAGCGCATGCATTGCAGCCCACGCGATATCTGCGTGGCTAATTTCTTCGCTGCGAGCGGATTCATAGGTAACTTGTTTGCCGTTGGCTGTCAGGGTTTTGCGAATGCTCATAAATGCCTGGGCTAGGTCGGTCCAGCCTGCGTCATATTCCAAGCGGCCTTTACTGATCACGTCATAAGCCTTGATCACCATCTGACTTTTCAGCACAGGGTTGTAGAGGAATGGCGTGACCTGAGGGAAAAACTTCTTCACCAGTTGATACACTGCCTCACCAAGGCCTGTGGTATCGATACCGATAAAAGTCACATTGTATTTATTGCAGATATCCTGAATTGCTTTGGCCTGTGCCTCAAAGTCCATCCCGTTCCAACGGTGTTTTTCTATCACACGGAACTTACCGCCTGGCACAGCAGGTGGGCAGATCACAATGCAACCGGCACTATCACCTTTGCCGCCTTTGTTTGGGTCGTATCCAATCCACACTTCACGGTGCGCCAGCGGTCTTGGCGCAAAGGGCTTGTAGTCTGTCCACACTTCCCACGAATCGACCATGCAGCGCTGCATCATCACCATAGGGAACACCGACATAGTGTCGTCGATGAACTCGCACATCAGCAGGTTTGAATATTCGTCAGGGCTGTACTCTAAGTGCAGGGTATCGGGGTCGAATAAGTTGCAACCTTTGCGGATAGCATCATCGACCGTGACCACTTGACGCCACTGACCGTCTTCACACTTGCGGCCATTTGCTAGGGCGCGATGGCTAACATCAATCTCAATGCGATCGGCTTTTGGGCGGCCACGGTTAAACAGTGTGCCAGTCCAGAACGGGTAGGCATCGTGAGTAATTGATGACGGAGTAGAAATGTAGGTTTGTCGCCATCTTGCTTGAATCGCCATGCCAGAGGAGACTTTGCGGAACTCTTGGAACTTGTGGATCCAGAAGTACTCATCAAGATATAAATTGCCGTGGTAAGACTGGGCTGTTCTGGCATTGGTGCCTAAAAAATACAGAATAGCGCCATTGTGCAGCATAATCGGGTCGCCCTTGAGTTCAATGCCGGTGACATCCTTCACGAACTGAATGATGTACTGCTTAAAAACATGGGCCTGCGCTTTACTGGCCGACAAAAAGATTTGGTTACGGCCCGTTACTAGCGCATCAATAATGGCTTCATGGGCAAAAAAGTACGTCGCGCCAATTTGTCTCGACTTGAGAATATTGCGTATACGCTGGGTGAGTCCTGCTGTGTACCATTCCTTTTGATAGGCAAACATCGAGCCTTGGAACGCTTCAATCAGCTTTTCCAAATCATCTTCGCTAACATGGTTCTTCACCGGCAGCTTTTTCGGTCCAGCGTTGCGGTTTTGTACGTTCGGATTGAGGTCTGCCTCATTACCGCCATTGTGATAGCGAGTAATACGGGCAATGCGCTCCAGCTGCCGACCGAGTAGGTCTATCTCCTTAAAATCCTTGCCGTCTTTATCCTCTTTGTTGATCAGCTGCAGCATGCGCATTTCAAGCGCAGAGTCCACCCTGTCAATGGGTTTGGCATCTTCCCAGGCATCGCGCTTTTTCCAACTCGACACGGTACTTTCAGGCAGTTGTAAATGCTGGCTAATCTCGCGGACAGCCCAGCCTTGCCAAAAAAGATTTTTGGCATATTGGCGTTGATTCTTATCTATAGAGATTTGGGGATTCAGTTTCATGGCGCCAGTGTAAATAGCCCAATACCGAAAACCCTGCTGTTTAAGCGGTATCGGTTTCCTTATACCGCCCGAAGCCCTTGCCCATCATCGCCTTGCTCTTGACCATACAGGCAGCAGTTAACAGACCTAATTCAACCCCAAAGGGCGACCAAGATGGCTAAGAAATCGAAATTTTTCCGTGTATTTACTGAAGGACATACGACCGACGGCCGAGTCGTTGAGCGTCAGTGGATCTTGGACATTGTAGAAACCTATAACGTAGCAAAGTATGGCGCCCGCATTTGGATGGAGCATATCCGTGGCATGACGGCAGATAGCCCATTTAAAGCCTATGGTGATGTGAGCGCAGTAAAAGCTGAGGAAGTCGATGGCAAATTAACCCTGTTTGCGCAAATTGAGCCGACAGAAGAACTGATCGCCATGAATCAGAAAAAGCAAAAAATCTATACCAGTGTTGAAATCGACCCTGACTTTGCTAAAACCGGTAAATGTTATTTAACCGGCTTGGCAGTAACAGACTCTCCTGCATCCCTTGGTACTGAAATGCTGGCGTTCTCAGCAACCTGCAAAGACAGCCCACTATCTTCACGCAAGCAGCGCCCAGAAAACCTGTTTACCTCTGCAGTGGAAGTGGATTTTGAATTTGAAGAGGTCAGTGACGAGCTAGGACTATTTGCCAAAGTCAAAGCGCTGCTCGGTAAAAATAAGGCAGAAGCCAAAACCGACTTTGCCGACGTGCATCAGGCTGTTGAAGAAATCGCCCAAGCCGTTGCTCATGCTGAAACGCAATTTGGCACCAAAGTCACTAAAGGCATGGAAGATTTGATTAAGTTGCAGACGGATTTTAATGAGCTCAGCACTCAATTCAATGCACTCAAGGCCCAGCTTGAAAAAGAAGAGCCAACAGGCCAACGACGTTCGCCCGCAACCGGTGGCGACAACAACATGAAAACCGATTGCTAAGGAGCAAACATGCGCAATACCACTCGTACACTTTTTAACGGTTACCTAGGCCAAGTTGCCACGCTCAATGGCGTAGAAACAGCAACCGCTAAATTCACCGTTGCGCCAAGCGTTCAGCAAACGTTAGAAACGCGAATGCAAGAAAGCTCGCAGTTCTTGACGATGATTAACGTTGTGCCGGTCACCGAAAAGTCAGGCGAAAAATTAGGCCTTGGCGTTAGCGGTACTATTGCCGGCACGACCGACACCACCAAAAGCGATCGCCAAGCCATTGACCCAACCGATTTAGATGCACTGGGTTATGACTGTACTCAAACCAACTTCGATACGGCGCTTCGTTACGCCAAAATCGATATGTGGGCCAAGTTCCCTGATTTTCAGGCGCGCATCCGTGATGCCATTCTGAAACAGCAGGCGCTCGACCGCATCATGATTGGCTTTAACGGCACTAGCCGCGCGGCTACCTCTAACCGTACCGCCAATCCATTACTGCAAGATGTAAACATCGGCTGGTTGAAAAAAATTCGCCAGCATGCACCACAGCGCAATATGGCAGAAGTGGTTGAAGGTTCAGGTAAAATTGTCATCGGCACCGATTACGCCAACCTCGATGCCTTGGTGTACGACATGGTGAACAACATGATTGACCCATGGCACCAAGACGATACTGAGCTAGTTGTGATTTGTGGCCGTAAGCTATTGGCTGATAAGTACTTCCCGATTATCAATAAAGACAACGCCCCAACCGAAGCTATGGCCGCTGACATGATCATCAGCCAAAAACGCATTGGTGGATTAGGCGCGGTGCGTGTGCCGCATTTCCCCGCTAACGCCTTGCTGGTGACGCGCCTGGATAACTTAAGCCTTTATTGGCAAGAAGGCGCTCGCCGTCGCAGTGTGATTGATAACCCTAAACGCGACCAAATTGAAAACTACGAATCATCAAACGATGCCTATGTCGTTGAAGATTATGGCTGCACTGCGTTTGCCGAAAACATTGAGATGGGAGCATAGCCATGACATCTCCCGCCCATAAACGCTTTCATGGTGTTTTGGCGGCAGCGCGGGGAACGGATTCCCCTTTAAGCGCTCGCTCCGAAAATACCTACGAGCTCATGCTTATGCAGCTTACCGAACATCGCCGCATCTTAAAAACGGTGCAGGCGCTCGCGCGTAAGCTGCAGGCCAAATCACAGTTCTTGCCAGAATATGATGCCTATATCGATGGCACCATTAAGGGTGACAGTGGCGTGCAGGATGAAGTATTCGTGACTGTGCTGCTGTGGCATATCGACGTTGGCAACATCGACCGCGCGATAGAACTGGCCGCATACGCGCTTAAGCATGATTTGGTGATGCCAGACCGTTTTGAGCGCAATCTGGCTTGCACCATTGCCGAAGAAATTGCCGAAACCGCCGCGCGCGTGATTGAAACCGAAACTCCAGTAAAAAGTGAGCAATTAAAGGCTGTGCTTGATCTCACGGCCGAGTGCGACATGTACGACGAAGCGCGCGCTAAGCTGCTGCGTCAAATGGGGCAAGCATTTGAAGCTGAAGGCGAGTTAACCGCTGCGCTCGACGCCTATCAACAAGCATTAGCCCTAAACGATAAAGTGGGTGTGAAGAAGTTTATCGAGAAAGTCACTCGTGATCTTAAGAACGCCGACAAACAAACAACCGAAAGCACTGAGCCCTCAGAAACACAAGGCAGTGCAGGTTAACCGAGCGACCCTCGCAACCCGTGCGGCGCTGGCCAAGTAGCGTTATCCAATTTCACTACTTAAGCCAGCCCACCGCACAACCTAGCCGCAAGCAGGTAAACATGAGTTTTATCGCCCCAGCCACTAGCGCAGCACCAAGCACGATTACCAACAGCCCGTTTTGGCCTGATTTTCAGTTAGCGACATTGCGCGAGGCCATGCGCCTCGATGGCACAGTGACAAACGCCCGACTTGAGCACGCAGTCATCAATGCAGCACTGCAGACAAACAGTGATCTCAAGGATTGGCGCATCGGGCAGCAAATCTTGGGCTTTGACGATTTAGAACAGGTGCCAGCCGAGCAAATCAACGGCCAGAGCATATATTTGCAATTGTATTTACGTGCGGTGTACTGCCTCACCAAAGCCAATCTCATTGAGCGTTATAGCGATTTTGATAGCACGGCCAAGGGGCTAAAGGCGGGTGAAGTGCTTGGTGATAGTGTTGACGATCTTCGCCGTGATGCACGCTTTGCCATTCGCGACATCTTAGGCGAAAGCCATGTCACGGTGGAACTGATTTAATGAGCAGCTTGCAGGCAGTTCGCAGCATAGAGGGCGATACCGTCGATAAGATTTGTTATCGATACCTTGGGGCAACGGGTGAGATTACTGAGCAAGTGCTAGACGCTAACCCGCAGCTTGCCGCCATCGGCCCTATATTGCCAAACGGTACGCTGATACTTCTTCCTGTGCAGGTGGCCGCGCCGACACAGCCAAACTTTATTCAACTATGGGATTAATGATGAGCGAGCCAATTTCAGCGACATCAGCCACATCTGCAGTCGTCACCGCCAGCGTGCTTACATTAGTGCCTGGGGCTGAGCCTGCAGTCATGATCGGCGCGTTTACTGGTGCTGTGTTGTTCATTATTTCGAATGACGCAGCGGGGAATTATCAGCGTATCGGACTGTTTATTGTGTCATTTTTGGGCGGCGTACTGTGCGCCAACTGGGCCGCAAATGCCTTGAGTGCATTACTGCCAGATGCCTTGCAGGTTAATGTGGGTATGGCGGCACTCATTTCATCCGCCTGTGTTGTGCGCATGCTGCAGTATTTTATGAAACTCACCAATAACCCAGAAAGTTGGCTTAATGCCCTGCGTGGGCTTAGGGGGAAATGATGCTGATTATCAATGCCATTATTTGCAGTTTGATTGTGTTGCGCCTGGCTTTGTTTGTACGAACAGGGCGGCATCGAATATTCATCAGTATTTGCGCCTATCTCATCACAGTCGCCGCAGGCATTGAGGTCATTCTCACTGTGTATGGCGTCGCCACAGCGCCAAGTTATGCTGAGATATTTTTAAAAGCCACGCTTTGCATCGCCATTTTCCAAGTGCGGGGTAATGTTGCGCATCTGCTGCAACTCAATACGAATAAAGCCGGCAGCAGGCTAGTGCGCATTCCCCGTGCACAAACATTCAAAACCAAACATAGGTAATCGAGATGACCCTAAAAAAAGGCAGCAATGGCACGGCAGTGCGTGATTTACAACAACGGCTCAATGCCGCTGGCGCGTCATTAACGGTAGATGGTTGGTTTGGTGATGCAACCCAAAAGGCCATCGAGCAATTCCAAGACAAGCAAGACTTACCGCGCACCGGCTACGCAGGGGTAAGAACGCTGGCATTACTCGCCGGCGAAAGCCGCAGCAAGTTTATTCAGCACTCACAATTAGCTGATGCTGCAATGGTGCTAGGCGTCTCGTTTGCCGCCATGGCCAGCGTGGCAGAAGTGGAATCCAACGGCTTTGGCTTTTTCGCCTGTGGTAGGCCCACGATTTTATTTGAGCGGCACGTATTTTATCGCGAGCTATTAGAGCAAGGCGCCGCAGCGGCAGAACTGGCAGAGAAATATCCGAATATTTGCAACCCAGCCCGTGGCGGTTACACCGGCGGCAGTGGTGAGTATCAGCGCTTTGCTATTGCGTACCAGCTTAATCCAGAGGCCGCGATTTGCGCCTGCAGCTGGGGTATGTTTCAGATAATGGGCTTTCATTGGCAAGCCTTGGGATATCCGTCCCAGCAGGCTTTCAAGCAAGCCATGGATATTTCAGAGGGGGAACAGCTCAAGGCCTTAGTTAAATTTATCGAGGCGGATCCTGTGCTGCATAAGGCACTCAAAGCGCGTAAATGGGCAGAATTTGCCAAGCGCTACAACGGTCCTGCTTACAAAGAAAATGACTACGACATTAAATTAGCGCGGGCGTACCAGCAGTTTGCTGCCGCGAGCAAGCCACAGAGTGCCGATAATGTTGTCGCTGCTTAGTCGGTTTATTAAGCCATTTGCAGGTTATTTACTTGTCGCCGCCATCGGGATTGCGCTCACTATAGCGGGCGTTATTTATCAGCAACAAGAGCGACTGAGTAAGTTGCAACAGACGCAAGGTTCAATGCTGCAATCGCTGACACAAACATCACAGTCCTATTTTGACTTAAAGCAGCTATCAGCTGAAAACCAGCAAGCGCAGGCAGAGTTGCGAACGCAGTTAGCCAGTGTAAACAGCACGAGCCAATACCGAAAAAACAAAATCGAGGAGCTAAAAAGTGAACTTAGCGATGTTAAAGCTTGGGCTGATACTTTGTTGCCTGATGCTATTCGCCGGCTGCACCAGCGCCCCGCCATTAGTGGCAGTGCAGAGTACCGTCGTTGGTTGTCCACTCGTGATCCCTTGCCTATTGCCGGCGAGCAACCCCATCAACAACCAAGGGATAAGCAGTGAGCTCGATACCTGCGAAACGGCTTGGCATGACTGTGCCGCGCAAATCGATATGATTATCGAGTGCCAAACTAAACAAGAAGCTAAACAGAAAGCTAAAGACTTAAGTCAGAAAGAAGGGAAACGCCATGAATAAGCCGGCGCAGTTGCGTGAGTTGTTATCTAGCCAGGTTCCCCACTTGCAACAAAACCCTGATTGCCTGCACGTCTTTATCGAGAACGGCAGCATCATCGCCACCGGTGCAGGGCAAAACCTGAGTTTTGAGTATCAATTCAACTGCGTATTAATCGTGACGGACTACGCCGCCCATGCTGATACGCTTATCGTGCCTATTTTAGGTTGGCTTGCATCGCAGCAACCAGAGCTGTTATTGAATCCAGAAAAACGCGAGAGTGGCTTTAAATTCAAAGCGGAAATTATTAATCACTCCACAGCTGATATTGAGATAGTGCTGGCACTGACAGAGCGCGTTAAGGTGGTAACAGGTGAGGGAATGCAGCTTGAGGTGACTCATTTACCTGAACCGGTATTCAATGAGGAAGCAATCGATTGGACCTTATACACCAATGGGATTGAAGTGCCATGGCCACCGACGATTTAAACCGACTGAATGAGTTGTTTGACGGGCTAATACAGCAATTATCCCCTGCAGCGCGCAAGCAACTCAGCCGCGATATTTCAAGACGCTTAAGAGCAAGCCAGGCACAGCGGATTAAACAAAACAAAGCGCCCGATGGCGCAGCGTTTGAGGCTCGAAAGCCTCAGCCAACATGGGCGAAAAGGCTTGGGGCTATCAAAAAGAAATTAATGTTCCAGAAAATCATCAGACAAAAATACTTAAAGGCCGAGTATTCAGCATCAGCAGCCAGTGTTGGGTTTACAGGGTTTATTTCCCGTGTAGCGACCGAACATCAATATGGCTTAAGAGGGCGCATAAACGAGCGGATATCGGCACAATATCCGCAGCGTGAGTTGTTGGGGTTCACGGTTGATGAACAGGAAATGATAGAAGATGCTATCGTTAGGCATTTAGCATTTACAAAGCTTTAAAGGTACTAAAGAGTACATCTATTATAAGTATTTTATTTTAAAGAGTTTGTATGCCATTTTGACTAACAATGCCTAGCTCTGTTTCAATCAGCGCTTTTAGTTTCGGTGCGAGTTTTTTAGGTGGTATTTTACAAAGCTCATTTCTTGTAATTTGAGCATATTGATGAATTGCCCATATAACATAGTGTTTTCTATAACAGCCATGTTTGTTACGGGCATAAGTTGTAGCGACTTCCCAAAGTTCCTCATATGTTAGACCATCTTGACGAGAGTTGGGTTCATGCCAATGATACCTAGCGCGGTAATTATCAAAAAAACTCAGAAACTTGTTTTCCAAGTTGGCATCGTTGTAAGCGAGAAGCAAACTAAACTGGTTCTCTTTGGATCTTGTTAAGTTAGCTGCTTCAATCCTTTTTGCTAATTCTGCGTTTGTTCTACCGATTTTCATATAGCGTTTATCTTTGCTTATGAGAAAGTAAACCCAACCATTACGCGCCCGATAGAAGTCAGCCAAACCATAGATAACTTTTGGTTTCATTGAATCACCATTACCAACTACATTTTTTATCGGAATGAAATTTAATTATTATTTTTATATTGTTAACAATATAGATGAAAAAATCTACATGTCTTAGTTTGCCACAACGTAAACAGTTCTCTTGGTTTTGATGTAACAATGAACCGAGCAAACATTAGTTTTAAAATATCTTATTCTATGCCTCTTGCGCTATAACTTCCCACATACCACCCAAACCGCTAGCGGCTAGCCAAACAACTGGCAACCATAGCCGCATGAACAACGCCGCAGCGATCGCTGAACTCACACGCCGTATCGATAACCTTTTACGCATTGGCACCGTTGCCGAAGTGAAGGGGGATTCGTGCCGCGTTAAAACCGGTGAGTTACTCACTCAGTTCCGGCCCTTTTTTACTCGCCGCGCCGGCACGGCCAAAACTAGCTGGCGGCCAACGGTGGGCGAGCAGGTGATGTTGCTATCGCTCAGCGGCGACCTTACCAACGCTTACATTCTTCCCGCGCTTTATAGCGATGAAAATCCCGAGCCTGACGATAACGCCAACCGCGATCGGACTGTGTACCCAGATGGTGCAGTGATTGAGTACGACCCAGATACCTGCGCGCTCACAGTCAAAGGCATTAAAACCGCCACAGTACAGGCGAGCGAGTTGGTTACCATCGACTGCCCCAATTCGGTCTTTACGGGCAACTTACAGGTTAAGAAAAAGCTCACCGTAGATCAGGGCGCCAAGGTCACTGGCGCGATTGAACACAACGGGAAAATGACGAACTCAGGCGGCGTAAGCATCGATGGCATTAACTTCGGTACCCATAAACATGGTGGTGTCGATACTGGCCCTGGCACATCCGGAGGCCCTCAATGACCTCAAATAAAAACTGGCAAGGCATGAACCGCTTTGATGGTCGCGGTTTAAGCGAGTCGCAGCATATTAGCCAAAGTATCCAGGATATTTTAACCACGCCACTGGGTTCGCGGGTGATGCGCCGTGACTACGGCAGCGCTATTTTTGAACTCATTGACCAGCCCCAAAGTGCAGCGGTAAAGCTGCAGATTATGGCTGCGGCGGTTATCGCGCTAACCCGTTGGGAGCCGCGTATTCGCATCACTGAGATAGAAGTTATTGCCGGCGACCTTAACGGAAAAATGCAATTTAACTTGCTGACAGACCGCATCGATATCCAGCGGCAACAATCGTTTGAGGCGACCTATGGCTGAGCTCATTGACCTTTCTAAAGTCCCCGTTCCTGACATTATCCAACCGTTGAGTTTTGAGCAGCGCTTTGCGGCGCTTAAGCAAATATTGGTCGGCATTGATCAAGGTTATCAAGCTGTGCTGGCACTGGAATCTGACCCTATCACCAAATTACTGCAGGTGTTCGCTTACCGTGAAATGCACTTGGTTGCGCAAATTAATGATGCGACTCGCGGTAATATTTTGGCCTCATCAACGGGTAATAACCTGATTGGATTAGGCTCGCGATATGACCTCGCACCATTAGTGATCCAAGCGGGTGATGCAACTGCAGTGCCGCCAATTCCAGAGATTATTGAGGATGAGCAATCATTTAAGCGCCGCGTGCAAATGGCGTTTGATGGGCTGAACACCGCCGGCAGCATTGATGGCTATGTTTTCTTTGCGTTGGGCGCCGATGGCCGCGTGGCCGATGCTAACGCTGTCAGCCCTGAACCCTGCGACATGGTGGTGACTGTTTTATCTATTGAGGGCGATGGTGTAGCCAGTGCCGATTTACTCACAAAGGTACGCGCTACATTTGGCTTGAGTGCCGATGGGTTATCCCAATCAAATACGCCATCTAAGGTCAGGCCGCAGGGCGACAGAGTCACCATTCAATCCGCTGAGATCATTCGCTATAACGTTGAGGCCCAATTACAAATATTGCCAGGGCCAGATGCGCAGGTTGTGTTAGCCGCTGCGGTTCAGGCATTGGCCATATATCAAAAAGAGCAGCGGCGTTTAGGTGCGGCTCACACTCGTTCGGGCATTTACCGCGCCTTGCATCAGCCTGGTGTGAGTAACGTAAAACTGATTAGCCCATTAGAAGATATTGCTGTACTCGCTCACCAAGCGGCATTTTGCAGCGCTAGCAATGTCACGATTGGGGAGGGCGAATGAGTTCTTCATTGTTACCCCCCAATGCATCCAAGCTTGAGCGTGATATCGAACAAGTGATCGCCAGCTCGCTGGATTTACCCTTGTCGATTGCTGAACTGTGGGACCCGTTTCGTTGTCCGTTGTCATTACTGCCTTGGCTCGCATGGGCCTACTCAGTCGATCAGTGGGAAGACAGTTGGCCCGAAAGCGTGAAGCGCCAAGTCGTTAATGATGCGTTCGACATTCATCGTTATAAAGCCACGCCCTATGCGGTGCACCGGGCACTCAATAGTCTTGGGATTGAAACCAACATCATCGAGTGGTGGGAGCCTAATGGCAGCAACGTGCGCGGCACGATGCAAGTTAACGCATTGGTTAAAGACAAAGGCATTGAGCTCACTGATTTAATTCAAATATCAAAGGCGTTGACGTCCTCGAAGCGTGGAATAATACACGCTGTCATTCGTCCTGTGTTTCAGTCATCAGCAGCGATCACTCATGCGGCAACAACACTCTCGGCACAGATAACCGAAATTGGTTATTACACCTTATCCGAGCTGCATTCAGAGGGTGAGTTTTCGGTTATGGCGGGCAGCTTTTCAGCACTATCAGTCACAGTGGAGGCCATCAGTATATGAGCCAGTTTTTTACAATTTTAACCCGTAGTGGGGCGGCGGCATTAGCCAATGGCATGGCCTTGGGGCAAGCGGTTCATATCACCAGTTTTCAGGTGGGCGATGGCGGTGGCGCAGCTTACGAGCCCACGCTGGAGCAACTAAAAGCCAGTACCGCTCTGGTTAATCCCGTATATACCGGCGCGATTAACGAGCTAAAACAAGACCCAGAAAATCCCGCTCGATATTACATAGAAGGCGTGGTGCCAGTAAATAAAGGCGGTTGGACCGTGCGTGAGGTCGGTTGGTTTTTAGAGAACGGCGAGATGTTTGCCGTGACAAAATTCCCACCGAGTTATAAATCAATCCCCGCCGATGGCGCTGCGACTGAGCTGCCTATCCGAACCTATTTAGCCATCGGTTCTGACGCCAATGTCACCCTTAAAATTGACCCGACAGTGGTGTTGGCCACACGAGAGTTTGTTGAACAAAAGGTGGCTAGATTAGCGACTCGGCTGTCTTTGAATCCCGTCGCTTTGGTTTGCTCCGGTCAGGCTCAGAGAGAAGTCGTTGTGTTTGGCCAAGGCCAATCAGCGACCGTCACACTTGACGCATCTGGGTTAGTCATGGGTGATGTTGTTGAAGTGCGAAAACGCTTGAAGTCAGGGCGAATTGATATCGTTAGTACCGTCAACATTGAGGTACCTAGTGGGATTAGCGAGCAAAATCACTGGCTACCAGATGGTAAGGCGGGGACGCTCATTTTTGAGTGCGTTGGCGTTAATCAGTTGCAATATGTAGGAGGATACTAATGGATTTAAGCACACTAGGGGGCGGCGGTGTTAAGTCAATTCAACGAGGCTTAGTTACTGTAAATAGTACAGTTGATATAACCGTTTCCGCTGTGAATATGAGTAAAAGTACACTAAATTGCATTCACTTTGGTGCTGGTTACAATTCAATAGCGTCTAGACCAGAAGGGTATGCGTACCTATTTAGTGAAAATAAAATTCGATTTAATGGCGGTGGCGGTTTTTATTCTCCAGTTGGATGGGAGTTAATTGAATATGAATAAAAGCATGAAAAACTATGCAGTTTTAAATAGCTTTAATGTGGTCATTGGTGTATCTCAACTATCTAGTGAAGTTGATTCAGAACAACATGTAATTATAGATACATACGATTTAAATTTGATGGGTTCTAAATATAACGCTGACTCAGGTACATTTATTAATTTAGTTACAAATGGACCAGTAGATAGTAATCCTATAAAAATTAAAATCTCATCAGTTTTTGGCGCAGTAATGACAAGCAGTGATTTTACTCATATTACATGCAACGAGCTGACGAACATTACTATAACAGGCACAGTCGCTGTCCCTGACCGAACTTTTTCAATGCCGATTAGGCGTGACGATGGCCGTTTGATCTTGTTCCCTGTGACTGTGGTTAATGGTGCGTTTGAAGCTGTGCTCAATTTCCCCACATCGGGACAGTACAGTTACTCAGATGTTGAGGCCAATATTGATTTACCTGCTAACACGTTCTCAGTCGCGCCGATTAAGCTCGATGTACTAAGGCAGGCAACGTAATTGAGTTATTTAGGACGGCCCTATTACGGAGTAGGGCTTATCTAGCCACTCTTACCACCTAAACCACTAGCACCGCTCCGGTGTGCTCTGCAAGCTTAGCCCTGCTTAGTTTTGCAAAACCCACAGCACCGGAGCACATTATGGATTATCACCACGGGGTCCGCGTCATTGAAGTCAATGATGGCACCCGAACCATTCGCACAGTATCAACCTCAGTCATCGGCATTGTCTGCACCGCCAGCGATGCCGATGCAACGCTATTCCCACTAAACACCCCTGTATTGCTAACCAATGTCATGCAAGCCATTGGTAAAGCGGGCACCTTAGGCACATTAAAGCCCACGCTAGAAGGCATTGCTGATCAAGTCAATACGCTCACTGTCGTGGTGCGTGTTGAGCAGGGCGTGGATGAAACGGCCACAACGGCGAACATTATTGGCACTGTCACGCCACTGGGCCAATACACTGGCCTTAAAGCATTACTGGCGGCCCAGTCTTTATTGGGCGTTAAGCCGCGCATTCTTGGCGTGCCAGGCTTAGACACGTTACCCGTTGCCACAGCGCTTGCAGCAACCGCCAAAAAACTGCGCGCCTTTGCCTACATCAGCGCTTATGGCTGCGCCACCAAAGAAGAAGCCGTGGCTTACCGTGAAAACTTTGGCGACCGTGAAGTGATGATCATTTGGCCTGAGTTTGTTGCCTTTGATACCGTTGCCGCCGCAAGTGTAAACGCGACAGCGACCGCTCGCGCATTAGGTTTACGTGCGCGTATTGATAAAGAAGTCGGTTGGCACAAAACGCTATCGAACGTCACAGTTAGCGGCGTTACCGGTTTAAGTCAGCCGGTGTTCTGGGACTTACAAGATCCGTCTACCGATGCCGGCTACCTAAATAGTAATGAGATCACCACACTGATTAATCAGTCAGGCTTTCGCTTTTGGGGCTCACGCACCTGCTCAGAAGATCCATTATTCCAATTTGAAAACTACACCCGCACCGCGCAAGTGTTGGCTGACACCATTGCCGACGCGCACATGTGGGCCGTTGATAAACCGATAACCCCCACATTGGTTAAAGACATCATTGAAGGCATTAACGCCAAGTTCCGCGAGTTAAAAGGCCTAGGGTATATCGTTGATGGCCAAGCCTGGTACAGCGAAGACGTTAACGACGTCAGTACGATTAAGGCTGGCAAGTTGTATATCGATTACGACTACACCCCAGTGCCACCGCTGGAAGATTTAACCTTCCGTCAAAAAATCACCGACCGCTATTTAGTCGACTTCGCGTCCGCAGTTGCAGCGGCCTAAGGATAACCCATGGCATTACCAAGAAAACTCAAGCAATTAAATTTGTTTGGAGATGGTGGAAATTGGATTGGTTTGGCGGAGGAATTTACCCCTGCCAAACTCACTCGCAAATTTGAGAAATATCGCGGTGGCGGCATGCCAGGAGCCGTAGATATTGATATGGGGTTAGATGATGACGCCTTAGGTGTCGAATTCACCTTAGGCGGTTATGAATCAGAGCTGGTCAAGAAGATGTCAACCAGCAAGGTTGACGGCGTAATGCTGCGCTTTGCGGGTTCCATTCAGCGCGATGATACAGGCGAAATTCAGTCGGTCGAAATCGTTTGCCGTGGTCGTTACAAAGAACTCGACCGTGGCACCTTCAAAATCGGGGATAACACCCAAACCAAAGTCAGCATGACTTGTACCTATTACAAAGAAGTCGCGAACGGTGAAGTGCTGTGTGAAATCGACATCGTCAACATGATTGAAATCGGGGCTGATGGTGTCGACCGTATGGCCGAGCACCGCAAAGCCATTGGTTTATAAAGCGAATCACCAACCTTAGCCCGCATCGGAGAGCCGTATGCGGGCATTTTTTAATTAGGCGGCACCGGGCGTCCTGCCCTCTAGCCGCATACCGGCCATCCTAGCCATAACAGAGGATCTAACAATGTCAGTCACTATTACCCATAAAAAAGTCACACTCGATCAAGCCATCAGCCGCGGCAAAGAGTCCGTTACTGAAGTCACTTTACGTAAACCCAAGGCGGGCGAACTGCGCGGATTATCGCTATCTGATTTACTCAATCTTGATGTTAATGCTATCTCCACTTTGTTGCCTCGTATTAGCACGCCGATGATCACCAAAGATGAAGTACTCACTATGGACCCTGCTGACTTAGTTCAAATCGGCGGGGAAATCAGTAATTTTTTGGTGCCGAAGAAGTTACAGATGGACAGTCAGAGCGAGAGCGACAGTCAAGCCTCCCTGAGTGCATAGATGATCTGATGGCGGATATCGCCATTATCTTCCATTGGCCGCTATCTGAGATGGCGGCAATGGACATCGATGAGCTTCTAGGCTGGCACGATAAAGCGCTGGATAGATGGGAAAGAATTAACAAGGTTTCACATGACTAAAAAATTAGAGATGCGCGTGTTATTGGCGGCAGTGGATAAAATCACGGGGCCATTAAAAAAGATGCGCCAAGCCAGCGGCATAACCGCCACTCAATTAAAAGAGACGCAAGACCGAGTAAAGTCTCTTAATAAGCAGTCCGCTCAAATCGATGGTTATCGCAAGGTGAGCCGCAGCCTAGGTATTACCGCCAATGATTTGGCCAAGGCACAAAAGGAAGTGAAACGCCTAGCGCTTGAGATGCAAAGCAGTCAGGCGCCAACTAAAGCGCTGGTTAAAGAGTACGAGCAAGCTAGGGCGGCAACCGTCAGGCTGAATACTCAGCATAAAAATTTAACCATTAGCCAGCACCGGCAGCGTGAAGCACTCCGCTCTGCGGGGATTGATACTCGTAATCTTTCACAGCATCAACGCACGTTGACTGCAGAACTTTCTCAGGCTAACAAACAACTCGACCAACAAAAGCGCCGCCTACAACAGGTTTCGGAGCAACAGAAAAAGCTATCCGCAGCACAAGCCTCTTATCACAAAACCAAAGCACTGCAGGGCAATATGGCTGGTGCGGGCGCAACAGCTGCAGCATCAGGTGCGGCTGCGCTCTATGCTGGCTCGCAGGTGTTACAACCAGGTCTAGATTTTACCGCCGCACAATCCAAGGTTCAGGCATTAACTCGGCTTGATAAAGACGATCCGCAACTCATCGCGCTGCGAAAACAAGCGCGCGAACTTGGTGCCTCAACCAGCTTTACCGCGAACGATGTATCACAGGGGCAGTCATTCTTAGCTATGGCGGGCTTTGATGCTAAGTCAATTAAACAAGCCATGCCTGGCATGCTCGACTTAGCCAAGGCAAACGATACCGATCTCGCGGTTACGTCCGATATTGCCTCAAACATATTGTCTGGCTTTGGTTTGGCTGCAGATCAAATGAATCGTCTTGGCGATGTGCTCACCGCAACCACAACTCGCGCCAACGTTGACTTAACCATGCTGGGTGAAACGATGAAATACGTTGCACCTGCCGCGCGTGATTTAGGTGTGAGCGTAGAGGAAGCCGCCGCTATGTCGGGATTGCTCGGCAACATTGGTATCCAAGCGAGCCAAGGCGGTACGGTAATGCGCGCCATGCTCAACCGTTTGGCAGGGCAAACAGGGCCTGCTGCCGACGCAATAGAATACTTAGGACTAAAAACCAAAGACAGTGCCGGCAATCTGCGCGCGATCCCCGACATCTTAGCTGATGTGGTCAAGGCCACTAAGACTATGGGTAACGCTGACCGCGCCGCAATACTTAAAACCATCTTTGGTGAAGAAGCGGGCACTGGCGTCAGCGAGCTAATTAAACAACAGGGTGATGGTGCCATTACCTCGTTTACCAATGTGCTGCGTAAATCTGCTGGCGAGAACGCGCGAGTGGCCAAGACCATGGCAGATAATGCCAAGGGTGATATCGATACCCTTAAATCGGCGTGGGAAGATGTCGGCATCGAAATATTCGAAGGTAACAACGGAGGCATTCGCAGTTTTATCCAGCAAATCACTGGCGTCGTCAATAGCATCGGCAATTGGATGAGGGTGAATCCTGAGCTAACCGGCACGCTTTTTAAAGCGGCTGCAGCTATGGCTATTGTCGCTGCCGTCGGCGGTTCGATCACCATCATGCTAGCGGGCATCTTAGGCCCAATGGCCATGCTGAAATACAGCACATCGATACTTGGCATTAAGTCATTGCCGCTGATGGGTAGCGCGCTCACTAAGCTGGGTGGTGCATTTAAGTGGGTGATTGGTGGATTAAGGGCGTTATCTTTAGCGCTGGTATCTACGCCAATTGGTTGGGTGATCTTAGGCATTACTGCGTTAGTTGCTGCAGGCTATTTACTCGTTACTCACTGGGACACGGTTAAGGCGTGGATGGTTGGATTCTGGCAAACCATCACCTCGTTAGTAGATGAGGGAGTAGCAGTAGTCAAAAACTATTTCAACGGCTTACCTGAGCCCATTAAAGCCGTGCTTTCCAGCATTTGGGAAACCATGAAAACGGTTTTCTCATGGTCGCCAATCGGGCTAATAGTGAACAACTTTGACGACATTGTCTCGTACCTCACCGGACTGCCGGCTAAGTTTTCTAGTTTGGGCGAAATGACAATGGACGGTCTAGTTAAAGGGATCACCGGCAAGCTGACCGAAGTAAAAGAAACCATCACCAATGCGGCCAGCAATGCGATTGGCTGGTTTAAAGATGTACTCGGTATTGCGTCACCCAGCAAAGTGTTTGCGGTAATGGGTGACCAAACGATGGACGGCTTGACCGTTGGCTTGAATAGAAACCAGCAAGCGCCACTAAACGAAGTCAGCAAGCTCGGTAAGCAAATGGCAGGCACTGCCTTTGTGCTGGGCATCTCGGCACTTCCTGCCGCCGCCATGCCAAATTTGCAGGCTATCCCAGACCAAACCCGCACCATCAGAGATGAATACCAAGGCGCTGATTATTCGGTACCGGATGCAATCCGTTTGGTAAAAGAGGGCGAGCTACCAGCCAGAAAAACGAAGAGTGACGACTTAACGCATAACGGCAGCGACTTAGCGCATAACAGCAATGGCTTAACGCATAACGCAGCGCCAGATAGATTAAGCGCCGGCAGTGCCTTTGCGCAGCGCCAAGCGCCACAATCTCAAACCGTTCACATCGATGCGGGTATTCATGCGCCCATTACTATCTACGCCACTCCAAATATGGATGCGCAGGATGTCGCGCGGTTAGTCGCCATCGAACTAGAAAAGCGTGACCGCGCTCAGCAAGCGCGCCTTCGCAGCAGCCTTAAGGACCTCAACTAATCATGATGATGACACTCGGTTTTTTTGTATTTAGCCGGCTAACTGTGCCATACCAAACATCGCAGCATGACATGGTATGGCGTCACCCAACCAATAGCCGCGTTGGTGCGCGGCCATCGGCGCAGTTCTTAGGTGTTGGCGATGAAACGTTAACGCTATCTGGTGTGCTAATGCCAGAAATCACCGGCGGAGAACTTAGCCTTGATGCGCTGCGTAAAATGGCCGACACGGGTAAAGCCTATCCACTGATTGAAGGTCGCGGCACTGTGACAGGCTTTTTTGTGATCGAGAAAATTAGCAAAGGCCGCAGCGAGTTTTTTAGTGACGGCGCAGCGAGGAGGATTGAATTTACGATTGAGCTAAAACGGGTGGATGAAAAGAACACTAGCCTCATTGCGAACGAGAACCTAGTCGGCATGGGCATCAGCAAACTGGTGAGGGGGATTTTGTGAACCTACTCGAACAGTTTAACCCGCTGGCATCGAGCGACCAGCCGACGCCAGATTATCAAATATTGGTCAATGGCAAAGACATCAGCCCCAAAGTGAAAGCGCGGCTTATGTCGCTGCGCCTAACGGATAACCGTGGCTTTGAGGCCGACAGCATTGAAGTACAACTCGATGACGCCGACGGTGAACTGGCGATGCCACCCAAGGGGGCAACCATGCAAGTGCGTATTGGCTGGAAGGGTAGCGCGCTGGTTGATAAAGGCACGTACACCATTGACGAACTTGAACACAGCGGACCGCCAGATTACTTAACCATTCGCGGTAAATCCGCCGATATGCGCGGCACCTTGCAGCAAAGCCGTGAGCAAAGTTTTCACCAGCAAAGCGTGAGCAGCATTATCGATGTCATCGCAGCTCGGCATCAGCTCAAGGCTAAAATTAGCGACAATTTGAAAATGGAATTTATCGATCACATAGACCAAGCCAACGAGTCCGATGCCAATTTTCTTAGCCGCCTCGCCGAACAGTTTGATGCCATCGCGACGGTAAAAAACGGCAACCTGTTATTTTTACAAGCGGGTTTAGCCCATAACGCCAGCGGCATCGCGCTCGACCGTGTAGACATTACCCGTCAGTCAGGCGACAGCCATCACTTTGGCGTCGCCGATCGCGATGCTTACTCAGGCGTTGTGGCCTATTGGCAAAACGATAAAGGTGCCAAGCGACAGACAGTTAAAGCCAAAAAGCCTTGGCAAAAAAGTAAACCGAAAGCTGAACCTGAGCAGCCTCTAGACCAAAATGGTGCGCCAATAGCTGTGGGCGAAAAGGAGATCATGGTTGGCAGTAACGACAACGTCAAAACCCTACGGCATACCTATGCCAACAAGCAGAACGCCGAGCGCGCAGCGCGTGCCATGTGGGATAAACTGCAGCGCGGCGTGGCTACCTTTACCATCACCTTAGCCATGGGGCGACCGGAGCTATTCCCTGAGCTGCCGGTTAGCGTCAGTGGCTTTAAGCCGCAAATCGATAACAGTGACTGGCTACTTACCCGTGTTGAGCACAACATCACCGACACGGGTTACACCACAGGGATAGAGCTAGAAGTTAAAAACAGCGAAGTGGCTGAGTTGACCGGTGGCGAAGATGAAACAGGTTAACCGCTAAATACATCGAGCACAGACGCCAATAACTATGTTGGCCACTGCCGAAGGTAAAAATTTTGCAACGACACACAATATGTTGTGTATATAACCCTATGGCCACCCTTTAGAATGGTTGTACGCAGTGACAATAAGGAGTTAACCATGACCTCGCATAAACCATGTAAAACCAACATCCATAAAGAGGCGGTGTAATGGGTTGCGGTGCAGGCATGACCTGCCCACATTGTGACAGCCGCGCACTACAGCGCCGAACTCGCGCTATCACGCCGCTCACTCGTGAGAAAACCTACCGCTGCAATAACGACGAATGTGGTCACATATTCGTTAGTATTGAAGAAATCCAGCGCACCGTAGTACCGCCACGCATTCGCCGCGAAGGGATAAACCTGCAAATGAGCAGAATATCCAAACCACAAGCAGAACCAAGCCGCACAGAAGCTAGCCCAACTCAGCGATAACCAGCAACACCAAAACAAAAAGCCCACATCAAAGTGGGCTTTTTGTTGTCAAATACAATATCGCGGACAATATGTGGCAAAGTTTCTTTAAAAAACCATAAAAAACAAAGCTTTAAAACATCAAAAAAGGAGGTCTTAGCCTCCTTTCTCTCATAATTCATCTTTCACAACAATTAAGAATGCAGTCGGCCTTCGGGCTGTTCGAAGATTAAATCTTCCATTTGCTCATAAGCGGACTCATGGCCAGGAGCATTAAACAGCACCATTAAGATAACCCATTTGAGATCTTCTAAAATCAGGGTTGGTTCATCCAACTCCATAACTCTATCGATCACCATTTCACGGGTTTCGACATTCAGCACTTTAACTTGCTCTAAAAACAACAAGAAACCGCGGGATTCTACATCCAGCTTGTCCATTTCGTCCTTCGTATAGATACGAAACGAATGCTGATCGTGATTACAAAGATAAGGTTTATCCCCTTCTTGTAATTCAGCTAAGCGCTCTAACCAAGTTAACGCTTTTAAAATCTCGGATTGATGAAATCCGGCACGAGTGAGTTCCTTGGTTAACTCGTCTTCATCAACTAGTAGTTCAACTTCACTGTGAACATAGTTTTCAAATAGATACATGAGGATATCAAACATGGCTAGCTCCTCTTTACTCTGACGTAACCACCGGGTACTGCTATTACCCAACCTTGCAACTCAAGTTCAAGCATTTGTTCTAACACCAGATCTATCGTTTTTCCACTATGTTCAACGACTGCATCAATTGATGTAGTTTCATAACCTACACTAGCTAACAGAGACGAAAATGGCAAATTACAAATCTCGCCTTGCTGTATATGGTGGCATAACTTCAATTCTTCAAGGTGGAAAGCGGTTAAACTTGCCAACTCTTCCACTATATCGGCAGCAGTTTCCACAAGCTTTGCTCCATCACGTAATAAATCATGACAGCCTTGATGGTAACCACCTAAGATTGAGCCCGGAACGGCAAACACCTCACGCCCTTGTTCCATCGCCAACCTAGCAGTGATTAAAGAGCCGCTTTTGCGACAGGCTTCAACCACAAGAGTACCTAAAGATAGACCGCTAATAATGCGATTTCGTTTCGGAAAATTACCCGCAAAGGGACCAGTATCAGGCCAAAACTCGCTAAGTATACAGCCTTGCCGCTGAATATCATGATAAAGCTGTCGATGTTTTCGTGGATAAATGATCTCTATGCCCGTACCTAGTACGGCAATAGTGTGCCCTTGATGGTCAACACAGGCTTTATGGGCCGCCCCATCAATCCCCATCGCCATGCCACTACAGATACCAAATCCCATTGAGGACATCTCAGCAGCCAGTTGGTAAGCAACCTGCAATCCGCCAGGAGAAGCATTACGACTGCCAACAATAGCAAGATAAGGAAGGGCTAACACCTCTAAGCAACCTTTAACGAACAGGACGGCGGGCGGATCTGAGAGTTGTTTTAATAATGGGGGATAAAGCGGATCAGAGAAACAAAGCAGATGATGATCGGCGGCTTGCTGTTGCCATTCGAGGGCGACATCCACTTTTTGATAATCAATAACAAGGCTATGGAGCAGATGATCTGATAAAGGTAGCGCTTGTCTCTCATGCTCTAACCTTTGTCTGAGGTCGTCCACTTCCATGTGCGTTAATAATTGTTGGATCCGAGCGGGTCCTAGCCCAGATACAGCACAAACAACTAACCAATCGACCAAATTTTCAGAGATTATAGACCTCTTAAGGCTAAAGATTCTGGGGCGATTAACTTATCGTCGACACGAACAGGCCGCTCGGTGGAGACAATCAAACCTAAGCTCGCCTTATCAAACACTTTAAACACTAACAACTTACCATGATAAACATCCGGCATCTTAACTGCACGATCCGAAGAGACTGACGCCATTAGGTTATCATAGGCAGTACGTTCAATTGCAGGAACTGGCATACCATCATTGTTGATAACAATAACCTCACCATCACGGTAAATAGAAAATACCACCCCAGGCTCGACGCCATCCTGAGTGCCTTTATCTAAGTACACGACATTCAACTTACCCGCTTCACGCAAATTTGATTCTGTTGCTAACACTAAAGCTGGTATCTTTAATTCCGCAGGTTTAGGAGTAAAGTAAGCTGACATCAAGGAATCACTTTCCATCGGCAATACTCTGAAGCCTGCTTTAGTTTCGCGAAAGCTCGTTAGCAACTTAATTTTTGAAACCTTACCAGACTCAATCACTTGCCCAGTAGACGACAAAATGGCTTCTTGTCCTAACGCTTCGCCTGACTCTTTATTGAAAAACTCGCGACCACGTTCGTAAATACCATATTTTTGGTTTATTGGCAGTTCAGCATCAATATAAATCACATCACCCACAATATGGTGACGCGATGGACTTTCACCTGCCAGCACCATAGGTTGCTCAGTAAGCCAGTGAGTCTCGACGACCCGATTCTGCACTAAATATTGTTCAATCAAGGCTAAATCAACGGCTGGAATAGCATTACTCTTAGCAATGACACGTCCCTCTGGACTCTTTTTTACATGGGGTTTAGCACTATCGACAGTAGCACCATTACGCACAAGGCGGGGCTGACCATCAATAAATACCAGAGTGAGTTGATCGCCAGGGTAAATAAGGTGGGGGTTAGCAATCTGTGGGTTTACATCCCAAAGACTCGGCCATTTCCATGGGTCATTCAGAAACGCGGCGGAGATATCCCAAAGAGTATCGCCCTTTTTCACTACATATGACTCAGGATGCCCCGCCTTAAGCGTCAGGGTATCTGCGGCAACAAACGTGCAATTGAATGTCATTAACGCGAGTAAAATTAACCGTTTCATGGGTATTTCCATGTTGTTTAACTCTTAGTTTGAGCTTTTACTGTTATTGGTAGGCACTAAAGATTAAAATTAACTCATTAGCATCAGTCAGTATAACTAACTGGCAGAGATTTGACAGACTTGTTAAGAGTTTATGTATGACACTATTAAAAGTATTACAATTCCCTGACGAAAGATTACGAACACAAGCCACACCCATCAAAGAGTTTAATGCCGAGCTGCAGACTCAAATTGATGATATGTTCGAAACCATGTATCAAGAAAAAGGTATCGGTCTGGCCGCGACCCAAGTTGATTACCATAAACAACTTATTGTCATGGACTTACAAGATGAAGTCGAACGACCCAAAGTGTTTATCAACCCCGAAATTATCGCCAGCAGCGGTGACTTCTGCAATGAAGAAGGTTGCCTGTCGGTTCCGGGGATTTACGCCAAAGTCGATCGCGCCGAATTTGTCACGGTAAAAGCCTTAGACAGACACGGTAACGAATTTATAGTTGAGGCCGATGAGTTATTTGCCATTTGTATTCAACACGAAATGGATCACCTCAAAGGCAAATTGTTTGTCGATTATTTGTCGCCGCTAAAACGTCAGCGGATCAAACAAAAACTTGAAAAAGCGGCCCGATTGGACGCCAAAGAAGCATAGGATCAGATTTGAAACCACTCAACATCATCTTTGCCGGAACACCGGATTTTGCCGCTCGCCACTTACAAGCACTGTTGAACTCACACCACAATGTGATTGGCGTTTACACTCAGCCCGATAGACCCGCTGGCCGCGGCAAGAAACTGACCGCCAGCCCAGTAAAAGAACTCGCTATCGCCAATAGTATTCCAGTGTTTCAACCCGGCTCATTACGTAAAGAACCCGCGCAACAAGAACTTGCCGCACTCAACGCCGATATCATGGTGGTCGTCGCCTACGGCCTGATCTTGCCAAAAGTCGTGTTAGATACACCGCGTTTAGGTTGTATTAACGTTCATGGTTCTATTTTGCCACGCTGGCGTGGTGCCGCACCGATCCAACGCGCACTTTGGGCCGGCGACAAAGAAACTGGCGTAACCGTTATGCAGATGGATGTGGGTTTAGATACTGGTGACATGCTGCTTAAAACCACTCTGCCGATCGAAGATAACGACACGTCAGCCAGCCTTTACGAGAAACTGGCAGAACAAGGTCCCGTTGCCCTATTGCAAGCCCTCGAAGGTTTGGCAAATGGCACCTTAGCCGCTGAAAAACAAGATGAAGCCTTAGCGAACTACGCAGAAAAACTCAGCAAAGAAGAAGCCAGACTCGACTGGAATAAATCCGCTAAACAGTTATGGCAAGAAGTCCGCGCCTTTAATCCTTGGCCTGTGAGTTACTTTGAGCACCAAGGTAACACTATAAAAGTGTGGCAAACTCAAGTCAGCGAAACCACCAGCACAGCCGCTCCAGGTACTATTATCAGCGCCAGCAAAAAAGGCATAGACGTTGCCACCGCTGATGGTGTGTTAACCCTGCTGAGTATGCAGCTTCCGGGGAAAAAGCCACTCAATGTTGCCGATATTCTCAATGCTCGAGGTGAATGGTTTAGCCCGAATACTCGCCTCGCAAACGAGGCACAATAATCATGAACTTGCGCGCGCTAGCTGCGAAAGCCATCTTCGAAGTATTAGAAAAAGGCGTGTCACTGTCAGTGGCATTGCCTGATCAACAAAAACATCTTGCCAGCGGCAAAGATAAAGCCCTACTTGCCGAGATCTGCTATGGCGTGATGCGCACTCTGCCGCAAATAGAAAAACGCATCAGTGAATGCCTAGCGAAACCACTCAAAGGTAAGCAAAGGATTATCCACCAGCTCCTGATCGTAGGTTGCTATCAACTGTACTTCACTCGTATTCCAAGCCACGCCGCAATTTCAGAAACCGCCGAAGCCTGTCGCCAATTAAAATTTGAAGGCATGGTCAAAGTGGTTAATGGTGTACTGCGCAATATTCAGCGCCAGCTATCGCCGCTAAGTACTGGATCAGATACCTTAAGCTATAACACACCCGCTTGGTTAATTAAGCGCTTAAAAGAAGCCTATCCCGAGCAGTGGCAAGACATCATTCAACAAAACCATGAACGCCCGCCCATGTGGCTGCGTAACAATCGCTTATCCCAGAGCCGTGCCGAATACCTTGCTGCCTTAGCCGAACTCGACATTGAAGCGAGCGAAGGCAGCAGTGCCGATGCCATTCTCCTAGCGCATCCAAAGGATGTCGCCACACTGCCACACTTTCATGAAGGTGCAGCATCAGTGCAAGATGGCGCGGCACAATGGGCGGCTACCTTACTAGCCCCGCAAGCGAATGAATTAATACTCGATGCCTGCGCGGCACCCGGTGGCAAAAGTTGTCACTTACTCGAACTTGAGCCGAGTATCAAATTAGTCGCTGTTGATTTTGATGCCAAACGCCTTGAGCGTGTGCAACAGAACCTTGACCGCTTATCATTAAAAGCGGAGCTTATCCATGGTGATGCGGCCAACATAGACTCATGGTGGCAAGGCGGACAATTTGATCGTATCTTACTGGACGCGCCTTGCTCAGCCACAGGAGTGATCCGCCGCCATCCCGATATTAAATGGTTGCGAAAAAACCATGACATCGAAGAGTTGGCTGAACTACAACAGCAAATTCTCGATCATTGCTGGAAGTGGCTAAAACCCGGTGGAACGCTTCTTTATGCCACTTGTTCGATTTTACCGCAGGAAAACCGCGACCAGATCAGTGCGTTTTTAGATAGAACGGTAGATGCTAAGCTAGACACACTTGCCCAGCAAAATTCGCCACAGGATATAGGTTGGCAAATCACGCCAGGACAAGACAATATGGATGGGTTTTATTATGCCCGTTTATTGAAAGCGACTGATTAGGAAGTAAGCAAGGCCATGAAAATTATCATATTAGGTGCGGGTCAAGTTGGGGGAACCTTGGCCGAAAATTTGGTGGGTGAGAACAATGACATCACCATTGTCGATTATGACAAATCCAGATTACGCGCCCTGCAAGATAAATATGACCTTCGCGTCGTAGCGGGCCATGCCGCTCACCCTGATGTGCTCAGAGAAGCGGGCGCAGAAGATGCCGACATGCTTATCGCCGTAACCAATAGTGATGAATGCAATATGGCTGCCTGCCAGATTGCCTATACCCTTTTTGGTACGCCGACTAAAATTGCCCGTATCCGCTCAGAACCGTATTTGGCGATGCGCGATAAACTCTTTATCGACAGTGAAACCAAAAATAGCGATGGTCGTCCCCGTGGCGGCTTCGTGATCGATGAATTAATCGCCCCTGAACAGTTAGTGACCGCTTACATCCAGCGACTCGTAGAATATCCAGGCGCATTGCAAGTGCTTGAATTTGCTGAAGGCCGCTTGAGCCTAGTGGCTGTTCGAGCCTATTACGGCGGCCCACTGGTGGGGAATGCATTAGCGGCACTTCGCGAACACATGCCCAATATTGATACCCGGGTCGCGGCGATTTTCCGCCAAGGCCGCGCTATTATGCCTCGCGGAACGACCATTATCGAAGCCGATGATGAAGTCTTCTTCGTTGCAGACAGTCGCCACATTCGTGCTGTCATGAGCGAAATGCAAAAGCTCGATAACTCCTACCGCAACATTATGATCGCCGGTGGCGGTAACATAGGCCTAGGTTTAGCAAAACGCCTTGAGCGCACCCACTCGGTCAAACTGATTGAGCATAAATTAGAACGTGCAGAAGCCTTATCGGAGCAGCTGGAAAATACCACAGTGTTCTGCGGTGATGCCTCAGATCAAGAATTACTGCTCGAAGAACACATAGACCAAACCGACGTATTTATTGCGGTCACCAATGACGACGAAGCCAATATTATGTCCGCCCTGCTAGCAAAACGTATGGGCGCGAAAAAGGTCATGGTGCTTATTCAACGCGAAGCCTATGTGGATATCGTGCAAGAAGCCAACATCGATATTGCTATCTCACCACAGCAAGCGACGATTTCAGCACTATTAACTCATATTCGTCAGGGTGATATCTGTAACGTTTACTCTCTACGTCGTGGGGCGGCCGAGGCAATTGAAGCCATCGCCCACGGAGATGCCAGCACTTCTAAAGTCGTTGGCAAAGCCATTGGTGATATTAAGTTGCCACCGGGGACAACGATTGGCGCCATTGTCCGCAATGATGAAGTGCTGATGGCCCACGACAAAACCGTGATAGAGCAAGGAGATCACGTGATCTTGTTCTTAGTGAATAAAAAGTTTGTCGGCGAAGTCGAGAAGCTTTTCCAACCAAGTGCTTTCTTCTTCTAAGAACCTTAGTAAGCCAACTTATGCTGAACTTTAGACCGCTATTGTTTATTTTAGGGCTGTTTTTGTCCATGCTGACAGCTTTCATGCTGATCCCACTGCTCCTCGCCGCATACAAAGGAGAGGAAACTGTGGGCTCTTTTATGGTGTCGGCATTAGTCACAGGCATTAGCTCAAGCCTGTGTTTACACAATGGCCAAAGCAAAAGCATTAACCTCAATATCCGCGATATGTTCTTGCTAACCAGCCTAACGTGGTTGATCGTAAGCCTATTCGCGGCCATGCCATTTACCCTTTATCACGGTATTGGTTATACCGACGCCTTCTTTGAAACCATGTCCGGCATCACGACCACAGGTTCTACTGTACTCTCAGGGTTGGATACTATGGATCACAGTATCTTAATCTGGCGCTCTTTATTGCAATGGCTAGGTGGGATTGGTTTTATCGTAATGGCGGTGGCGATTCTACCCTTCTTAAACGTTGGCGGGATGCGGCTATTCCGCACTGAATCATCCGATTGGAGCGATAAAGCAGTGCCTCGCACCCAAAGCATGGCTAAGTATTTATTCTTTATATATATTTTACTAACGAGTTTCTGCTGTGTTGCCTATCATCTGGCGGGAATGACTTGGTTTCAGGCCATCAATCATGCAATGACCACCCTCTCGACTGGTGGCTACTCGACCTCAGATAGCTCAATGGCGGCGTTCTCCAACTCTGCACACTGGGTTGGGATTTTCTTTATGGCAGCAGGTGGCTTGCCACTGCTCATGTTTGTACAAACCATACAGCAAAGGGATCTACGGATTTGGAACGATGCTCAGGTCAAAGGCTTCTTATTTTTCCTCACATTTGTATCTTGTTCTATTGGCTTCTGGCTGTGGCAAACCCGCGACATTGAGCTTCTAGATGCACTGCGTTTATCCAGCTTTAACGTGGTATCGGTAGTCACCACTACAGGTTATGGCTTAACGGACTATGGTGCTTGGGGCGCCTTTGCCAATATCGCCTTCCTGTTTTTAATGTTTGTAGGTAGTTGCTCTGGCTCCACTTCGGGCGGGATTAAGATCTTCCGTTTTCAAATTGCTGGGGCCATTATGCGCGAGCAATTGAAACAGCAATGTCATCCAAACGGTATCTTTAGGGAACGTTACAACAACCGCATCATCAGTGATGATATCGTGCGCTCTCTGATCACTTTCGTACTGCTGTTTGTGATGGTGATTGTAGGCTTGTCAGTGATTTTAGTGCTCACGGGTCTCGATCCTATGACCAGTTTCACGGGCGCGATTACGGCAGTCACTAACGTTGGCCCTGGTTTAGGCCCGATTATTGGCCCTGTAGGTAACTTCTCAACGCTACCCGATGTCGCTAAATGGGCGTTGTCACTCGGCATGCTCCTCGGTCGTTTAGAAATCTTAACCGTGGCGGTGTTGTTCCACCCGAGTTTCTGGAAGTACTAATTCAGTAGAGCTTGAATACTAAAAAGGCGCTTAACTTGTTAAGCGCCTTTTTTATTAAGCTGTTGCAGTAACGTCAGCTAATTCCAACAGATGATCAGCATAAACTTTCACATCTGCCCAGTCGGTATAATCGATAACTGACTTAGGATCAGTTGGCCCCTTAGTCATCTTCATAATCAACTGAATCGCCAATCTGTCATACCAAGGCCATGAAGGATAATCCACTTTGCCCGCAATAATTTTAAGATCAGCAGGCGTCCATGGCGATAACGCAATGAACTTTTGCAGATATTTATTATTTGCAGGGATACGTTTTTCAGGATTTCTCGCCACAACATTGACGCAGAAAAAACTGTTTGGCAATGCGCCCAGAGCCTGAGCATGCTGCTCAATAAATTGAAACACGCTCTTATCATAGGTGCCATAGAGCACGCAGGCACCTAAGGCAACGACATCATAATCAGGCCAATTAATACAAGTCGCAGCAGCACTGTTGATATTGATGAGGTCAACCTTAGCGTCACGAAATCTTAATTGCTCGGCAATTGCACTGGCAATCTTGGCCGTATGGCCACCACGGGTAAAATAAAGTACGAGGACGCGTGTCATAGGCAATTTCCGATCCACTGAGTAATACCACCATTGTGGCAAGGTTACATTAAATAAACCTCTGATAGGATCACAAATCAGTCGTATCTCATATTCTGAGATGCAAAAATTGAGATCTGCATTGCCGAGCAGTATGATTGCGTAAACACATGTGTTCAATTAGAATTATCTAATCAAAAGCGATAAAGTGAGTGACCTTATGCAAAATGATATAGATGTAGATGCAATGGTAACTAATGCGGAAAGTGCGGCTAAATGGCTCAAGGCCATAGCGAACCCTTATCGCCTAATGATTTTATGTCTATTACTAGACAAAGAGTTGAGCGTAACCGAGCTCAACGCCACAGTGCCATTAAGCCAGTCGGCCCTATCCCAGCATTTAGCCGTATTACGCGCAGAAGATCTCGTGGATACCCGTAAGAGCTCGCAGATTGTTTACTATAAACTCAAGAACGAGCAAGTCACCCAAGTGATTTCGATTCTGCATAGCCGCTACTGCGCGGCCTAACACTGCAAAATTAGCCTAAATTTAAGCCCTAACCTCTTGCAAGTGATTAGGGCTTAATGGTTTTTAATGTCGGCTAAAACGGTTACCGAAGGCATCGACTTTTGCCCAATCGGTAAACTCAAAAGTACCTGTAATATCCGTTGGCCCTTTAGTCAACCACATGATAAAACGTATCATGGTCCGGTCGAAGAAACCGTATTTAGGGTAATCAATCTTGCCTGCAAACACTTCTAACAGCTGGGGTTGCCACAGTGAAAGCTTGAGAAACTTTTGCATATAAGGATTGGTTTCAGGCGTATTTTTTAAGGGTTTGCGCGCCACTACGTTAACGGTAAAAAAACCATTAATCTTAGTATCTAGCACTGCATGGTGGCGATTCACATACTGATAAAGCTCTGGTCTATGCTTACCATAACGAATACTGGCACCAATCAGCACTTTATCAAAATCCACTAGGCTCAACGCTTCCGCCTGCTCTAATGTGGCGAGCGAAACCTGCTCTCCCGCCTGTTCAGCAATCGTCTTCATTTTTTGGCAAATTGCCAATGTTTGGCCATCAATCGTCGAATAGATTATTAACGTCTGCATGATTAATTCTTCCAAAAAGTTGGCGTAAACAAAATCAGTAAGGTAAATACTTCGAGGCGACCAAACAGCATAGCCACGACCAATACCCACTTTGCTCCATCACCAATACTGGCATAATTGCTCGCTACCTCACCTAAACCTGGGCCTAAGTTGTTTAAGCATGCCGCCGTGGCACTAAAAGCCGTAATATCATCTAATCCCATCGCCATGAGTGCAAGCATACAAATCACAAACACCAGCGCATAGGCAGAAAAGAATCCCCAAACAGCATCAACCACACGGTCGGGTAAGGCTTTAGAGCCAATCCTAATCGAAAACATTGCCTTAGGGTGAACAAGTCGTTTCAATTCACGTGAACCCTGTAGCAGCAGTAAAATTACTCGAATGACCTTAATCCCACCCGCAGTTGAGCCACCACAACCACCGATAAAACTCGAAAACATTAATAGTATGGGTAAAAATAATGGCCACAGATGGAAGCTATCAGTGCCAAATCCAGCCGTAGTGGCAACTGAGACAGCCTGAAATAAAGCATGATCTAAGGTTTCTTCTGGCGAATCATAAATACCAGAACGATAAAGCGTGAAGAAACAAATCGCGGTGAGAATAAGTTGAATCGCCACCAGCATCTTAAATTCAGCATCTTTAAAATAGACTCTAACGTTAATCCCACGTCGTGAAAATGCCGCAAAATGCACGCTAAAGTTAACCGCAGAAACAATTAAAAAGAACACACAAATAAGATTAATAGTAGGACTATCGAAATAGCCCATACTGGCATCGTGGGTCGAAAAACCTCCGATGGCAATGGTCGAAAATGAATGACAAATGGCGTCAAAAATACTCATGCCCGCCCACCAATAAGCCGTCGCGCAGGAAATCGTTAGCAGTAAATAGATATACCACAGTGCTTTCGCGGTTTCGGCTATCCGCGGGGTCATCTTACTGTCTTTCACTGGCCCCGGAATTTCTGCGCGATAAAGCTGCATTCCTCCCACACCGAGCACAGGTAAAATAGCCACTGCGAGCACAATAATCCCCATGCCGCCAAGCCATTGCAGCATATGGCGGTAAAACAAAATGGCCTTAGGTAGGAAATCGAGCCCGACAATGACAGTGGCTCCGGTGGTGGTTAACGCAGAAAAAGATTCAAAGAAGCTGTCTGTCCAGCTTAAGTCTGGCTGACTCGAAAAGATAAACGGCAAGGCACCAATAGAACCCAGTACAGTCCAGAACAGCACGACAATCAGGAAGCCCTCTCGCGTACGCAATTCCTCTTTGCAGTGGCGGTTCGGATACCAGAGCCAAAAACCAATAAATAGGCTAACAAAAAATGCCTGCATAAACGCCGTGCCGCCGCCATCGTTATACCAAACAGCGATCAGTGCTGGTGGCAGCATAGTGATTGAAAATAAACCAATCAGCAGGCCTATGATTCTAATTATGGTTTTATATTGCATTACGCGAGTTCAATTATTCCATTGGCTGTAAAGGTATTTTCAGCATTTGGGCTATTTTGGCATAATTTACGCAGGCATCACAGCTCAAACTCGGGCCTCAAACTTCCTTGACTCAGTGTCGCCAGCGACTCACAAAGCCATGCCTGTTGCTCTCGCCCTATCTCAAACACAATATCGACCGCTGTGGCAAATTGCTTATCAATGATCACGGCATCCACTTGCTGTAATAGATGCTCGACATCGCGCAGCTGCGCATAATCACAATGCAACTTGGCGGGATACCGTAACTGTTTGAGTTGCGTCGGTAATTGAATCAAGCCTTGCCTTAAGCCCGACGTATAAGCCCGAACGAGTCCACCTACGCCTAGCTTAGTACCGCCATAGTAACGCACGACAACAGCGCCAACTTCGCCAATATGTGCCCCTTGCAACACAGCTAACATAGGGCGGCCTGCACTGCCAGCGGGCTCACCGTCATCACTCGAACCAATCAAGACGCTATCATCCGGTGCGCCAGCAACAAAAGCTGAGCAATAGTGGCTTGCGCCGGGATAGTCACGCTTTATGTCAGTAAGTACTAACTTTAATTTATCGACACTATCGCAATGAAAGAGAAAAGAGATAAAGCGACTATGCTTTATCTCTTCTTCAATGACGATTTCATCACAGGGAACGTTATAACTTTCGAGCACGAATTCGCCCTAATCTATTTTCAAACATCAATCGGCTAAGCCGAGCTCACGGGTCATGTTCTCGTTTCTATCTTGATGCACTATGACGTTATCTTCGATACGAATACCGCCAAAAGGCCTTAACTCATCAACCGTTTGCCAATTGATCTGTTGGCCACGACTATCTTGTTTAAGCTCATTGAGCAAAGTATCTATGATGTATAACCCAGGTTCCATAGTCAGCACTTGGTTTGGCGCTAAAATGCGGGTGCAACGTAGGAATGGATGGGCCTCGGGCGCCGCGATATGGGTACCGCGCTCATCGTGGGAGAAGCCACCCACGTCATGTACTTGTAAACCTAACATATGGCCTAAACCATGGGGGAAGAAAGCACTGGTAATGCCTTGATCAACCAAACCTTGGGCATCCCCCGTGGCTAAATCAAAATCCAATAGCATTTGCGCGACTTTAGCGTGAGTCGCTAAGTGCAAATCAGGATAACGCACGCCGGGGCGCATCATGTCGATAAGCTCCAGCTGCGCCTTATTCATCGCAGCGATCAACTCATCGAAACGATTCTTCTCGAATGCATAGGTTCTAGTGATATCAGACGCATAACCAAAGTAGCTCGCGCCCGCATCGATAAGAAAAGACAAACGTTTCGCAGGGCTTTGATGCTCGAGCGCGGTGTAATGCAAAATCGCCGCATTTTGATTAAGAGCGATAATATTGCCGTAGGGCACTTCATTTTCGCTCTGGCCCACGGCAGATAAATAATGCTGTTGGATCTCGAACTCATTCGCACCGTTATAAAACGCATTTTTAGCCGCCAAATGTCCCTGCACCGCAATTTGGTTGGCGCGGCGCATACATTCCAGCTCATATTCAGTTTTAGTGGTTCTGTGGTAATGCAAATAGCTCATCACAGCATCGGGATTGCGACTGGTAAAACCCAGCACTTCGGCTACATCTAAATGCTCACCCAAATAAGCCCAATTAACTGTGTCTTTAGGTAACAGCTCAGCGACCTTATCGGCCTTAGTTAACAGCTTAATATCAAAATGCTCGGTCCAGAACATATCCGGCACATCGGATACTTTGTGCCAAAAATCCACAGGACGATAAAAAATCAGCTGCGGCTTATCGCGACCATTGACGACTAACCAACAATTCGGATTATCTAACACTGGCAACCATGCCTTGAAGTGCGGGTTTGCTTTAAAGGGATAATTGATATCATCCAAAAACATCCGATGCGGCTGACCCGAATGGATCACTAAACCAGACAAGGCTTCTCGAGACAAAATCTCTGCGACTCGGCGGTTTAACTCGGCAATATGGGCACGATAGTGATGAGCCAACTGATCCATTTGTCATCTCCTGCAATGAATAAAAGTTAATATTATGAGCCAAATTTGCCCACATAATCTTAATCTGATCATGAACAACAGATTCAATCAAAACGTTAAACTGTCACTCAATCTAAAATAAATGGCTGCTGAATAAAGAACATTAAAGCGATAACATCATGATTATTTTTAATAATTCTATTCAACCCTAGCATGGCTACAGCGTTTAAACGTCTAAGGAAAACAGCCGCAAAGACCTATTTATCCGCAAAGTGATTTAACGCACTCTAGGTGTTCTACACTCTGTGCAGTGTATCACAAAGGTGAAAAATCACTCTAGCCGACAAGAAATTAAACAGTCGTTTAAATTGGGTGTTGTAATTTATCGAATTTCGAAGCACACTGGCACACAACTGGTCAAATGATGGCCGAAGCTGCTGTGAGATAGAGAGTCGTACTAGCACCAACACATAATGGTGGGTATCACTTTTAAGCCAAAAGGAAGCAAGCAATGATCTACCAAAGTCCTACAATTCAAGTTGAGTTACTCGAGGATAATATTGCCAAGCTGTGCTTTAACGCACCCGGTTCGGTGAACAAATTCGACAGAGAAACCCTCGCTTCGCTCGATGCCGCATTAGACAGCATCAAGCAAAATTCCAATATCAAAGCGTTAGTGCTGACCTCAAGTAAAGATACCTTTATTGTGGGTGCCGACATTACCGAATTTTTAGGCCTATTCGCACAAGATGACGCCGTACTGCTCTCTTGGGTTGAACAAGCCAACGCTGTCTTCAACAAACTCGAAGACTTACCTTTCCCAACAGCATCTGCAATCAAAGGCTTTGCCTTAGGTGGCGGCTGTGAAACCATTCTGGCAACGGATTTTCGTATCGCAGATACCACAGCCAAAATCGGTTTACCTGAAACTAAACTCGGCATCATCCCAGGCTTTGGCGGCACAGTTCGTCTGCCACGTGTGATTGGTGCAGATAACGCACTTGAATGGATCACCACAGGTAACGACCAACGCGCTGAAGATGCACTGAAAGTCGGTGCTGTGGATGCTGTGGTTGCGCCAGAAGCATTAGAAGCGGCTGCGATTCAAATGCTCAAAGATGCTGTTGCTGAAAAGTTAGATTGGCAAGCGCGTCGTAACCGCAAGCTGTCTGCCCTAACGCTGCCAAAACTCGAAGCTATGATGTCATTCACCACTGCTAAAGGCATGGTGTTTGCTGTTGCGGGTAAACACTACCCAGCACCAATGGCCGCAGTAAGCGTGATTGAGCAAGCATCGACTAAAGGCCGCACCGAAGCACTGCAAATCGAGCATCAAGCCTTTATCAAACTGGCTAAAACTGACGTTGCTAAAGCGCTTATCGGTATCTTCCTTAATGATCAATTCGTTAAAGGCAAAGCGAAAAAAGCGGGTAAATTAGCCAAAGAAGTGAAAAATGCTGCCGTATTAGGTGCTGGCATTATGGGCGGCGGTATCGCCTACCAAAGCGCCAGCAAAGGCACACCGATTGTCATGAAAGACATTGCCCAGCCAGCATTAGATTTAGGCCTCAATGAAGCCGCCAAACTGCTGTCTGCCCAAGTTGCTCGTGGTCGTTCAACGCCAGAAAAAATGGCCAAAGTGCTGAACAACATCACGCCTTCATTAGATTATGCTGCGCTCAAACACAGTGATGTCGTCGTTGAAGCCGTTGTTGAACATCCAAAAATTAAAGCACAGGTTTTAGCCGAAGTTGAAGGCTATGTGAGTGAAGATGCAATTATCGCGTCAAACACCTCAACGATTTCAATCAACTTGCTCGCTAATAGCATGAAGAAACCTGAGCGTTTCTGCGGTATGCATTTCTTCAACCCAGTGCACAAAATGCCGTTGGTCGAAGTTATCCGTGGTGAGCACAGCTCTGAAGAAACCATCGCCTCTGTTGTGGCTTACGCCAGCAAAATGGGCAAAACGCCAATCGTGGTAAACGATTGCCCAGGCTTCTTCGTTAACCGCGTACTCTTCCCTTACTTTGCAGGCTTTAACGGCTTACTTGCCGAAGGTGGCGACTTTGCTGCAATCGATAAAGTGATGGAAAAACAATTCGGCTGGCCAATGGGCCCAGCTTACCTACTCGACGTAGTGGGTTTAGACACAGGTCATCACGCCCAAGCCGTTATGGCTGAAGGTTTCCCTGATCGAATGGGTAAATCAGGCACTGATGCGATTGATGTGATGTTTGAGAACAAACGTCTTGGCCAGAAAAATGGTAAAGGTTTCTATGTCTATTCAGTCGATAGCCGTGGTAAACCGAAGAAAGATGTCGATCCTACGAGCTACGGCCTATTGAAAGCTGCCTTTGGCGAATTAAAAGTCTTTGAAGCCGACGAGATTATCGCTCGCACTATGATCCCTATGATCATCGAAACCGTGCGCTGTTTAGAAGAAGGTATTGTCGCATCGCCCGCCGAAGCAGATATGGGCCTGGTTTATGGCTTAGGTTTCCCACCATTCAGAGGCGGCGTGTTCCGTTACTTGGATACTATGGGCGTCGCAAACTTTGTGGCCTTAGCAGACAAATACGCTCACCTGGGCGGTCTGTATCAAGTGACAGATGCCATGCGTACATTAGCAGCCAACAACGGTAGCTACTACCAAGCCTAATTAGCGGGAAAGGAATTTAATCATGAAACAAGCTGTTATCGTAGACTGTATTCGTACTCCTATGGGCCGCTCTAAGGCTGGCGTATTTCGTAATGTGCGTGCAGAAACTCTGTCTGCCGAATTGATGAAAGGTCTATTACTGCGCAACCCGCAGCTCGACCCAAACACCATTGAAGATGTGATTTGGGGTTGTGTGCAACAAACCCTAGAACAAGGCTTCAATATTGCCCGTAATGCATCGCTATTAGCCGGCATTCCAAAGACCGCTGGCGCTGTGACGGTTAACCGCCTATGTGGTTCATCAATGGATGCTATCCATCAAGCGGCGCGTGCGATTATGACAGGCATGGGCGACACCTTTATTATTGGTGGCGTAGAACACATGGGCCATGTGCCTATGAGCCATGGTGTCGACTTCCACCCAGGTCTTGCTAATAACGTGGCAAAAGCCTCTGGCATGATGGGGTTAACGGCTGAAATGCTGGGTAAACTGCACGGTATTACCCGTGAACAGCAAGATGCTTTTGCAGTACGTTCTCATCAACGTGCTTATGCTGCGACGATTGAAGGCCGTTTTGCCAAGGAAATCTATGGCATTGAAGGTCACGATGCTAACGGTGCCTTAATTAAAGTACTGCAAGACGAAGTGATCCGCCCAGAAACGACTATGGAATCTCTAGCAGCACTGCGTCCGGTATTTGATCCAGTCAACGGTACTGTCACTGCGGGTACTTCTTCTGCACTGTCTGATGGCGCTTCAGCCATGTTAATCATGGAAGAATCTAAAGCGCGCGCACTTGGCTTACCGATTCGTGCACGAATTCGCTCTATGGCGGTTGCAGGTTGTGACGCGGCTATCATGGGTTACGGCCCAGTGCCAGCCACGCAAAAAGCACTGGCTCGTGCCGGTATCACAGTGGCCGATTTAGATGTGATTGAACTTAACGAAGCGTTTGCTGCTCAGTCTTTACCTTGTGTGAAAGATTTAGGCTTAGCAGATGTGGTTGATGACAAAATCAACCTCAACGGCGGCGCAATTGCACTAGGTCACCCACTGGGTTGTTCAGGCGCTCGTATCTCTACGACGCTGATCAACTTAATGGAAGACAAAGACGCGACCTTAGGGTTAGCGACCATGTGTATTGGTTTAGGCCAAGGTATCGCCACTGTATTCGAACGCGTTTAAATCGTTACTCGAATAATTTCAAAGCCGGAACTTGTTCCGGCTTTTTTATGCCAAATTTTCTGCCAGCGTAAATATTAATATTTCTCATTTCTTCTGCTGTTCATTTGAAAATCAGTCCGTTATCAACTTAACTACAAGGGCATCACTGGCTATTGTGGACGACAACAGGCAAGCAATCATCAGCCAAATCTAGGCAGTGTAGTGCAAGGATGCAATTCGTTGTTTTACAAGAGGAATGCCTGATGCTACAAACGGAACAGACCCTTTTCGAACAAATGCGGATCACTGAGCTGGAGATCGAGTCTCGTAAGGCGCTCTTCTCTTTTACTGGGGCGGACGTAAAGGCCCTGCAATCCTTTAAGCCCATCATTGAAGAAAACATAGATAAAATCGTCGATGACTTTTATGGCTTACAAACCAGCGTGTCAGAAATTGCGCTGCTGATCGGAGACTCAGACACCCTTGCCCGCTTACGTACCGCACAGAGAAGATATGTGCTCGATTTATTTAATGGTGTTTATGATCTTGAGTACGTAAACAATCGCCTGCGGATTGGGTTGGTCCATAAACGCATTGGTGTTGAGCCTAAGCTTTACCTGTCTGCGGTACACACACTAAAAGAGCTTATCTACGCCGTGATCAACTGTTCAGTGCAAGATACACATCAAGGCGAATGTATCCGTGTCGCGATTGATAAACTGGTGCTGTTTGATGTCACGTTAGTATTCGATACTTATATTCGCAGCTTAGTATCCGAAATTGAGAACGCTAAGGATAAAGCCGAAAAATATGCCCAAAGCATGGAAAGCAAAGTCAAAGAGCGCACCCAGCAGCTTGAAGAACTGTCGCAAACCGATCCCTTAACAGGCCTGCTCAACGTTAGGCATTTACAAGAAACGGCAACGCGCATACTCAGGGCCGCTCAAAGGCGTGCCGAACCCGTCAGCGTGATCTACTTAGACGTAGATGATTTTAAGTCATTCAACGACACCCAAGGCCATAGATCTGGGGATGAAGTACTGCGCGCTGTAGCAAAAGCGATTAAAGAAATCACTCGGGCCGAGGATCATTGCTTTCGATATGGTGGAGATGAGTTCTGTATCATTATGCCTAACTGCCGTGAAGAACAAGCTCGGGATAATTTCATCACTCGATTCAATCAAAAAATAAAACTCAGTTTAAACAATATTTCCTTAAGCTTTGGCATTATTGATACTGGACCCTATGAGTACGAAGAAGCCAATAGCTTAATTCATAAAGCCGATCAGCGAATGTATAGCTACAAACGTGCATCCAAACAGCAACAACAAACTATGGCGGCAGCAAATGATTTAGCACCTGAGAATAGTACCGCAGATGTCCATTCAATCTCTCAATCTCAAAGCGTTGATAAAGCCGTCGAGTAATTTTTAAACCCATTCGTCATCATGTTCCACGTGGAACATTAAATATCTAACATTCGTATTGATAGAACATATCAATAAAACCAGATCACAAATTGAAACCGCCAACTTGGTTTATCATGGGGGCTGGAGTAACATTAGCTAATTCTGCTTAACCGTTCAGTAGAGGTAATATGAACGACGCTTTCTCAACCGCACAGCATAGACTCGATGCACTTGGTTTACGCTGCCCAGAGCCTGTAATGATGGTGCGTAAAACAGTAAGACAAATGGCTGCCGGCGAGACACTGCTGATCATAGCCGATGACCCTGCGACGACGCGCGATATTCCAAGCTTTTGTGAGTTTATGGATCACACCTTAATTGCCAGTGAAACCACGCAAACGCCATATCAATATTTGATCAAAAAAGGACTTTAAGTCGTATCGTTAACGACTTAATCATAAAACAACGGATGTGAGAAACTATGCCAAAACTGCTGGCGATTGCCTATAAAACTGTAAAACGCGGCCCAATGAATGAAGTTCTCTGTGCCAATGTCACCCAACTCAGTGGCGTAGAGAAAGATGTGTTTGGTCGCCCAGGCAAACGCCAAGTCACTGTGCTTTCCAAACTTCAGTGGCAACAGGCCTGCCATAGTATCGAGGCAGATTTACCTTGGACGACTCGCAGAGCAAATCTGCTCGTTGATGATCTCGTATTTAGCAGTGCCGATGTTGGTAAACATTTACAGATCGGTGAGTTGCGACTTGAAATAACGGGTGAGACCGACCCCTGTAAAAAAATGGAAATAGCACATGCCGGTTTAGAAGCCGCGCTCACGCCAGATTGGCGAGGCGGTGTAACCTGCCGAGTATTGAATGATGCCATGATCCACTTAGGCGATGAGATCACTCTGGTTAATCCAAACTAATTTTATTCCCAGCTACTCGGCTCTCTTAATTAATTCTCCATACTCCTCTGTAAATAGAACCAAGTAACTTGGTTCTATTTCTGCTATGCCAACTCTCTTATCCATATCGCCATGACTTATCCTTCGCTCGGTCATCAATTGAAACAGTATTTACGTTTTCCTTCTTCCCTATTTATGCGATAACTAGGGTCTGTTGATCTTTGCTGTACAAATGTTGTTCAGCAATACATCGGCAGCCACATTAACATAAACGCCAGTGACACCATACTGGCGTAATTTCTTGCTAGCTTGTCATATCTTGTTGATATTGCTCGATAGTGCTTAATTCTTCCAAAAGCATTCTCCACTAAATGTCGATACCGATATAAGCACCAATCGACTCTTTCTTGAGGTGTATTCTTATAGCGGCGCCTTGGAATAACAGATTTCCC
>NZ_JAKKSG010000027.1:0-61304 GCF_025653545.1 Shewanella sp. SW1 | reverse complement strand
GCCTCCATAGCAATAAGGCTACCTTCGGGGAATTGTCTAATTTTATCGAGCAGCTTGTTTCTGTTAACCTTTTTGTTACTCATGACAGAGTTATCCATAAGACAAACACAAACTTGAAAAACATTTTTGGCTAAATCGATACCAATAACTTTAATATCCATGATGGAAACCTCCAGAACTATTTGTCAGCTTTAAGCTTGGCATAATACTGCAAGCTTAGGTGCTGAGGCGTCCATCACATCACTACACAAGTAGTTTTAGTCGAACTCTTGAACGTATAGAAAGTCTTGCGAATACGCTTGAAAAATCGGCAGCCACGTTGAAGTGTGGTTTTAATCTTGACTATGTTGAGTTGAAGTTCGAAGAGTGTAAGCTTCAATATCAATATACATTGAAGAAGCAAGAGGAAGTTGATGAGCAAAAGCTTATAAAAGAGCAAATTCGAGAGGAGCAGAGAGCAATTAAAGAGTATGAACGTGCTATTGCTGAAGCAGAAAAAGAAGAAAGAATGTATAGAGGCTTATTAGATAAGGCAAGACAAGAATTATTAGAAGCATCTGAAAGTGAAAGAGCTATAACTGAGCAGCATATTGCAGAACTTGAACAGCGATTGTTAGAAGCCGAAGCTAAAGAGGCTAGAGCAAAGAGTATGGCTGAGCAAACACGAAAGGGGCATGTGTATGTAATTAGCAATATAGGTTCATTTGGCGAAGATGTTTATAAAATTGGTTTAACAAGACGTCTAGAACCTATGGATCGTGTCAAAGAGTTGGGTGATGCGAGTGTGCCGTTTCCATTCGATGTACATGCCATGATATATGCTGAAGATGCACCAGCATTGGAAGCTGCTTTACATCGAAAATTTACATTACAGCGAGTAAACGCTGTGAATTTGAGGAAGGAATTCTTCCAAGTTGATTTACCCACTATAAAGGATGCTGTTGATAGTATTGTTGAGATTGATGCCGAATTTAAGATGACAGCTCTTGCTGAAGATTATTATGAAAGCCTTCGTCTTCAAACTGACCAAGTCGCTTGATTTTCGTTTTCTATAGAAGAACCTATGCTCTCATAATTGTTATTAGTATCAATTGCTCTGTTACTAGGTTGATGAAATGGCTTCGCCAATTAAGCACTAGCATGGAAGTGACCGTTCGTGACATGGATGTCACGGTCGAGCACACAAGGATGTGCTTGATGCGTGTCACTGGAATGATAGTGCTTAAGTGCTCAACATATCGCTAATATATGCATACCATTCCACAGTAACCATTAAATCCACAGCTGTTTCAGCTTCCTTCCTCTCTCATTATTTTTCGGCATATTCTGACTATATATCAAGGCGATAAACTATTTTTAGTACGGCATAAGGTATTGATTTTGTGACTTAAAGTGCTTTAGGTACTATAGTGAAAGCTTATTTTATCTGAAACATAGGTGAGCGCTTCCTAGGTTTCTTGTTTGATTTTGGGGGAAAAGTGCGAATTTTAATGAACAATTTCAAGGTAATTAGTTTTGTGCGTCAGTGGTTACTGCTGGCGCTTTTGAGTATGGCGTTGCCACTGCAGGCGAGCGAAGATCCGCTGTGGATGGGAACGACAGGCTTGCCTATGAGTGAGCGGATCCATACCGGTGAACTTGCCAATGGTATGCGTTATTTATTGGTGAGCAATAAGACGCCGGAGCAGGCGGTCATAGTGCGGATGCGGGTGGATGTAGGCTCTTTGGTCGAGTCTGATGCCGAGCAAGGATTAGTGCATTTTCTTGAACACATGGCCTTTAATGGATCGACCGGATTGGCTGCGGGGGAGATGATGCCGACATTGCAGCGCCTTGGCCTGAGTTTTGGCGCCGATACCAATGCCGTGACAGAGTTTCAGCAGACGGTCTATCAATTCAACTTGCCGAGTAATAGCCAAGATAAAGTCGATACCGCTTTGTTTTTAATGCGAGAAATTGCCAGTAATCTATTACTCGACCCAGCGCTAATTGAACGTGAAAAAGCGGTGGTGTTGTCTGAGCTGCGTGAACGTAGCGGTGCGGATCTTGAGAATTACCGTAACCAATTACAGTTTTTAATGCCAAACACATTGCTGTCAAAGCGCTTCCCCGTGGGTGAGGCGAACAGTATCAGTAATGCCAATCGCGAGGCGTTGCTGTCTTTATATCAGCGTTTTTATACGCCCTCACGCACCACTTTAATTGTGGTGGGTGATATCGAGGTCGCCGCGGTAGAACAAAAGATAAAACAACAGTTTGCCAGTTGGAAGGCCGCGCCTTTGGCCGCTAAAACCAAGGAACAAGCTATTGGTACTGTCGCAGAGCGCCAAAGTGTCGATGCGGCGGCATTTTTTGATCCAAGTCTGTCAACGTCAGTTTCCCTTGGCATGCTAAAACCCATCTCAGCGATTACCGATAGCCCTGCTGTGCGGGAGCAGGAAATGTTGCTCGAGCTTGCCCACGGCATCTTGTATCGCCGTATGGAGTCGCAATTACTGCATAGCCAAGGTTTATATGGTGTAAACCTGCAGGTTGGACCGCAGTTTGATATTGCCTATGGCACACAAATGAGCCTAGGTACGCAGGAAAATAACTGGCAAGAGGGAATCGCACTCTTGGAGAAAACCCTGCGTCAAGCAAAAGAGTTTGGTTTTAGCCAACAGGAAATTGACCAGCAAATCAAACGTATGCATAAGGGATATCAGCTAAGTGTCGCGGGTAGCAGTACCATTCACAGTGTGAATATTGCCGAGAGTCTAGTGTATTCGGTGGCGGGCAATCGCGTCCCTGTCGAACCCGATTGGCAGCTCGCATTTTTTGAAAAAATAATGCCAACAGTGACACCGCAAAAGCTAAGCCAAGTGTTTAATCAAACATGGAACGCCACGCCGTATTTGTATCTGACCAGCAATAAGCCCATTGAAAATGCTGAACAACAGCTTATCGCCAGCTACGAGAAAAGCCGTAAACAAGCGGTGAGCGCACCAGCAATCAAGGCGATTGATGAGTTTGCTTATACTCAGTTTGGTGAGCAAGGCAAGTTAGTGGCTGACAGTCGCGATAAGGAAACGGGGATTCGTCAACTGCAATTTGCCAATGGCGTGCGCCTTAATCTTAAGCCTACCAACTTTAACAAAGGCACCACATTGGTCAGCCTAAACATTGGCTTTGGTGAAGTGCCATTCCCTGAGTTGGATGGTTTGTCTTATCTGTTTAACAGTGCGTTTGTGCAGGGTGGGCTCAAGGCCCATGATTATGACAGTCTGCAGGATATTTTTGCTGGGCAAGATATTTCCATCAACTTAGGCCTGCGTGAGCAAAGTTTTGGCGGCGAGATTAGCACTAATGCCGCAGAGCTTCGCACGCAGCTTGGCTTAATGACGGCTTATTTAATTGAGCCGGGTATGGATAAGCAGGCTGAACAATTGTTTCGTGAACAAGTGATTGCCGAGCAACAAAGTATTCATAGCAACCCACAATCTGAGTTTTCTAATCAGTTTGCCCGTATCTCCCATAATGGTGATAAACGCTATGGTTATGGTGAGCCTGAAGAAATTCTCAAACGTCACTTTGGAGAATTAGCGCCGAGTTTCCATTCGGCCGTCGAGCAAGGGGCGATTGAACTCGCTATTGTGGGCGATTTTGACGAAGCGAGTGCCATTGCTGCTGTGGCTGAAACGCTTGGCGCCATTAAGCGTAGCCCTATTGATAATGCGCAGTCGATAGTACCTGTGTTTCCGAAAGTGCCCGTTCAGAAAACATTAACGCATTATGGTCAACTGGATATGGCGGCACTTGCCATGGTGTGGCCTACAACGGATATGACTCACTTGAGTCAACACGCGGGATTGGGTCTGCTGGAGCAAGTGCTAAGCATTCTATTAACGGAAAACGTGAGGGAGAAAGCGGGTGCGAGTTATTCGCCATCGGCCTTTTCTTATAACGATTTCAATGCCAGCGGTTATGGTTACTTAGGTTTGTTTAGCGTGACGACTCAAGCCATGTTGCCAACGGTTGCCGAGTATTTCACCGCCGCAGTTAAGCAAGTTAAAGCGCCTTCGGGGATCAGTGAGGACTTACTTAATCGAGCCCGCCAACCAGTGCTTGAGTGGATGCAAGCTGCGCCGCAAACCAATGGTTTTTGGTTAGATCTCACCTCAACTGCCCAGAGTCATCCCGGTCGTTTTGCTGCCTTTAAACAAAGGCAAGCGTTAGCGCAGCAGATGACAGTTGCAGAACTTAATAAATTGGCGCAGCAATATCTGCAAGACGATAGTAGTTTAATGATCCAAGTCCTGCCTGCACCGCCAGATCCTCAGCAATGAGTGTTGGGCTCATAGAATAGTGGACTGATCATTCACCGACATATCCCCTGTGGTCGCAAACCGCAGGGGATATTTTTCTACCCCTTTCCTCCTCTATCTTCTTTTACCAACTTTTCTTTCACGTTCGTGGTGTTATGCCCACCCATAGGTCGTCAATGGAAATACCTGTTGTCGAAAATGCCACTCACAGATCTGTGCGAGTGAAACTAGGCTAGGCGCAACTTATGTGTGAGATGGCTAATGGGGTGAGGTATATGTTTCGATATCTATTGTGCAGTTTTTGTCTAGTGCTTTTGTACCCGACAGGGATAGATATGTACTTGGTCGGTTTGCCGCAAATTGCGCAGGATTTAGGGGCGAGTGAGGCGCAGCTGCATATTGCTTTTTCTGTGTATCTTGCGGGAATGGCGACCACTATGCTGTTTGCGGGGAGCTTAGCCGATAGGATTGGGCGTAAACCCATTACCTTGTTTGGCGCATTTTTGTTTGCTATTGCCTCTTACTTTGCCGGTAGTGCGCAAACCAGTGATCTCTTTTTAATGGCACGCTTTGCACAAGGCATTGGTGCGGGTTCTTGCTATGTTGTGGCTTTTGCGATTTTGCGTGATGTATTAGACGATAAGCGCCGAGCAAAAGTGCTCTCTATGGTCAATGGCGTGACTTGTATTATCCCTGTGATAGCGCCTGTGATAGGCCATTTAATTATGCTTAAATTCCCATGGCCTAGCCTATTTAATACTATGGCGGGGATGGGATTAATGGTATTAACCCTGTGTATTTTTGTATTGCGCGAAACCTATCCTAAACCGCAATTTCACACCACAATTGAGTCGGGTGGGTATAAAGAATCCTTTAAACAGCGGTTTTTTCTCAGTCGCGTGGTGATAACGACTTTAGGCGTGACCACGATTTTAAGCTATGTAAATGTCTCTCCCATGTTGATCATGGGGCAGATGGGGTTTGACCGTGGACAATATTCTAACACTATGGCTATGACAGCATTTGTGAGTATGGTGGCCTCATTTTCGACGCCCGTTTTGCTTAACCTGTTTAAAGAAAAATCCTTAATCTTGTTCTCTCAGACATTATTTGCCGCCGCAGCACTGGTGTTGATTTTGACCCAATTGGGCTGGCTGGGTCAGTTATTCAATCTGCTCAGTTTTGGTTTTGTGTGTTCGGGCTTTGCGATTGGATTTGGGGTCACCATGAGTCAGGCGCTGAGTCCATTTGTTACTCGGGCTGGAGTTGCCAGCTCTTTACTGGGAATTGCTCAAGTGTGTACTTCAGCTTTATATATTTGGGTGATGGGTCTGCTCGAAGTAAGTGCGATTAATATATTATTAGTGATCCTCGCTGTCGGTGCGCTGGTGAGCATTACACTGATCTTAGCGGTTCCTAAATTGCCGGAAATTGTACTTAATGACCAAATCCCTGAGTCGGCTCGATCTTAACTTATTGTTTATTTTGCAGCTTTTATTACAGGAGCGGAGTGTCTCTAAGGCTGCCAAAAAGCTCAATGTCACGCCATCCACTGTGAGTAAGTCGCTGGCCAAATTACGGAATTGGTTTGACGATCCCTTATTTGTCAAAACGCCGCAGGGATTTCAGTTAACGCCATTGGCTCACGGTATGGAGCAGGAGTTATCCGAATGGTTGCAAATGGGTAAGCAACTGATGGCTAAGCGCGGTGACGAGATGACCAAAGGGCTCACCTTCGAGTTGATGCTTGAGTCGCCTTTGTTGCTTATCATGCTTAATGAGCTGACTCAGGCCATTTATACTAAATACCCTGATGCAAAGGTGAAGGTACGAAATTGGGATTACGATTCACTCGAAGCGATTGTGCGTGGTGAAGCGGATATGGGGTTTACCGGCCGAGAAAGTCATCCTCGTTCCAAGGAGTCCCTTGATTTACTGCCGTATTTTATCGATTTTGAGGTTTTATTTACCGATCTTCCCCAGGTGTATTTGCACTGCGATCATCCCGCCTTACAGGAAGAGTGGAGCATAGACACTTTTCTTAAATATCCGCATATCAATATCTTGTGGGAAAAGAGCGAAACCTGGGCCTTGGATGATGTGCTTATTGAGCTTGGGTTAAGTCGCAATATTGTGCTGACCTTGGCCAGTTTTGAGCAGTCACTGTTTGTCGCGGCAGAGCCTCACCACAGCATGATGGCAATAGCGCCGCAATATTGTGAGCAATATGCCCGCCAATTACACCCTGACTTAGTCACTCGCCCGATCCCGATAAGTGGCGAATATCTTAATAAACTCGCCATTCCTTTTACCTTGATTTGGCATAAGAGAAACAGCCATAACCCCAAAATCACTTGGTTGCGAAGCAAGATAAAAGCGATTTATCAACAGCATGATTAAGGCTGTTATTTACTGCATTAACTTGTTTGGGTAATACCCAATTGCTGACAAATATGTTGGATACAAAGTTCTCGTTGTTGGCACCATAGCCCGTAGCTGACGGGGATCAGTTTAATGCCCGCGCGCTGTAAGAGTTTATACAGTTCAATATCGAAAAAGTCCGCCCAAGGTCCTGGGTAACCGATTAAATCTATTGCTAAATATTGGTTACCATAGCGACATAAAATATCCAGTTCTAGCCCCGCCATATGGTAGGCTCGCCAGACAGTTATGCCTTTTTCTTCAATCGCGAGTGCCACAGACTGGCCGAAGGTATCGAGGGAATCGACATAATTGTGTGCCGCTTGAAATTGACCCGCCGATGCTAAGTAAGTTGCCAGTAAATTATTGTTGGGGAGTTCATGCGCTTGTACCGATAAAAATAGCCACTGTATCTGTTTAGCGCGGGTGATGGCGACATTGAACATATCTTCGCGATTTAAATACACGGCGGCGCGGCTGTCGTTGGCCGTAATGCTAAACGACAGCAGCATAATATCGCGCTCTTCCCCTTGAAAACCAAAGGGCGTGGCAATCCGTAATTGGTGACGCTCGAGTTGTTGTGCGCTAAAGCGCGCAAGGATTTGCTGGGATAAATACTCCGTCTGATTGCGAAAACAGGAGAGTACACCAATGCTGGAAGGCACTAATACATTTTCTTGTTCATCAATCAGTTGAGCTAACTTTTGAATTAATGCCTCCGCTTCTATGGCGTTAATTCCCTTACTATCACGGCTGCCGGTAACGTGGACTCTGTGTAAGTGCCCTGAACTTGTGCAAGGTCTGTGCTGCATAATCTTCAGCATGCCTTGATAAAACTGCTGATTACTAAATTGGATCAGCTCAGGTTTACTCCGAAAATGCTCATTTAAAAATACCACTTGGGATTGGCTTGCGAGGGATTGTGACGCTAAGTCGAGCATACTGGCATCACGGTAGCTCATTAGGCCGCGGCAATCCTGCGCGAGTCCGAGTTGGGTCTGGATTTGAGTTTGTTTTGCGCGGGATAAAAACGAGAAATGTCGCAGTTGTTTGCTATCTCCCACCACCAGTGCCGCCTTTGCTCGCTGCAAGGCCGGTAAACATGCGGCAATATTGGCTTGAGTGGCTTCATCAATAATCACTAAGTCAAACATTTGCTGCTCCATGGGCAGCACTTTATGCAAGCTGGCAAGGCTAGATAACCAAATGGGAAAGGTTTGTTTTAAGGCATCAAAATCCGTCTTGTAGAAGCCGTCGAGTTGCTTAGCGGACTGGCGAGCGCGTAACGCACTGGCAAAACTCACCAGCGTACTGCGCTTATGTTTGAGTAATTGGTTTAATCGATAGTGAGTTGCCAATTGTAAGTATTTGAGGCTTAAGTCTTCTTTTTGCGCGATGAGGGCCGTTAATTTATCGAGTTCATTCCATTGCTGGGCAAACCTTTTGATACCTGCACGGTAAGCACAATTATAAAATCCTAAGCGCCAACGGGATTGTCCTTGTTGTAAGGTCGCCAGTTTTTGGCCGCGACGTATGGCATGGCGGCAATGACGTATAAAGCCCGCTTCCATCTTGACTTGCTGACGAGTCACAGTATTAAGTTGCTGTTTTGCATTGAGTAGCAACCTATCCGAGACGGCTTCATCAGATGCTGGGTGCTGACCATGGAGCATTTCATCAATCTGGTTTTTAAGGACTTTTATAAACTGCGGCGAGCCTGCTCGAATAAGGCTGCTCCCTAGCTGGAATTGTTGCTGTAACTTATCGGCAATCACATCAACAGCAACATCAGTGTGGGCGACGATGAGGACAGATTTACCCCTTAATACCTGCTCTGCTGCCACTGTGGCTATGGTGTAACTCTTACCTGTTCCTGGTGGGCCTGAGATCTGCCCCAAAGTATGATTGGCCGCAATCTTTAAGGCCTGAATTTGCGCGCGGCTTAACAGCCCAGGAAGATAAGCCTCTTGTGTGTCTTCACTGGCGCTGATTGATGTTGTTTGTTGTGTTTCTGCGAATAGCGCTTTAAGCGGTGCTGATGGTTCAGGCGCTGTCATTAGTTTGTCGAGTTCGTGCAAAATGCCCCGACTTGCGATCGAACGTTCTGCCAAAATGATTTGGCTTCGACTGACAAGAAACTGCCCACGTTTACGGCATAAGCTAGTAAATTCAGCCTCATCGATCAGCTTGGGAAAATGCAATAAATGACTGGTATCAACATCGGCTTGGCCTGCCCGCAGCCAAGATATCCAGCCACTGACATCCGTTGGATTATCGCGTAAATCTTGGCTTAGGCTATGTCCTTCAACGACTAATTTTTCTAATAGAGCTTCATTGATAGTGAATGGTCCGTTGCCAGCTAGAGTGTTATTACTCTCTAGGTAGAGATTATCGCCGTCAGCCTGTAATTGGCATTCGCGATAAAGGAGTGGTGTCACGACTTTACGTTTTTCGCCATTAAGGTCGACTGCGCCGCAGAAAAACAGACAGCAGTGCAATAATACCTTTTCACGTAAATACAAAGTGCTACGTGCTAGTAATGCACTGGCGGGAGCAAATGGCACAGGCAAGCGGGGTAGGAAGCCACTGCTTAACTCGTCTTCATGTTGGAGTAATAGCTGATCTTGCTCGGCAAGCTTGTGGCTTGACCAGAGATTGATTTCGGCACTATCGTGTTGAAAACATTGCTTGTAGTAGTTGAGAATCCCTTGCAAATCCTATCCATCCCAAAGGCTTAATTGGCGATGCGAGAGTAACCTAATCGCATTAGTCGAACAAGGTTTGTACCGTCTGAGGATAGTTTATCCATAGTCGCTTTAAGCCTAAAAGAGAGGTGTTCGATAGAACAGTCATTTTCCACTGGAGCAGAATTTTTGAGAGGCGAGCAAAAGTATCAGCAGCCGCATTTGTATCAATTAAGGGCCTGAAAAGTGTGGTTTGTATCACTTTTCAGTGTGTTATTGAAATGTTTGTTAAGTGTTTGAGTTTGTAAAATATTTGTTTTTGTTTTTAGTGGAAATTGCCATTGTTGTCATTGTATAACTGCGTAGATTGAACTGAATTTTTGTCTGCTAATGAGGGAAACAATGATAAAAAGTAAGCTAAAGGGATTCGCTGCGGTGGCTGTTGCCTGTTTAGCGGTAACGGCATGTGGCTCAGATGATAATAATGAAGAGGGCACAGATCAAAATGCCACCTATGTGCAATTCTATAATGCTTCAGCTGGAAGCACTGCTACTGCACTCAAAGTTGCCGATAAAACCTATGAAAGTGTGATCTATGGGGACACTATGCCGCGATTTACGTCGACGGCTGGCGTGACTGCGATTGAAGTGATGGCTAAGGATGCCTCTGATAAAGATATCTCTATTTATAAAGAAAATATCGATTTGAAAGTTGCAACGGACCATTTCTTTGTATTACATGGTGATTTTGCCGAACCTAAATTACTTAATATCAACTATTCTCGCACTGAACTCGATAAGCTCAACGAAGTGGCTGAAAACAGTAAAATGCAGCTCTTGATTGCCAATACTGCAGTTCATGCCCAAGCCTTTGACGCTTATGTTTCTAAGTCGACCCAAACCTTTGCCGATGCCGTGATGTTAGGCAGTGTGGCCTACGGTGAAGTGTCGCAGCCGCAAGTGATGGATACGGGTGAATATAAGGTTTACCTCGCACCAGCGGGAACAACCAATGTTTCTTATACAACTGCGAACATTAAATTCAGTTCTAAGGTGCCTTATAAGCTGATCATCCGTGAAGGTTTTGGTGCTTCGGATTCAAAAATCACCTTGGACAGTGTCGATTCAACCACCAATGTTCGCAATCATGTAGCATTAGAAGCGAGTGTCGATTATCGCGTCTTTAACGGTTTAGGTTCGCACATTATCGATGTGAAAGTGGCCAGCAGTAAGCAAGATACTCTGTTTAGCGAAGTGCCATCTTTTGGGGTGACTAGCTATCAAGGTGCTGAGTTTAATGATTTTGGTGTGAGTGTGTTCGACCACGGTACGCAAAATAAATTGCTCGATAATGTGCTTATCACCCTGAACCAAGATGAGATTAAAACCATCTTCATCTATGAGCAAACGACCGAGCAGGGCAGCCAAGTGAAGGCGATGGAGATGAAGCAAACTAAGACGCCAAGTCCCTATAGCTTTAAGTTCGACATTGTGAGTTTTGCCGATAAAAGCAATCTAACCGTGTATTTCTTAAAGGCAAATGACACGATTGAAACGGCTGTAAATAAGATCACCGCGGTCAATCCTGCGAGCCCTCAGTCAGTGACTGTGCCAGCTGGCGAATATTCTATTAAAGTTATCGCTGTGGAAAACGGTACTAAAACCGTTGTCTATGCATCCGATTTAATGGATTTCAGCAATGAAGACAATGTGACTATGGTGCTGAATAAAGATCCTTCTACTAGCTTTGGTTATAACTTGATTAAGATCTAACCGCTAAGGTGAGTGAACGGCTCTAATAAAACAGCGCTACTTAGGTAGCGCTTTTTTTGGGCTGTTTTTGTGTGCTCGTTTTAGTGGGCTTAGTAGATTGAGCATTATTGTCTTAGCATTCACTTTTTATTGATTGTGGCTGCGGGGTTAATGTAGGCTGATCGGCAAAAATTAAGCCGAGCATTGCTGTGGTGTGAATAAGCTGTGGTATGAATAACGCGAGCAATATAGGAAAAGGAGTTCACTGTGATGAATAAAGGATTTAAAGACGGTCATTTCCAAATTGGTGAAGGCAGTATTAGCGGTACTATAGCGTGTATGTTAGCGATATTATCGTTTCTGGGTGTATTGGCGTTTCATTTTCCCGAATATCTCACCACTCCAGAATTACGCCAAAGCTATAATGTCGATGTTATTCGCAGCTTAATATTTGTCGCCTTAGTGGTATCGGGCAGTTTAGGTTTATTGAATTTTATTCGAAATAAAAATAAGCGTTTCGGCTTTGTGGCTTGGGTATTTGTGAGCTTAGCGATTGCCTTTGGTGGTCATCAAGTTGAGGTCGAGCCTTTTGCTAATCATAAGGTCTCACTGGGTTTAGATTGGTTTATTTTAGACTTATTAGGCTCAACCTTAATTTTCATTTTTATCGAGAAATGGCTACCCCATAAACCAGAACAAGCAATATTGAGACCCGAGTGGCAAGGGGATTTAAACCATTTTTTGGTGAATCACTTAGCGATTGGATTTGTATTATTGGTGGCAAACCAATTTGTGCAGTCGACCTTTTCTTGGGCTATTTCCAGCACAGTGCAAAGCTTTATCGCGGGTCTTCCCTTTGTGTTGCAACTGTTGTTGATTTTATTGGTCGCCGATTTAATGCAATATGCGGCGCACCGTGCTTACCATGAGATCCCTTTCCTGTGGCGCTTCCATTCGGTGCACCATAGCGCGAAACATTTAGATTGGTTGGCTGGTTCAAGGCAACATATGTTTGAGTTGATTGCTACCCGTTGTTTAGTGCTCACGCCGATTTTTATCTTAGGATTCTCCAAAGACATCATCAGTATTTATGTGATTATCGTTGGCGTGCAGGCGGTCTTTAATCATGCCAATGTGCAGGTTAACTTTGGCTGGCTACGTTACTTAATTGTCAGTCCGCAATTCCACCATTGGCACCATGCTTCCGATAAGGCGGCAATCGACCGTAACTATGCTGCCCATTTTTCTTTTTTAGATTACCTATTTGGGACTGCAGTTCGAGGTCAGAAAGAGTGGCCAGAGCAATATGGTGTCGTGGGCGATTACATGCCTGTTGGCATGTTTAAGCAGCAATTGTATCCCCTTGGTTTAGCGAAGAAAGACACAAAATAATGGCGTGCAATTAGAATGGTTTGTTTTGGAATGATTGTCCGGGAGTATTGGTTAGGTCAACTGAGTAGTAACGCTGAGCTGTGGCGGTTAACTCTGATATTGGGATAGAAACAAGCCCAACACAGCGCTTTGGAACCGCGCTTTGTTGGGCTTTTTGCCGTTCAAACTACAATCGTTATTCGGAAATTTTCAGTTCTTGGCCTGGCTTAATAATGCTTTTGCCATTGAGCTGGTTCCACTTCATTAAGTCAGCCAGTTTAACCTTATTCTTACGGGCGATTTTATCCAGCGAATCGCCGGATTTTACCTTGTACGTGGCCGCTTTCGTTGCCGGTTTATCGGCCGATGTTGAGTCGGTGGCAGTGCTATTCGCCTTGCTTGATGGCTTACTGCTGGCTTTCTTATCGGCCTTCGCCTTAGTTTTAGTGGGTTCAGGCTCATTATCATTGCCCGCCATTGGCGTTAACAGTGTGAGCTCTTGGCCGATTTTTAGGCGGTCAGATGTCAGATTGTTGGCCTGTTTTAATGCTTTCACTGACATATCAAACTTGGCTGCGATTGTGCCTAGGCTGTCGCCAGATTTGACGATATAGCTTTGGCTGTCATAGCGTTTTTGAGCGTAGAGCTTGTCTTGATTTTCCTGATAATGACCTATGTTTTCCAGCGGTAAGGCGATTTGATATTTGCCTTTGCTGGGGATTACACCTTGGCGAAAGCCTGGGTTATAGGTTTTAAATTCTGCTTTGCTGAGCCCTGCTGCATTAGCAATCTGGCCAATATCTACGCCATTAGGTGCTGGCACTCTTTCCAAGAAAGGGCGGTTAGCAATAGGAGGGACTTTTAAACCGTAGTGGTTGGGATTTCGAATAATCTGAATAAATGCCAGCCACTTAGGGACTGTTTGTACTCGCTTAGCGGGGATACCCAGTGACCAAAAGTCCGTAGGTTTGCCCTTGGCTTTGTTTTTATCAATGGCGGCTTTGATCACTAGCTCACCGGTATTGTAGGCGGCGACGGCGTTGATCCAGTCTTTGTCTAAGGTGTCGTATAGGTGCTGTAGATAGTCGAGCACTGCATCGGTTGAGGCCAGCGCATCTTTACGGCCATCGTAGGCTGAATTCACCGTTAAGCCAAAATTACGTCCAGTAGCAGGGATCATTTGCCACAGTCCTGCGGGGCCGTTAGCTTGTGCTAAAGGGTTATAGCCACTTTCGACTATGGGCAATAACGCCAATTCTAATGGCATGTTACGCGCTTCGAGCTGGCTGACTATGTAATACAAGAATGGCTCGGCGCGATCGCCGACTTGGTTCATAAATTTTTGTTTATCATCGAAAAAGTTACGCTGTTTACGTACTTCGGCATCATCATGGACGTCAATGGTATTGGCGTGTTGGATCTTTTCCCACACGTCGCTGTACTGCTCAACTACTGCGGGTGGTGTTTGATGCTGTTGTGGCGAGTGGTCGTTATCGTTACTGACATCACTTGCTGTGGCATTGAATTCAGTGGTTGATGGGCTTGCTGATGTTGTAGCGCAACCGCTCAGTAGGGCCATTAGCATGGCAAGCATAAGCACTGTAAAAGAGTGCGTTTGGCGAAAATGTGTCCGCATGATTGTCCTGTGATGAGTTGACTGGGCATTCCATATTGGTGCACATGCTAATCTGTTTTCGAGTTTCTGGATAGCTCCCCCAAGTTTTACCTATCGTATCAAAGTTGTCTTAAGGCCGATTGTGCCGCCCTTTGATTGCAGATCCTGCGTTTAGCTTTATCGATTTATACGCTACCATAGCCGCGATTTTTCATTAATTTGGGTAGCAAAGTGCAGACGTTAGCGCAGTTAAGGGCAGGGCAGTTACAAGGGATCACACGTTTACAATTGGTTGAGGATTTAACCGAGTTCCCGCGGGAGATTTTTGATTTAGCCGATACCCTCGAAATCCTCGATTTATCGAATAATCAACTGAGCACTTTGCCCGAGGATTTACACCGCTTATCGCATTTAAAGATAATTTTCGCCTCGAATAATCGCTTTGAACATTTGCCTGAGGCATTAGGGCGCTGCACAAATTTAGAGATGATTGGCTTTAAGGTCAATCAAATCAAAACAGTGACTGCGGCGGCATTACCGCTGAAAACCCGCTGGCTCATCCTAACCGATAACCTCATTGAGACGTTGCCTGCGGCCATGGGCGATTTACATCGTCTGCAAAAATTAGCTTTAGCGGGTAACCGTTTAACAGCCTTGCCCGAGTCGATGGCCAATTGCCGCAACTTAGAGTTAGTGCGTTTATCGGCCAATCAACTCCACGCACTGCCAGCTTGGTTACTCAGTTTGCCTAAACTGACTTGGCTCGCCTTTGCGGGAAATCCATTCAGCCATACCTTAGTCGATCCCCACGCCGATGTGGCCACAGTGGCGAATGTGACTCTGGGTGATATCAAGTTGGCTGAGAAGCTTGGCGAAGGGGCTTCTGGGGTCATTTATCGAGGCGATTGGTTGAATCAAGCTATGATAGCCGCGACGGGGTCGGTGCAGATTGCGGTAAAACTCTTTAAGGGTGAAGTGACGAGCGATGGTTATCCCGCTGACGAGTTAGATTGCTGTCTCACAACGGGTGATCATCCCAGCCTTATTAAGGTCGTGGCGCACATTAGCCAGAAAGATCAATTGGGTTTAGTAATGGAACTTATTCCGCCAGGGTTTAGTAACTTAGGGCTACCACCAAGTCTTGTCACCTGCACTCGCGATACCTTTAAAGACGGTAGCGAATTTCGCCTTGATGAAGTCGCCAAAATCACACACCAGTTGGCCGATGCAATGGCGCACATGCATGCCAAACAAGTAAGTCATGGTGATGTCTACGCCCATAATATTATGGTTAATCAACAGATGAGCTTATTGTTTGGGGATTTTGGTGCGGCATCAAACTTACGCAATCTATCGACAGCAGAACGCTTAGCGATAGAAGCTATTGAAGTGCGGGCGCTTGGTTGCTTGATTGAAGATCTGTTGGCCTATGTGAGTGCCTCGATTGGCCCTCTGTACTACACACAGTTGAGTGCGATTAAAGACGAGTGCATGCAGTTAGATGTGGCTCAGCGCCCCTGTTTTGCAGATGTGAAAAAGGCCATCGGAGCCCTGTTAAAAGGTAAATAGTGGCTTGCTAATAGGCTGGCTCTACACTTGTTTCAAGTTTGCTGTATTTTATGGTTGTTTGTGTGATTTAAGTGCTCACTATTGAGTTTATCGTTAAGTTATTGTTTTGTTTGGTTGTGTAACCGAGTTTTTACTGGCACTGACTGGGATTAAGCCTATAGGCTGTATACCCAAATAACCTCAAATTGCTTAAACAGGCACTTTGGGGGGACTTGGTATTAGTTTTGGGTTCAATCCGGTTTGCTGTTGTCGGATAGGATGTCCGTTGAATAGTAAGAACGATAGGTTTGCATACTATGTTTACACAAACGATGTTTACACAAAGAGTAACTGAACGAGCACGCAGTGCATGCGATATTTCATTAAAAAGCCATTCCCATCATCTCTCAAAGGCGCCCTTATTCGCGCCTTTGCCGTTTCTACTGGCGAGTGTTTTCGCTTTAGCCCCTATGGCCGTGATGTCGGCGGACAAGGTCGATATCATCCCTGTGACGGTCGAGGCCGTTAAAGAAACATCCTTTGCCGATGTAGTGAATGAAGTCGGTAAAATCAACGCTATCGATTCAGCCACGCTGAACTTTAATGCTAGCGAAAAAATTAGCGCGATTCATTTTAGTAACGGCGACAAAGTGACTAAAGGTCAAGTGATTGCCGAGCAGGACAACATTAAAGCCAAGGCTGATTTAGACAAAGCCAAGAGCACCTTAGCACTGGCTAAAACTAAGCTGGAGCGTATCGAAGACTTACTGATTAAAGAACCCTTTGCGCTTGCTAAGCAAGATGTGGATGAGCTACGGGAAAATGTGAATCTGGCCGATGCGGATTTTCGCCAGAAACAAGCAACCATGAACGATTACCTGATCAAGGCGCCCTTCGATGGTCAGTTGACCAGCTTTAGTCAGTCTATCGGCAGTCAAATTGGTGCCGGTACGGCCTTAGTCACCCTTTATAGTTTAAATCCGGTCGAAGTGCGTTATGCCATCAGTCAGAAGGATTTAGGCAAGGCGCAAAAGGGCCAAAAGGTGAATGTGACTGTTGAGGCCTATGGTAATAAGGTATTCAAAGGGTTAGTTAACTATGTTGCCCCTGCGGTAGATGAAAGCTCAGGACGGGTTGAAGTGCATGCCGCCCTTGAAAACCCTGAGTTTAAGCTTGCTCCTGGCATGTTCGCCAACATTAAGCAGTTCTATAGTCTAGGGATTAAACGTCTATTAGTGCCGCAAAATTCGATTATTGCCAATAACGATGAACGTTTTGTCTGGCTAGTGCAGGGCGATAGCGTAGTAAAGCAAGTGGTTAAACTCGCTCAAAATACGAATGACGGTTATGCCGTCGTGACTGAAGGTTTAGCCGAAGGCGATTTAGTCGTTAAAACGGGTATGCAAAACCTCAAGTCCGATAGCAAGATCAAAGTCGTGCAGGATAGAAACACTGCAGATAAAGCGGCAACATCAAGCGCTGACAAAGGTGCTGATTCAGGCTCAACTCCAAATATTGAGGTGGCTGAATAATGCGTTTACCCGAAGTCTGTATTCGTCATCCTATCTTCGCCTCCGTACTCAGTATTATGGCTGTGTTACTGGGCTTGATTGCCTTTCAAAAACTCGATATCCAATACTTCCCTGAGCATACCACCCACTCTGCATCTGTGAATGCGTCGATTGCAGGGGCGAGCGCCGATTTTATGTCGAGCAATGTGGCCGATAAGTTGATTGCAGCGGCTTCGGGCATAGATAAAGTCGATACCATGTCGACCGACTGTAGCGAGGGGCGTTGCTCATTAACGATTAAATTCAATGATGACACCAGCGATATTGAATACACCAACTTAATGAACAAGTTGCGTAGCAGCGTCGAAGGGATTAACGATTTCCCCCAGAGCATGATAGATAAGCCCACAGTCACCGACGATACCTCGGCCACGGATTCGGCCAGTAATATCATCACCTTTGTGAACGCGGGTGGCATGGAAAAGCAGGCTATGTACGACTACATTAGCCAGCAGTTAGTACCGCAACTCAAACAAGTTCAAGGCGTTGGTGCCGTTTGGGGGCCATATGGTGGCTCACAAAAGGCGGTCAGAGTCTGGCTCAATCCTGAACAAATGAAGGCGCTGAATATTAAAGCTGCCGATGTGGTGGGCACGTTAGGCTCTTACAATGCCAGTTTTACCTCGGGTGCGATCAAAGGTAAGTCGCGGGATTTCTCGATTAACCCTTTGAATCAAGTTGAAACGCTTGAAGACGTGAAGGATCTGGTGATTAAGGTCAGCGAGGGTAAGATCATCCGTGTGTCCGATGTCGCCGATGTGGTGATGGGCGAGGAAAGTCTGTCGCCGAGTATGTTGTCTATCGGTGGACATAGTGCAATGTCATTGCAGATTTTACCGCTGAGCAACGCTAACCCAGTGACAGTGGCTTCGAACATTAAAGCCGAAATTGCACGCATGCAAAAACATTTACCCCAAGGCTTAGAAATGAACTTGGCTTATAACCAAGCTGATTTTATTGAAGCCTCCATCGACGAAGGATTTTCTGCGTTGATTGAAGCGGTGATCTTAGTTTCGCTGATTGTGGTGTTATTTTTGGGTAGCCTGCGGGCGGCATCGATCCCCATTATTACCATTCCCGTGTGCGTGATTGGGGTGTTTGCTGTGATGTCGGCGCTCGGATTTAGTATCAATGTGTTGACTATTTTGGCGATTATTTTGGCTATTGGCCTGGTGGTGGATGATGCCATTGTGGTGGTCGAGAACTGCTATCGCCATATTGAAAACGGTGAAACGCCTTTCAATGCGGCAATTAAAGGCTGTCAGGAGATCATTTTCCCTATCATTGCCATGACGTTAACGCTCGCCGCTGTGTATCTGCCGATCGGATTAATGTCGGGCTTAACCGCCGATCTGTTTCGGCAATTCTCCTTTACCTTAGCAGCGGCCGTAATGATCTCTGGCGTGGTGGCGTTGACTTTGTCGCCTATGATGAGCGCCTATCTTATCAATACCACTGAGCAACACCCTAAATGGTTTAGCCGAGTCGAGAATGCGCTGCAGCAGTTAAATCATTTGTATATCAATGAGCTGAATAAGTGGTTTGTCCGCAAGCGTTTGATGTTTGGTGTGGCTGTGGTTTTGGTGGGTCTTGCGGGTATTGCTTACTGGCAATTACCCAAAATACTCTTGCCTGCGGAGGACTCCGGCTTTATCGATGTGGCGTCTAATGGCCCTACCGGTGTCGGTCGGCAGTATCATCTCAATCACAATGCTGAGCTTAATGGCGTGATGGACGAGCATCCCGCGGTTGGGGCTAACTTGTCCTATATCGAGGGAGAGCCTGTGAACCATGTGCTACTCAAACCTTGGGGTGAGCGCAGTGAGGGTATAAATGATGTGATCAGCGACTTGATTACAACATCAAAGGAAAACGTTTCTGCCTATAACATGTCGTTTAGCATTCGCTCAGCAAATAATCTCAATATTGCCAATAATTTGCGTTTAGAGCTGACGACCTTAGATCGGAATAAGGACGAACTCAGCGAAACCGCCGCCAAAGTGCAAAAGTTACTCGAGGATTATCCTGGCCTGAATAACGTAGGCAACTCAGTGCTGAGGGATCAACTACGCTACGATCTGTCTATCGATCGCAACGCCATTATCCTTTCAGGTGTGAGTTATGGTGATGTCACGAATGCACTTTCTACCTTTCTTGGCTCAGTGAAGGCGGCGGACTTACATGCTACTGATGGTTTTACTTATCCTATTCAAGTGCAAGTAAACTTAGACAAACTGAGTGATTTTAAAGTGTTGAATAAGCTGTATGTCACTTCTGAATCTGGGCAAGCACTGCCATTGTCGCAATTTGTGTCGATTAAACAGACTACGGCAGAATCTAACATTAAGACGTTTATGGGTCTTGATAGCGCTGAATTGACGGCAGATATTATGCCCGGCTATTCAACTGATGAAATCAAAACCTACTTAGATGAACAATTACCGACATTACTTAATGATGCCCAAGGCTTTAAATACAATGGCGTGGTGAAGGATCTTATGGATTCGCAGGCGGGCACTCAGTCGCTATTCTTGCTGGCATTGGTGTTTATCTATTTGATTTTGGCTGCGCAGTTCGAAAGTTTTGTCGATCCCTTAATTATCTTACTGACAGTGCCCTTGTGTATTGTCGGTGCGTTATTGACCTTAGCCTTGTTTGGCCAGAGTGTGAATATCTATTCGCAGATTGGTTTATTAACCTTAGTGGGGCTAGTGACTAAACACGGTATCTTGCTGGTGGAGTTTGCCAATAAGCAACAAGACCAAGGTTTGAGTGCGATTGAGGCGGCGCGAAGCAGTGCCAAATCTCGTTTAAGACCGATTCTAATGACGTCTTTAACCATGATTTTAAGTGCGATTCCTTTAGCCTTGGCATCGGGACCAGGCTCGTTAGGATTAGCTAACATAGGTTTAGTCTTAGTCGGAGGTCTGTTAGCGGGCACTTTCTTCTCGTTATTTGTAGTGCCTGTGGCCTATGTCGCTATGGCTGAATTGAAGGCCAAGGATGTGCTTGCTAGACTGCGAAGTGCTTAAGTTGAGTTTTATGCGCTGAGGTTTATCGAGCCTAGACTGAGAGGCATGGGTTCAACTTGCCTGTAAATACGTTATGATTTAAGCCAACGGCTAAACGCGTTGGCTTAATTTTTTGTCGATAACTTAATGATCTTTGTTGTATTTAAGCGAGTGTTTAAGTGCGAGTGGATTTGCCTCATCAGCGACGGAGAGCTGGCATTATGAGTTTGTTACATTGCTTTCATAGGGCTTTTTTATATTTGGCTTGCTCGGCTGGATTGATGTTTGCCTCTCCCGCCATGGCCTCTTTTTGGGATTCCTTATTTCGTAGTGAGTTGCCCGTCGATCAAGTGACTGCACCTGTAGACAGTCCGCGTTTCGAGTTTGTTGGTGTATTACCTGCTAATACGCAATTAGAACTTGTCGGTTATTACGTCTCATCTGTTTGTACTCGAAAGGAAATCCGTTTTCCCAGTGGTGATATTGCTAATCCATACCGCGCGACATTCGAAGAAACCTCAGTGCTGCGGCAAGTGATTAGCAGTGGTAGCAAAGCGAGTGAGTTTTCGCTGCCCTTAGCTTTAAATGGTGGCGGCGATTGTCAGTGGCGGCTTGAGGATTTAATGCTCGATGTGACAATACTGCCGAACCATCCGTTGTGGCAAAGGGCTAAAGCACTTAAACAACAATACCTTGCTAAGTTGCAGCGCACTTCTGTTGTGGATGCGGCACAAGTTGCTAGCCAAACTACGTTGCCGACTCAAGTGTCACCCCACGATGATTTTTATTTAAGTCATGAACTTAATATCGATCCAATTTATGCGGGTAGCGAGGCGGATAATTCGTTGCTTGCGACTACGCCATTATCTTTAGCGCCAGTTTACTATCCAGTATTTATTCATTCTCCTAAGGAAGACAAACCCTTCGAGGCTAGGCTGAAAAGCAGTTTGCAGCAAATTTCTAGCCTATGGGCTAGTCCTTATACTCAAGCGGTTCGTCGCGGTGATGAGGCTGTGATGCGGGTGAATTTTAATCCACAGATTGCCGAACAGTATGAGGTCAATGTTTGGTATCAGCCTGATACGGTTGAGGTGAATTATCCCGATGGCACTCAATATACTTATGCTAACGGTGATGTGGAATTGTATGCCTATGGTAAACCTGAATCACAAATCAATACCTTAGCTCAGAGTTCAAAGGCTACTGATAAACGATTGTTAGCACGTATCTATGAGCTTGGACACGCCTTACCCAAGGATAAAATTAAGGCACAGAAATATTACCGTGAAGCCGCTGAAGCTGGCGATATTGAGGCGCTGCATTGGCTGCGAGATCAAGCGGGTTACGCGGGGCGTGCCGATGAAAAGATCTATTGGCTGGAGCGCGCCGCGAGCTTTGGCGATAACGCGGCAAAGCTTGAGTTAATCCGTTTACCTTTATCGGTTATCGAGCGTGGCTTGGTTAATACAGGTGCGGATAAGGTCCATGAAACGCAAGCATGGCAGCAGTTAAATCAGCTAGTTGACCAAGGGTTGCCTGAGGCAAGAAGTCTGATGGCGTTTTATCAAGTGTTATCTTGCTCCCCTTACTTTAATGCCACAACGGCATTGGAAAATTATCGCCAAAGTGTTAAAGCTCAACCTGATTTAGCGCGAGATGCCGCCGAAACCTATTACTACTTTAAAGAGGATTTTGAGCAGAGCGAGGAGTTTTGGATCATTGCCGCCGAGCGAGATCTTTACGCCGCCGCTGAACTTGCCAATATCCTGCTATTGGAACCTTATAGAGATACGGTTAACGCGAGATACTGGTTAGAAAAAGTGACAACCTTGGGTGCCAAACAAGGCTTGCAGGCGGATATTCTAGGCAATGCTTACTTTCAGTTCGCAACCCTGTTAGATAAAGGCGAGGGTGGACCGGCCGATGCTAAAGCAGCGTTAACGCTTTATCAGCAGAGCATTGAAATGGCAGAGCGGTTTTCAAACGACTATGCAGCAAGGGCCAAGGAGAGAGTGCAAGTGCTCGAAGGGATGCGCTAATAACGTATTGTCGCTAAAGACTCTGTGACGTCAGTGTCGCTTATTCAGCTTATCTTCAATAAAAATCCCTGCCGAAGCAGGGATTTTGCTATTTATTCAAATGCTTGATTTATGCGTAATGGCTAAAACTGCTTATTTAAGCGATGCGAGTCATCAAACTAGCGTAAATCAACCTGCAGTGCGACACCTGAACTCTGAGGCTCACTTTGCACTGTGATGTAATACCAACCCACGTTTGGTGCATTGACTGTGATGCTTTCCCGCGTGTTGGCGGGTGTCACAGAGGCTGCATCGAAGTGTTGAGCATTCGCCCAAGTCGTCCCCGAAAACAGGCTAACATCACCACTGCCGTGGGCGGAGTTTATACTTAGCTGATTCGTTCCCTCTGGTACCCAAAGGTAATAATCGTTGCGCCCATCTGCGGTGCAGATGGCTTTGCCTGAACTCAGCTCACCATGACTCAAGGGGGATTGAGTCGCGCAGGCATTGGCAATGAGCACCGGATCGGGTGTGTTACTCGTGCCTGTGCTTAAGGTCAGTGTTACACCGCTAAACTCAGTGGCAGTATCAATCGTGATATAACGCCAGCCACGATTGGCGCTGAAGCTAAGCGACTCTTGATTTCCTGCTTGATCGCTCTTTGCATCGGCATTATCTGCGTCGGCCCACTGACTGGCATTGAAGTAAATATTGGCATCCCCAGAGCCGCCCTTAGTGGTGACAGTAAACTGAGTGTTATCTTCCTCAACCCAGAAGTAGAAGCTGTTACGCCCGCCACTGATGCACTCATTTTTGCCTAGGGTGAGCTTACCGTAATCTAAGGTCACTGCGCCGCAATTGGCTGGTGGCTCAGGATCCACGCCGCCATCTCCCAGATCGGGATCAACATCAGCGAACAGCTCAGTGGTGCTGACTTGCATATCAACGCCGCCAAAATCTCCCGACAAGGTAATGTAATGCCAATATTCGTCAGGGTTTAACTGCACTTTAATGACTTGATAGTTACCGTTGCCTATCCCCGCGCCTTGGTTTTGCTCAGGGCTTGCCCAGCCTCTAGAATCGAAATAAATGTCGGCATCCCCCCAACCACCGCCAATCTTGATCCAAAGCTCTTGGGCTGTGCGATCGGTATTGGTGAAGCTGAAACTGGCGCGGCCGAGTTTTGAATCGATACATTCCATCGGCACATTAATTTTCAGGCTGGCCGATTCAGTGTAACGGTAGGCTTCGTTAGTCACTTGGCAAGGCGAGTAATCCTTACTGATTGTGCCCGCGGGTCCTGTCCAGTTGCCTTCGCGGCCACTGGGCTCAGCGTCGACATCACTCGGGCCCTTATCGACTATGCCATCGTCAGCCGTGCTTAAACCACTGGTGAGCCAACCCTGCCATTCGTTATCGTAACGTGTGCCGATATTATCCATAAAGGCTTGATATTCTGCATATTGATCGTTGCGTAGGTAGGCTAGAATCTGTCTCACATCGTCCCTGTGGTGTTCAAACATAAAGCGCACCGCTAGATAGCCCCAGCGATAGATGCGGTCTTGGCCAGATTCATAGTTGTTTTTGAATATGGTCGACAACATATACTCACCTGTTTCACCCATGGCAATGGCCGCAGGGTTTGCGTCACGGTAAGAGATGTATTCCGCGAGGCCTTCAATCCACCAAATGGTATTGGCCGAAGTGCCACGACTAAAATCACCAAACAGGTTATAGCGTCCATCGAGGTAGTGTACGTATTCATGTTGCAGGTTCCAGACGTGGAAATCTGGCGTGCGCCATTCGGCTTCATAGGCGATGAAACGTGCCTGATTTTTGAGTCCAGCGGGCGAACCTTCTAAATACATGCCGCCATTGTCGGTACTGATACCAAAGATACTGTTGGCTAAGGATTTATACTCAGACGAACTGCCGAAGATCACTAGCTCTAAGTCATCGTTGTTATCCTGCCCCACGGGTTGCATGCCCGTTTCGAGTTTACTGTGGAAATAGCTTTCTTGGCTGGTCAGCACATCACAGGCCCATTTGGCTTGATCTTGATAGAGATCTTGGGCGCGGATCTTGAGACTGTCGGAGCATTTCCAATTAAAAGGTAAAGCATCGGCTTCTAACTGCGCCTTAAAACCACAGATATTGTAATCGTTACAATGGCTGCGATCGTAATAGTCTGCCATTTCTGCCGCCGCGTACCAAAGCACTTTGCTCGGTTCGGTTTTGCTGGTGCTGCTGAGGATGTTTTTGACCAGCTGGGTCACTCGCGGGCGCATGGCGTCAATGTAATACAGCCTAGATAACTCTTTAACTGAGTTGACCAAAAGATACTCTGCATTGGTGCCTAACAAGTCGCGATGTTCGAGTTGGAAGTTATTTAGCGCATCTAAAATCTCTTGATCACGCGCGAACAGCGCCTGCATGTCATCATTCCATTGAGCGCGAAATAAGGTGGTAAACACTGAGTTTGCTGCGGCGTTCATGGCGAAACTGGCTTGCCAATTAGCATCATAGTCCGTAAGCACTTTGATAGTGACATGATTAAACTCGGCGCCGAGCTCGGCTGAGTCAATCAGGATTAAGGCTTCTTTCAACACACCAGCATTAGCATCGGAGACAGTCCAAATCGCAGCGTTCGCAAATAAAGCATTAAGGGCAGATTTTAAGCTGACCTTAGCAGCATTGCTGTAAGCGGGCACATCATTTGGGCTGTAAAACTGCACATAAAGGGCGGCACGAATAAAGTAAATATGGGACTCAAGATGCTGAATATCGACCCCAGTGTAGTCCTTTGCTTTAGTGGCAATGGCGTTGGCCACACTGATCACATTGGCCTCGCTAAATAGTGCGGTCGCGCTACTGCCTTTGAGGCTATAGAGTTTACCGACACATTCGGGAGTAGATTGGCTCAGTTCATTGACTAGTGCCTGACCTGATTTCCCAACAAAGTCACTGCAGTCGCTGACTTGCATCGCGGCGCTACGATTCTGCAACTTAAGTGGGGGTTGCTCCGAGACCTCTATCTGACGTTTTTGGCGTGAATGAATCTTAGGCTGCTCTGTCATCGTCGGATCATTAGGGGATGCCATCAATGGCGTCTCCCGCAGTAGCGGTCTATGTGATTCAATTAAGCTAATTGGTGCAGAGGGCGGTGGCGGGACGGGTTGAGCTGGTGAACTGTTTGGTGTGTTGTTGCCTAATGGGGGGCTTGCATGAGTGTTATGGGCAAGAACGGGAGTTGCAATCGCTAAGCTAATTGCTGCGAAGAGTAGTGTGTTTTTCATTGTGTATCCGTAGTTATCTAGTCTGCAAAGCAGATCTTCCTTGGGCGTTATTTGATGCATTTAACACAGACTTGCATCAAACCTCATTGGATTATTTGCGTGATAACAATAGCGCGACAAACATCGCAGCCAGCAAATAATGCCTCAGAATAATGGCTGTAAGTTTTTAATATATCTAGTATTTGTCATAATATTTTTTTGATACATCTTTTCTGTTCAGCTTAGGTTCAGCTTTCAGTTCAAATGGTTAACGTCAGCCGCTTGATTTAGTGCGATGGAATATAGAATGGAATAACTGTGGCTATTTGGCTTGAAATTGCGCTAGCTTAGCCGCATTAAGGTTTAGCAAACGAACCGTTTAAGCATAGCAATCTGCTATTAGGTTGGTGCCATTCTCACAGGAGCTTTTATGTCAGCTTTACCAAGCGAGTACACCCATATTCATGTTGAGCAACCTGGGGCGCCCGAGGTGATGCGGCTATCGTGCTCGCCTTTGCCTATCCCTGCGGCGGGGCAAGTGTTGATCCGCGTACATGCAGCAGGAGTGAATGGCCCCGATGTTAAACAAAGGGTGGGCGCGTATCCACCGCCACTGGGTGCATCACCGATTATTGGTCTTGAGGTTGCTGGGGATATTTGTGTCCTCGGTGACGGCGTGAGCCAATGGCAAGTTGGCGATAAGGTATGCGCCTTAGTGCCGGGCGGTGGTTATGGCGAGTATGCACTGACCTATGCGGCCCATTGTTTGCCGATCCCGACGGGCTTTAGTTATGTGCAGGCGGCTGCGCTGCCAGAAACCTTCTTCACCGTATGGGGTAACCTGTTTATGCGTGCGGGACTGAAAGCGGGCGAGACGGTACTGATCCACGGTGGCTCAGGTGGCATTGGTAGTACGGCTATTCAGTTGGCCAGTGCGCTGGGTTCAAAAGTGATAGCGACGACGGGACAGGATGAGAAACGCGATTATTGCTTGAGTCTTGGCGCCGCTGAAGTCATCAACTATCGTACTCAAAACTTTGTTGAACCTGTGATGGCACTCACTCAAGATAAGGGCGTAAACGTGGTATTTGATATCGCGGGTGGCGATTTTATCAATCTCGACTTACAAGCCTTAGCGATGGACGGGCGTATGGTGTCGGTAGCTATGCAACGGGGGCCTAAGGCCGAGGTCGAGATTTTCCGCCTGATGGCAAAACGTATCATGTGGACAGGGTCGACCCTAAGACCGCAGAGCGTGGAGGCCAAAGCAGCCATTGCTGCTGAATTATTGGAGAAAGTTTGGCCGTTGTTAAACGCCCATAAAATTGTCCCCAATATTTTTGCAACCTTTCCATTAGCACAGGCCGCTAAAGCCCATGCTTTGATGGAGTCGGGTGAGCACAGGGGCAAAGTCATACTGACTGTCATTTGAGCTAGGCATACTGGATTTTGCAGCGACATATTTGCTTTAAGTCGCTGCCATTCGAGTCAATCTAGAAGACATTCTGACATCATAGTGGCTTAGTCATTGTTCGGTAAATATGAGTTTGTAGCGCTGTAATTAAATCTTCATGGATAACCTTGATGGTTAACTTTACAGCAACCTCGAATTGTTAACGTTGATGACTCATCAAACACCATAGATATGATTGCTTTTTCTTGGGAATAAAACTTGCCGCGTCGATTTTTTAGACTAAAGTCGTTAATGATTAAACTTTTTGGGTACTTTGGCAGAAATTAATACGTAATTAGTGAAAATTTCATGGTATGAGGCATTGATTATCGGAAATATTCTGTAAAAATACCCAGTTGAAAACGTCAGAGACTTTCAGGCGCTATTCGTGGATCAAAGCAAGCGATGCTTCGCTTATTCAGGCTAAAAAACTCATGGTGTATGTGTTGATTTAAGGGTATTAGCATATATGTATAACACAGCAAAGAAACAGGTTTGGTATGGTGAGCTGAGAACATCGAAAGGCAACGCGATTGTCGTCCATGACAACCAGCTGCCCGATGCCTCCCCAGGACGTATCTACCTATACAATACCGATCGCGATGCGATCATTGAGTATGTGGAAGATATAGTCAAAGTGAACCTATACGACTTAGATGAGGCTGCGTTAAAAGCTGCTGAGGCTAAGTTTGGTGGTGCATGGAAGGCGGCAAGATCTCAATTTATGAGTAAACATCAAGCTCGCATTGACTTGAACAACGTGAAGGAAACTGCGCCTGTACGTAAGGCGAAGCCTGAAGTTGAACCAGAAGTCGAATCTGATGCCGTTGGCGTGGATTTTGACGATGATTGGGGCGATGATTTTGATGATTAACACAGTGTCGGCCTAAGGGCTAACACTGTGAGTGTAAGGAATAAAGTAGTGTTTATTTTATTCCTTATCGCTTTATTTATTCCCTTCTGCTAAACCGCGTTTTTCCTCGTTTTCTCAATTTTTATTGCGAATGGCTACGCATCGGTATCGAACTGATAACGACTGATGTGGTGATAAACCTTGCCTGGCATTAACCAAACGTCATCACCAAAGCGCTCGCCTTGGTTCGGTGAGTCTGGCAGCATCTGCGGCTCTAAACACACAGCATGATGTTGATTTAATACCTGTTGATTGCGACCTACTGTGCCATTTAAAAAATTAGCACAGTACAGCTGCACACTCGGTTGATTAGTATAAACCGTCATAGCACGACCGCTAATGGGGCTGCTTAAACAGCCAAAACGGGCGAGTGAGCCATCGGGATTATTCATCATATAACAGTGATCATAACCGCGAGTGCTTGCGAGTTCAGCGGCATGCAGCTTGTCACCTAAGCGTATTGGTTGACTTAAATCGAAAATCGACCCAGTTGTATCGGCAATCCCAGTGGGAACACTGACATCATTCATGGTGAGATAGCGCTTGGCATCGATTTGCATCAGATGCTCATGATTGGTCTCTGTGCCATCGAGGTTGAAATAACTGTGTTGGGTGAGGCTTACGGGACAGGCTTTATCGACGGAGGCTAAGATTTCTACGTACAAATTATTGCCTGCGAGGCGGTAATCCAGCTGAACTGTGCAATTACCGGGGAAACCCATGTCGCCATCTGGGCTCATTAAGGTCAAACGCACACCATCGGGGAGTTGACCTAGTTGCCAGTTTTTACGATTAAACCCTTCACGGCCGCCGTGTAAACAGTTAGTCGCTTGGTTTACATCTAATTGATAATCATGACCTTGATAGTGCATTTTGCCGTTAGCGATGCGATTTGCAAAGCGGCCTGCAATGGCACCTAAGTGAGCCGATTGGGTCAAGTAATCTTCAGCGCTATCACAACCTAAGACGATATTGGCACGTTCGCCGTGTTTATCAGGTGTCCACAGAGCGCGGATAATACCGCCTAAGCTGATGACTTCTAATGCGAGTATGCCATTGTCGATCCGAACCCGTTCGATTTCACCGCCGCGGGGATCTGTCCAAGGATCCAAAACACTGAAACGTACCATTTAGCTTCCCTCTGTGTTGAATATGCTCACTGCTTATTGTGTTAAATTAGTATGTTAACCCTATTATTTGCCATCAACAGCATAAAGTTCAGTGATGAATTCGTATGTTATCGACGGCGTAGTCACTCTATTCGGTTGTCTTTGGTTTAAGTGCGGCTAAGTGCTTGTTCTAGCAAATTGCCTGTTCTGGCTAGTTATCTATGCGCCCCGCGCCAGCGCTGGCGGAACATAAATACACTGTGGCATCGATGGCGGTTTTGTCGAAGAATTCATGTTCAACGGCGGCAACAACAGCGTCAGTCAGTTCATGGTCGACTAAGGCGACCACGCAGCCGTCGGTCATGCGGATGCCACCACGTTCGCCGATCACTTGGCTGACAATTTCAACTAAAGTATCAAATTCTGGCAGTGTGACTTCAAAATCATCACGCAGTGAAGCATGGGATTCAGCCATTAAACGACTGAATTTTTGGATGTTATTTTGCTCTAAGGCGCGAGCAGCATTTTGAGTTCTTTGGTTCTCAGTGACTACGTGTTTCGCTCGGCGGTATAGCACTTCATCTAAATCTGCCTTTGCACTTTCTAGTTGGCGTAAATCGAGGTGACGCAGTGCATCTAAGCCAAAGTACTCTGCCGCTTGTGCACACTCAGTGCGACGTTGCTCATTGGTCGCGGCTAAGCGTTGTTTCTCGATATGGGCATCTATGATGATAAGGCTTAGGTTTTCTGGAATGGGAATGGCTTCGCTATCGAGATCTAAGCAGTCAATCAGGAGTGCATGGTCTTGCTCACCCATGGCGCTGCACATTTGATCCATGATGCCACAGGCCGACTCAACATACCTGTGTTCGCCGCGCTGTGCGAGTTGCGCCACTGCCATTGGGGATAAATGCAGTTGGCTGGTATCACTAATGGCTGTACCGAAGGCGACAACGAGTGCGCCCGAAGATGAAAGACCTGCGGCAAGTGGTACATCGCCCACAATGGCTAAGTCTAAGCCCTTGGCTAATAAGCCAGTTTGCGCCATAGCCGCAGTAAAACCTTTGAGGTAATTCACCCAGCCATCTTGCGGGTCCATGTCGTTTTCTTGGCCGAAAACCCACTCTTTAATTTGTCCGGGAAACGCATCGGCGACGGCTCGAAACTTAGTATCGTCACGGCGTTTTACCGCAATCACTGTATGAAAATTAATGGCTGCCGGGAGTACAAAACCGTCGTTGTAATCCGTGTATTCACCGATCAGATTGACTCGCCCTGGGGCTTGATATAGATCGTCGGCTTTAGTGCCAAAGGTTTGGACAAATAACTTAGTGGCGCGTTGCGCAGGGTTTGACATGCTGTAAAAAATTCCAAAAAGCTGAGCTAATTTCGTTACCGTCATCGATTTATATCACGACTGAGTCAGTGATGTAACTGAGATTTTTTGCTGAAATGGCGATAGGCTGCAATGAGTAAATTGATACTGGGATGAGGAGGCAAAATAGCGTATTGAGTGTTTTATCTAGTTAATTGATTTGTAAAGATTAGTCAGCATTTAGTTGGATGCCGCACAAACTGGCAGAGGCTGTTACTGCTCGTTTGTGCGACCTGTTATGGCGTGATTTTAATTTAATGCAGTATTAGCAGGCACTTAACTACGTGGCTCCACATTAAGTTTAGGATCAGGCACTTGTACTGTATCTTCCGCTGGAACTGTGTTTTTCTCCGAGTTTTGCAATAGCTCGTAAATAACATGATCCACAAAACCGGCACCAGCGGCTTCGTACAGGTTGTACACACTGTGCACCCCCGATTCTCGAAGCGCCGCAGCATCGTCACTGTACTGCACAATTGCACTGATTTTGCCTTGATAATTCAGTTTTTTGAGTTGCTCAACTGCAAACATATTTCCCGCGTGGTGCGGCATGGCTAGCAGTACCAGTTCAAGATTAGGTGCTCTGTCGAGTTTTTCCCAAAAGTCGGTATCCGCGGCGTCACCTTGCACTACATTGCGACCCTTTGTTTTATGTAAGTCGACTAAGTCTTGCTTGTGTTCAATACCGAGAATTTCCCCATCAAATTGTTCCCTGAGTTCATCATAGGCACCGCTACCAATACGGCCCATGCCTAAGATTAAAAAGCGTGGATTGCCAATGGCTATGGGTCTGTCTTCTGGGTGTAACGGGCGTTTTTCAAGCTTGATTAAACGCTGCTGGAATCGCTGGTAGATATTACCGACGGTGGCGTTAAGTGGCGCGGCGAGTAAAAAACTAAAACTTAATGCTACGGCGATGATCACTAGCCACTCAGGAGGTAACCAACCTTTATAGGTGGCTACTGCGGCGACGATCAAACCGAATTCACTGAAGTTACCTAGGTTAAACGAGCCCAACATAGAGGTACGTGAACGCAGTTTAAAGCGAGTCAGAATGTAAACAAATAGCAGGATTTTAAGTGGCACTAACAACACCAATAGCGCCGCGAGGACGATATCCGATACCGTAGGTAAGCCGTTGAGCCCTATGGTTAAGAAGAAGGCAACGAGGAAGAGTTCTTTAAAATAGAACAGGGATTTTGCCAGCTCGGAGGATTTTTTGTGGCCCGCCAACAAGATGCCGATAATCAGTGCGCCGAGATCGGGTTTTAAGCCAACAGATTCAAATAACCAAGCGCCAACCACGAGTGCCATAACTAGGCCGAAGAGCACTAAGAGTTCACCGTGGCCGACACGGTCGAACGCTTTATAGATGAGCGGTTTAGCCAGTGGCAGTAAGAGTAATGCAAAGGCCCATACCGAAGGTACATCGCCTTTAGAAATAGTTAAAAACAGTACGGCGAAGATATCCTGCATAATCAAGATACCAATAGCGACCCGGCCGTAGAGGGATTGCACGTCGCCTTTGTCTTCTAACACTTTGACCGCAAATACGGTGCTGGAGAAGCTTAACGCGAAGGCAATTAACGTCAGTTGTTCTAGGTTCAGACTCGTGAGTTGGCTTAAGCCCAGTAAGCCGAAGAGTTTTAGAATCGGCACAAAAATTACGATTGATAGCACTAAGTGTACGCTCGAACCCGCCCATACTTCGGCCTTGAACAGGCTACGAATATCGAGTTTTAACCCTATGGCGAATAACAGTAAAGTGACGCCTAGGCTGGCGAGTTCTTGCAGTAATGGCAGGCTTTCTTTATCTATACCTAAGATGAACAGTACAAAGCCTGCCACTAAGTAGCCGATGAGCGGAGGGAGTCCTATACGGCTAACGAGCATGCCGCAGATGAGTGTAATAATGAGGATGCCTGGTTCCATGATGCTCCAATCTAAAAAGTCTAAAATTGTAAGTGATTGTATAAGAAATCTATGACACTTGGATAAAAAAGCGGACTTTTAATGAAAAAAGTCCGCTTTTTATTGGTGTTGCGGTAAATACACTTGGCCGTTAAAACACGCGCTAACTAAATCACTCTGGTGGTCTAAGCCTAAATCGTCGTTATTTCACGAGATGATCTAAATGGGTTGCAAAATCTTTGGGGCCCATAAAACCAGTCACGCGTAAATCTTCCCTTTGCTCACCTTGTTCGTTAAACATCAACAGCGTAGGCAAACCAAGCACATTGTATTTTTCGAGTAAGGCCACATCGACCTTGTCACTCTTAGTCACATCCGCTTGTAGCAGCACGATTTTATTCATGCGGGCTAACACGTCGGTATCTTTAAAGGTGATGGCTTCGAACTCTTTACAGGCAACACACCAATCGGCATACAGATCGAGCATCACAGGCTTACCTTGGGCGGTAGCGGCTGCAATTTCTTGCTCAAGATCTTCAATCGATTTAATGCGTTTAAAGCCATGGACTTCTTCGGTCGTCGCTGCAGTGCCTACGGAATTGTTATTAAAACCAAAGTGTCCCATCACAGCTTGGAATCCGTAGGAGAAGCTCGCCAGTAGCGCCAGCGTTAATAGCACTGAACGTACAGTTTGTTTCCAGTTAAATTCACTGAGTTTGTTCTGATGCATCAAGTAGCCAGTGAAGCTTACGCCCCACAGTGACCAAAGCACATCGGATACTACGCCTGTCCAAATACGGCCAAGCATCACGATAGATACAGCGATCAGCAGGAATCCGAAGATAGTCTTGATGATGTCCATCCAAGCGCCGGCTCTCGGTAATAATTTACCGCCTGAGGTGCCGATAATCAGTAGTGGTAATCCCATACCCATACTGAGTACATACAGGGCTAAGAAACCTTGGAGTAGGTCGCCGGTTTGGGCCACATAAACGAGTGCACCCGACAGCGGCGCGGTAGTACAAGGTGATGCGACAAGGCCAGAAATCACGCCCATCAAGAACACGCCAACTAAGTTGCCGCCTTTTTGATTATTCGAGACTGAGTTCATCTTCTCCTGCCAGCTCGATGGCAGTTTCAAATCGTATAGGCCAAACATAGATAAGCTGAGCACAAAGAACAAAATCGCGAGTACGACTAATACGGCAGGATGTTGTAATGCCGCTTGGTATTTTAGTCCCGCCGATGCAACCACTAACCCTAAGATAGAGTAAGTGATTGCCATGCCTTGGACGTAAGCCATGGACAGGATAAAGGCTTTTGCGGTTGAGAGCTTTTGCCCTTGGCCGACAATAATACCCGACAAAATCGGATACATAGGGAATACGCAGGGCGTTAATGCCAGACCGACACCTAGACCAAAGAAAATCACTAAAGTCCAAATTAAACTGTCGTTCGACAGCATTTGGCTCAGGGTATCTTGCTGAGTAATGGGTTGCGTATTGGCTTTATCGGCAGTGCTTGGCTCAGTGCTGGTTTGCTCAGTCGTTGTGGTTGATTCGGCGCCTGCAATTAAGCCATCGTTGGCTGCTATCGCCTTTAAAACGACTTCATGCTTGGTCGGTGGATAACACAATTTACCTTCGGCACAACCCATAAAGGTCACTGTGAGCGTAGCATTTTCATCGGCCTGTTTTAAACCAACGGGAATATCGACATAGGTATAATAGACTTCTTGCTTACCAAAATACTCATCTTCATGGGGCTTTCCCTTTGGTAGAGCGACCGTGCCTAACTCGGCACCATTGACGCTAAATTTAAGCTTGTCGCGGTACATATAGTAACCGTCGGCAATCACCCAATTGAGTTTGACCTGATTGCCTTCTTGCTTGGAATCGAAGGCAAATGCTTGATCGACAGGCATCAATTCAGGCTCACCCTTCATGAAGTCGAATTTGGTACCGAACACCCCTTCACTATGAGCTAAGGGCGCAAGAAGCAATAAAGAAGTGAAAATAAGGCTGAGTAGTTTTTTCATGGCTGAGTGTTGTCTTTTATCCAATCTAAGTAGGCTGGTAGCCCGTGGGTTACAGGCACGGCAATAATTTCGGGTACTTGATAAGGGTGAAGCCTAAGCACAAGTTGTTCTAACTCTGTATATCGACTTTGTAAACATTTAATCTGTAAGCTAAATTCTTGCTCTTCACAGATTTTTCCTTCCCAAGCATAAATTGAACGTATTGGGGCGGAAATCTGAACACAAGCGGCAATACGCGACTCAATTAAAGCTCGGGCCAAGGTATTGGCTTGTACTTCATCGGGGCAGGTTGTGCTAACCACTAAATACTGATGCTGCATGGTGTTAGGTATCGTCTCTTAAGAATCTTAAAGTTCGCTTAAGCCAACTCCGTTAGGCTACTTTACGTGTTTTAATGGTCTCATACATTAGCGGGTTAACAAAAGAGTGAGCTAAATATCAGTGTTTTGCTCCCTTACTTGGTCCTAATGGTTATCCTTACTTGAATTAAGACCGGATAACCCCCATTTAGTTTACAGAGATAGTCAGATAAACCTGAGGTCGGTATGTTTTTCATTATTTTTTTACTCTTTGTGCTGATCCCAGTAATAGAGCTGTCGGTGCTGATCCGTGTGGGTGAAGTGCTTGGCACTTGGACTACCATAGGTTTAGTGCTGTTTACCGCCGTGCTCGGGGTCTCTCTGGTTCGCAGCCAAGGCTTAAATACCTTAATGCAAGTACAACAAAAACTCGCCCGCGGTGAAGCACCGGGGCAAGAAATCGTTGAAGGTATGATGTTAGCTATGGCGGGCATCTTGCTCGTGATCCCCGGTTTTGTGACCGATGCCATTGGCCTATTATTCTTGACGCCATTAACCCGTCGTCCCATTGCTGCCTTGCTGTTCAAACGCATGCAGTTACGGGTTGTTGCCGGTTTACAGGGCACAATGCACGGTGGCTTTCAAGCGGGCCAAGGTCCCTTTGGGCCTAAGCCACAGGACCCATTTGGCCAATCGCCATTTGATGATAGTGTGAAAAAGGACGGTAATGTGTTTGAGGGAGACTTTGAACATAAAGTCGACCCAAGTGATATCAAGCCCGCTAGCCATCAACTCTCTGATAAAGCGCAGGACAAAGAACAGGATAAAGATCCTAAGCCTTAGTCTTGTATTAGTCGCTTGTTGCGTTAGTTTGTTATTGGATTAACTCAGTTGATTATCGCATTTATTCGCTTGAGTTTTCTCCCTAATATGCCTTAGATACCAGTGGCCCACTGAATCAATCTGACCTGTGCCGCTGGTTCACCTCCCCCGTAATAGCCATTTCACTCTTAAAAAACTCCAATCCTAATAACCCGCCCACTCAGGTATAAGAGTTAACATGATATTAGAGAAAAGCTTTTTGATCGCATTCACGCGATAAAGTAAAGTGTTATTAAATCATGACTCTGTACCCAAGAGAAAAAGCAATATCAGTGCTGTTGTCCATGTTGAATAGGTTTTCGACGATAGTAAATTCAATTGCACTGTTATTCAGATAATACCTATAGCCTAGAAATACTTCGTGAGAAGGTTTTGAAAAGTCATTATCTGTTTTGAGTAAACCTTCATAATGATGTAATTCAATAAGCCAACCATGGCGTCCCATTAAATACTCATAACCTAAAGATAACATTACTGCATGATCTTTATAGTCTATTCCAGATAGACTTTCATCATTTTGTCTAAAACTTATACCTGTTGTGGAGTAAAAATGATGCATTCCAGATGTATAGCTATAATTCAGCTGTAATGCTTGTTCAAAACGGTTATCTACAAATGGGCCAGAATTAACATGGTTGTAATATAAGCTGCCACCTATTGATAGACCATAATTATCCTCACTAAGCAATTGATATTCTAAATAGAAATTTAGGGCATTCGTTAGCGTATCGCCAGAAAGATCAGGTTGATTTATACCATTCTTTGAAAATATTTGGTTTTTGTCTTTGATTGTATTGTCGCGGCCATTTTGACCCACACCAAATGCATCATGAAACCAGATAGTGACTGAGTCAAGATGGTTATCCCCACTAAAACTCCACTTATAATTACTATCAAACATCCATTTTTCAGTGAGTTGCCACTTTATTCCGCCATTAAGAGAATTATGATAATAGTCAGCATAGTAATCGTCAGTTTCAGCCCATACACTTGCTACTGTTGCAGATCCGTATATCTCTTTTTTCCCTTCAGGCAGTGCAAATCCTGAACGAAGTAGAGGCGTTAAGCTACCTGCCTGTGTAGGTGATTGGGCATGCACACGAAGTGGCCCATAATGACTATAATTGATATTTTCTGCGAAAGTACTCGGTAAAAATATTACCGTATAAATTAGATGTGCTCTAATAGTCACAAATAAAATTTTCTTTGCATATTTCATCGAAAACTCTTTTTTAGCTAATCTCTATTAAAAGCAATTTTTTGTAGTGAGGCTGATGTTATGTATAAATGACTTAAATTTTTTCTGTTTGAAGCAATAAAGTTTTTGATTAGACAGATTTCTAATTGATTTTAGAATTAAAAACTACAAAAAACATACCATAATAGTACAAGTGCGAGCCAGAATGACCTACAGATAAACGGGATTGTAGTGAGTATTAGTAAAGTGCTAATAACTGCCAGTAATATTGTCTGTTTACTCATTGTCTGGACGCTATCAAAGCGTAATTTCATGATGTTTCTCAAACATAAATTATTATGCTAACAAAGTAATAACATTGTTTATGTTGTTAGTTATAGGTAGTGGTATTTCAGATGGCATTGTAAATGAATAATCAGCACTAAATATACCGCTGCTATTTACTCGTGTAAATGTGTGTAACAGGTAATTGTCCCGTATTAGCGGTGAAAATATGGAACTGATAGTTCATATTTTTTAATTAATATATTTATTTATCAGTCATATTAGTTATCGTAATTAAAGACCAATCTCAGTTTGCCAAACTTGTTTATCTAATGGATGTGCTTGTTTAAATTGTCCCTCAAACCGCAATAGATCAAAAAGGAAATGGCCAGCCAGCCACGAATGACTGACCGGCCGCGCCGGGAAGCGTTTTTGGATAAAATGCGGAGCAGGTTAGCTGGGTGATTGACCTCCTGTTGCCGTCGCTTTGATATTGAATACTAGGCTGTACATCACTGGCAGTACGATGAGCGTCAGCAGAGAAGCGAAGCCTAGACCGAAAATAATTGTAATCGCCATAGAACCGAAAAACGCGTCGGGGATCAGCGGTATCATCCCGAGCATAGTGGTTATTGCGGCCATCATCACTGGACGAACACGGCTGACACAGGAGTCGATTAAGGCAAAATAGGCTGGTTTACCTTCACTGAGCTCGAGGTTGATCTGATCGACCAAGACAATACCGTTTTTAATCACCATGCCCGACAAACTCAGTAATCCGAGTAGTGCCATAAAGCTGAAGGGCGCATCGAACAACAAGAGTCCCGCCGAAACCCCAATCAAGGCCAGTGGCACAGTAAACCAGATCACTAAGGGCTGACGCACTGAGTTGAACAAGAATACGGTAATTAAAAACATCGCTAGATAACCTAAGGGAATCGAGCTAAATACCGACGCTTGTGCTTCACCTGCGGTTTCAAATTCACCGCCCCATTCCAAACGGTAACCCGCGGGCAAGCTGATCGCTTCGACCTGGTCTTTGATTTTGCGCAGTACAGAATCGGCGGTTTCATTGCTACCAAGCTTAGGATCGGCCATTACTGCGAGCATGCGCATGCGATCGCGGCGCATCACCAGCGGATTTTCCCACTCAGTGTTGAAGCTACTGACTACTTGGGTGGCGGGTACAAAGGTATTGTGTTCGCTGCTCCAAATTTGCAGCTTCCATAGGCTGTCGGCCTGCAAACGTTCTTCGGCGGGCGCTCTGGCGACGATGGGCAGCAAGTGGCTGGTTTCTCGGTATAAACCAATTTGCTTACCGCTAAAGTTAACCAATAGGGCATTGTCGAGATCTTGCTTGCTGATGCCTGTTTCGCGCGCTTGGGCATTTTCCAGTTGCGGACGGATCAACGGCACCTGATTACGCCAGTTGTGACGTATGCCATCCATGCTTGGTTCGGCGTGGAAAATCGCCTCGGCTTGAGCACCTAAAGCGCGCAGCACTTCAGGGTTATCACCGTAAAAGCGTGCCTCAATTTTGGCGGCGGGCGAAGGGCCGTTCTCCATGTTTTTTAAACGATATTGTGCCTGTGGGAAACGTTGATTTAACAAGGTTTCTAATTCTGGCATATAGGCTTTAACTGCGTCTAAATCCTGCATTTCTACAATCAACTGGGCAAAGGCGGGATAGCCTTTTTCTGGCTGATAGGGCAGTACGAAGCGCTGCGAACCTTGGCCAATAACGGTTGTTAAGTGTTTTAGCCCAACGTCTTTTTGCTCGTTCAGCGTAAGCATTAACTTCTCGATATCAGCGGTAAAACGCTCGGTCGCCTTGATGTCAGTCCCCTCTGGCATCCAGATATCCACAAAGAAAATCGGCGTGTTAGAAGCAGGAAAGAACACATTCTTGATATGACCAAAGCCCACCACAGCGCTGAAAAGCATAGTGATAACCAGCAGTATGCTCACCAGCCTAAAGCGCAGCGCTACAATTAAGCTTGTGCGATATAAGCTGAAGAACCAGCCCTTGTAGGGGTCTTGGGCTTCTTCATCGCTCGGCGCATCTTTAAATAACAGATGACAGAAAAACGGCGTGAGTGTGATGGCGGTGATCCAGCTGATAAACAGCGAAATCATCAACACTTGGAATAAAGAACGGCAGAATTCACCGGCGGCATTTTGCGATAAGCCAATGGGCGCAAAGGCAATAATGGCAATTACAGTCGCGCCCAATAGCGGCCACTGGGTTTGGGACACTATCTGTTTGGCCGCTTCCAAACGGGTCTTACCGCGACGGATACCAATTAAAATGCCTTCAGTAACGACAATGGCGTTATCGACCAACATACCAAGGGCAATAATAAGTGCGCCGAGGGAGATGAGTTGTAGCTCAATCCCGAGCACTTTCATCACGATAAAAGTGCCTAGAATCGTCAGCAGTAAAATCAGGCCCATCAATAGACCTGAGCGCAATCCCATAAACAGCAGAAGCACGGCGATCACTATGGCAATGGATTCCATTAGGTTGATTAAGAAGCCGTTAACTGTTTCATCTACCGCCTGACTCTGATTATAAACCGTCGCTAAATTCATGCCGATTGGGCGTTGTGATTCAAGCTCGGCTAAACGGTCACTGACCTTTTGCCCGATTTCGACTACATTCACACCGCTAGAGAAAGAAATCCCCAGCGATAACGCTGCTTCACCTTTATTGTGATAAAGCACGTTAGGGGTTTCGTCATAATCCCTTTCAATATTGGCAATGTCGCCAAGGTAAATCAGCTCAGAGCTACCCGGAGGGCTGACGATCAAACGCGCGAGATCCTGCACATTGCTAAATTCGCCCGTGGGGTGAATGCGGATACGGTTATCGCCAATCACTAAGCTACCCGCGTTAGAGACGACGTTTTGATTGTTCACTAAGCCATAGATATAGCTCTGATCTAACCCTAGTGCCGACAGCTTTTGCTGGGAGAATTCAATCACGACTTGCTCAGTGACGTTGCCAGCAACAGAAACCTTTTTTACTCCAGGTACTAGCACTAGCTCGCGGCGCAGATAGTCGGCGTAATTGCTCAACTCGCGGTTGCTGTAATCAGGTCCCGAAAGGTTAAATAAAATGCCATACACATCGCCAAAGTCGTCCATCACCTTTGGCGTTGCTGTGCCCGGCGGCAAGTTTCCCGCAGCATCATTAACTTTACGACGCACTTCATCCCACACCTGCGGCAGGCTGGTTTTATCGTAACTTTCTTTAATCTCGATTTGGATTTGTGATAAACCCGCACTATTAATTGAAGTCACATGCTTAATGGCGTCGAGTTGCTGCAGGGCATCTTCGAGCGGTAATGTCACTTCTTCTTCAACTTGCTCAGGCGAGGCACCGGGATAAGCCGTGATCACTAAAGCTTCTTTAATGGTAAATTCGGGGAATTCTAGTTGCCCCAAACCGGTAAAACTGACGCTACCACCCACGAGTAGTAGCAACACAAACATCCAACTGATGACTTTGTGGCGTATCGAATACTCTGCAATGTTCATCAATTACACCCCACGCTGCCAGCGTAGTGGTTTGACTTTCATGCCATCGGATAATTGAGACACTCCAGCGCTGACGATGAGATCGCCCTTGTTGACGCCCGTTAAAATCTCAACACCTTGATTACTCACGCGTCCTAGCGTCACCATCGTCGGTTTTACTTCACCCGATTGCGCTTGATAAATCCACACTTGCACTTGGCCATCTTGGTCGCGCTTATCGATAGCGGTCACTGGCACTACCGTTGACGAAAGGGCACTAGGATCTTTGACTAAGGCTAAGGTCAACTCGGCACTCATTCCTGGAAGTAACTGAATATCTTGAGGTTGAGGTAACGAAAACACCACTTCATAGGCTTGGGTGCCCGGCGTGACTTGAGTCGAGTATTCTTTAAATTTGGCATCGAAACTTTGCTCGGGGAAGGCACTAAAACGCACCTTAGCTGTAAAATGAGCTTGATCGGTATATTGCTTCAAACCCGCCGCCATCGACTCGGGAACTTGAATGCTAATATCGAGCAAATTATTGTTTTGTAATGTTAATACCCCTTGGTTTGCTTGCACTATTTGGTGGTTATCCACTAAACGTTTGGCGACTGTACCGCTAAAAGGTGCCGTTAAACGGGTGTAACTCAGTTGATCGCGTGCAGCGGCTAAGGCGGCGGTGGCCGATTTGAGTTGCGCTTGAGTGCTATCAAACTCAGATTGTGAAATCAGCTTGCGATTGAGTAGCTCGACTTTACGTTTAAAGTCAGCGGCTAACAGTTCATGCTCCGCCTCACGGGTCATTAAATTATTGTGGGCGTCCCTGTCATCAAGTTTTGCGAGTAAGCTACCTTGAGTGACTCTTTGCCCTTCAACTAATGCCAATTCTGTTAATTGTCCTGAAATGCGGAACGATAATTCTGCGCGACTATTGGCGGCAACGCGGGCTGGAAATGTTCTGAAATCTCCGTCTTCTACATTGAGTACTTCAAACAGTTTAACCGGACGAATTGTTGCCACTTGCACTGAACTTTCCGCAGGCGAACAACCACTGATCAGGGCTGGAAGCAGCATTGTCAGCGGCAAGAGTCGATATGATTTCATGGTGGAGATTTCCTAGTTAACAAATTGTCAGCATTTCTGGGCGCGAAGATACCAGCTAAATTAGTTGCAATAAACGGGATACTTTGGGATTATCAGTCCCACATAATGAGATTGAACTTAAGGTCAAAATGAAGACAGAGGACTTAGCGTTATTCCACCGAATTGCTGAAACCGGTAGTTTGATTGAAGCGGCGGATTTACTTAACTTACCTAAATCGACTGTGAGTCGGCGTTTGCAAGCCTTGGAAGATGAGCTGAACATTAAATTGTTCCACCGTCAGAGCCGCTCTATGACGCTCACTTCTGCGGGCAGCCATTTTTACCAGCGTTCGCAGAATATTTTGGCTCAGCTCGACGAAACCCTCTTCGAAATGACCAATGACGATGCTGAGATCAGCGGGCATTTGCGCATTCAAATGTTCCCTATCCACAGGATGAAAATCTTGATGCAAGCCATTTTCCGCTTTATGGATATGCATCCTAAACTCACCTTAGAAGTCATCAGCAGTTCAGAATCCGTTGATATGGTGAAACATAATCTCGATGTGGCCTTTGTGGTCGAGCCTGCGTTGGATACCTTAGATTTAGTAGTGCGGCCGATTTTTACTACTGACTTACGTTTTTACGCGAGTCCTCAATATTTAGCTGCACACGGTACACCTAAAACACCGAAAGAGATTGAAGCACATAATGTGTCTATGTTCCGTTTATCCAACGGCAAAATCTTTAATGAGTTATTTATCGGTTCAGAACAAGAGGTGAGAGTCAGAGGTAATTTCTGCTCCAACAGTATTGAAGTGGCGGTTGAGTTTGGATTGCAAGGACGCGGCATAGTGTATGCGCCTGCTGAAGTCGTGGATGAATATGTACAAAGCGGTGAGTTAGTGACTTTGTTACCTGAAATCCAGCCCCACCAAGGCGAGTGTTTCTTAGCTTATCCATCAAGACGTTACGTGAGTTTAGCCTGTCGACGCTTTATCGACTATATCATGCAAGAGTTAGTACCAAATGGCGTGCCGATCAACATGAGTGAGCAAGGCCCACGTCGATCCTGCAAAGCCTCTACGGGAGCGTTTTCAGACGACGTGTTGCGCTTTCCCGTTAAAAAATCAAGCTAGTTTACCCCTCGCTAATGGCGTTTGCGGTCGTGATCTTTGTGGGCTCACAGATCCGCTGCGCCAGCCAATAACAGGCAATTCCCATCAAAATATTGGTCACAGGTAGCGCGAGCAGCAGGCCTTTAACGTCACCTATATACGATCCCAAGGCTGCTAGCGGCAGCATGAGCAGTACTAAGCGGCACAGATTGATGACTAATGAACTCATAGGCCTGTGGTAGGCATTGAGCGAGGTCGCGACAATAATCACTATACCTAAAGGTCCGTAGGCGCAGGGCAGCACTAAGATATAAAAACTTAGCCATTCGATAACCTGCGGATCGGTACTGAATAAATGCGCGATAGGCTCGGCTAAAAAGATCAGTGGGATATAGAGTAAGGTTTGGAAAATAAAGATAAATTTTATCGATAATAGCAGGGCTTCTTTCGCTCTGTGTGGCTGTCCTGCCCCTAAATTTTGCGCAATAAAGGGCATTAAACTCGACGACAGTGCCATCACTACGATTAATAGCACTGACTCTAACCGAGTACCGGCACCAAAGGCTGCCACGGCGCTGTGATCGATATGCGCCAACATGGCCATAATAATGGCATTGGCTAGTGGATTGATTAAATTCATCAAGGCGGCGGGTTGTGCTATATGGGCTAATTTGCTCCAGTTCGCGCGCATTCTGTCTATGTCAAAGGCGGCCCATTCGAGCATTTTGCGCCTGACAATCAACAAATATCCCGACAAAGATAAGGCAATCAACCAAGCGAACAGGGTTGCAATTGCGGCGCCTTGGATTTCTAAACGTGGAAATGGCCCAACACCAAAAATCAGTAACGGATCGAGGATAAGATTGATGAGTGCCGCCAGCGCCATGATCATCGCCGGCGAGCGGGTGTCGCCAGTGGAACGTAAGCCTTGATTGCCTACCATCAACAATACCAGCAGCGGTGCGCTGACATACCAGTAAATCATATAGTCGTGGATCAGCGGCAAGCTGTCATCGTTTGCCCCGAGTAAGCGAAACAATGGCGTAATAAAAATGCTACCCAGTGCGGCTAAACTGGCGATCAAGACAAAGGTGAGCAATAAGGCATCATGCAAGAACACTTTGGCCTTGTGGGCATTACCCGAACCGATAAGTCGGCCTAAATTGGTCGAGACACCAGCGCCAATACCAATGGCGATGCTAGAGATCACTAAGGTCACCGGAAAGGTAAAACTGATGGCGGCTAAGGCTTCAGTGCCCAATTGGCTGATAAAAAAAGTGTCAGCGAGGCTGAAACCTAGAATGGTCATAATGCCAATTAAGTTGGGGAGGCTCATGTTGAGCAGTACACGACCAATTGGCGCGGTGAGCAGCCCGTGTCTGTCTTTCATGGAAAAATAGTGCCTTGTTAGCGAGCGGAGGCGAGATTCTAGCAGGATTGTGTGGACTTGAAAAAACCGACATCAAAAAATTGAAGTTTTTTTTGTAAATGCCCTTGGATCTCGACACTGTCAGCCCCATATCTCAGACAGCAAAAGAGCAGACTAAGGTGTCTGTTTTTTTAATCACAAATAGGCTCGATTGTAGGGCATCAAATCATTAGGAGAGTTCATAGATGAATATTCGTCCATTACATGACCGCGTAATCGTTAAGCGTCTAGAAGTTGAATCAACATCAGCGGGTGGCATAGTACTGACCGGTAGCGCCGCTGAAAAATCAACTCGCGGTGAAATCCTTGCTGTGGGCAATGGCCGTATTTTAGAAAATGGCACAGTTAAGCCACTGGATGTCAAAGTGGGTGACGTGGTGATCTTCAACGAAGGTTACGGCGTTAAGAAAGAAAAAATCGACGGTCAAGAAGTCTTGATCCTGTCGGAAGCTGACCTGATGGCAGTAGTGGGTTAATCCTCAGCATCAATTCGACATTCCAATTAATCATTAAAAATTTAAAGGATAATCAAGATGGCAGCTAAAGAAGTTGTATTTGGTAATGACGCTCGCGTAAGAATGCTGGCTGGCGTAAACATTCTCGCAAACGCAGTTAAAGTGACCTTAGGCCCTAAAGGCCGTAACGTGGTATTAGACAAGAGCTTCGGCTCACCACTGATCACTAAAGACGGTGTTTCTGTTGCCAAAGAAATCGAGTTAGAAGACAAATTCGAAAACATGGGCGCGCAAATGGTGAAAGAAGTTGCTTCTAAAGCCAACGACGCCGCCGGTGATGGTACTACTACTGCAACTGTACTGGCTCAAGCCATTGTTGTTGAAGGCTTAAAAGCCGTTGCAGCCGGTATGAACCCAATGGATCTGAAGCGCGGTATCGACAAAGCTGTTATCGCTGCAGTTGCTGAATTAAAAGCCTTATCACAACCTTGTGCAGATTCAAAAGCGATTGCACAAGTTGCGACTATCTCTGCAAACTCTGACGAATCTATCGGCGAAATCATCGCAACTGCGATGGAAAAAGTCGGCAAAGAAGGCGTGATCACAGTTGAAGAAGGCCAAGCGTTAGAAAACGAATTGGACGTAGTAGAAGGTATGCAGTTTGACCGTGGCTACCTATCTCCATACTTCATCAACAAGCCAGAAACGGGCAGCGTTGAATTAGATCACCCATTCGTACTGTTAGTAGACAAAAAAATCTCTAACATTCGCGAACTGTTACCTATCCTTGAAGGTCTGGCAAAAACCGGTAAGCCATTGCTTATCGTTGCTGAAGACGTTGAAGGCGAAGCATTAGCAACTTTAGTTGTGAACAATATGCGCGGTATCGTGAAAGTGGCTGCCGTTAAAGCACCTGGCTTTGGCGATCGTCGTAAGGCAATGCTGCAAGACGTAGCAATCCTGACTGGCGGTACTGTTATTGCTGAAGAAATCGGCCTAGAGCTTGAAAAAGCAACCCTGGAAGATTTAGGTACAGCTAAGCGTGTTGTGATCACGAAAGACAACACCACCATCATCGATGGTAACGGCGAGCAAACACAAATTGCTGCTCGTGTAAGCCAAATCAAACAACAAGTTGAAGAATCAACTTCTGACTACGACAAAGAAAAACTGCAAGAACGTATGGCTAAACTAGCTGGCGGCGTAGCAGTAATCAAAGTTGGCGCAGCGACTGAAGTTGAAATGAAAGAGAAAAAAGCCCGCGTTGAAGATGCACTGCATGCAACTCGCGCTGCGGTAGAAGAAGGCGTGGTTCCTGGCGGCGGTGTTGCTCTGGTTCGCGTAGCTTCTAAGATCGCTGAAGTTGAAGTATTAAACGAAGACCAAAAACACGGTGTGGTTATCGCACTGCGTGCAATGGAAGCACCACTGCGTCAAATCGCCACTAACGCGGGTGAAGAAGCGTCAGTTGTTGCTAACACAGTGAAGAACGGCAGCGGTAACTTCGGTTACAACGCCGGTAATGACACTTACGGTGACATGTTAGAAATGGGTATCCTTGACCCAACTAAAGTGACCCGTTGTGCATTGCAATTCGCTGCGTCAATCGCAGGTCTGATGATCACTACAGAAGCTATGGTTGCTGAGATCCCACAAAATGCTGGCCAAGATATGGGCGGTATGGGTGGGATGGGCGGAATGGGCGGCATGATGTAATTTTTGCTGGTCTAAAACGTTGATTACGGCGTTGCAGCTCGCTCACATACACACAACGTATGCTACGCTCACAGCGCCTTGTATTGAACGTTTTATCCTGCGCAAAAACGTCTGCGGTCTTTAGCTTAATCGCTTAAACCTAAATTTTTGTAAAAAAAGAAAACCCCGACTCGGGTAACTGAGTCGGGGTTTGTTTTTTGGCGCTGTCGCGCCAGAGTGATTGGTTATCTCTTTTGAATTTTGTACTGCGGTTTAGATTGATTTTGGATTGGCTAATCCAAGCAGAAATAAGAGTTAAATCAAAGTCGTGGGGCTTCACCCCACACCCGACCAAGGAGGACTGCTCGTCCTATCCTCCTTGGATGCTCCATGACGCCCTAACGGAGTTGAAAGCCCCTTGGGCATTTAGCGTTCTTATGCTATCGCGTCAGACGCTCGTCCCTGATTCGACTGACGCTATCTCGGCATCCATGCCTCGCTCACGCAACGAACGCAAATGCCCTACGGCAACTCCTAGGGGAGGGTGAACTTCTGTGATTTGAGTGCCTGCTGTTACACCCAAAAGAGTTATGCCGGCCATATTTTTGTGAATTCAAGGAGTCCAATATTGAAGTGTAGACTGTCCAGGTTGGTCTAAAATGATTGCAACACTTTGCTTTGCTCGAGTTACTGCAACATAGAAAGTTGATGCTGCCGTTGATTCCAAAGGCGCCCCGCTCTTAATGAAATTTTCTATATTTTTAGTGGGAGCAACTAGTACCCTCTCAAAAGTAGCCCCTTTAACTAATTTGAAATTCAGGAATGGAAGCTGCAAATCTTTGGCCGAACTTTTACTATTTCTCAAACATTGCGGGCTGTATTGAGACATATACTCGTTAACATGCTCCGAGCGCACTAAAAATACGCCGTCATGTCCAGTTTCGTTGCGGTTTTCTGAAATGGTCTCGGGAAATCGCCAGCTTGCATCAAAAATACTGTCCGAAAATGAAGCAATTTCTTGCCTGCATCGGTATGTAGTTGTTGCGTAGAATATATTCAAACATTTTTCAGCTTCTCGCTTAAGGAACCACTCTAAAGATGCGGCGTAACTAAACTTCTTGTTTTTTTGTCCACGAGGATTCGTGGATAAGACGGATTGACGTACATCACCAACCAAATGCACTTCAATTTTTGAATACAGAAGCATTTCTAGGATCTCCCAGTCATAGCTTGCAAGATCCTGAACTTCATCGATTAATATTTCATCGTAGATGCATTCAAGCCTGTGCACTAATGCTGGAGTGGCTTGCATCAACTCAAAAGCCAATCTGCCTAGTTCACAGCCGAAAATTTTATTATCGGCAGTCATGAATCTACTTTTGCCTTTGGCGTACCTGCTAGGGCGCCCGTCAAAATCGAAACCTTTAACTCTTTCTCCGGGGAACTTCATATTTAGAAATGGCTTGGCAAAATGCCTGAGTAGAAATGTGTACCACCCCATTACTTCTATTCCAGAGGCGTGTCCAGCCTGAAGGGCTAATCTTGCTTTCACTTCTTGTTGGTTCGTTTGAGTGAATGTTAGCAATGCAACTTTTCTATTTGAAGACAAGGCGTTGCAGTGATCAACTAACCCTTGAGTTTTTCGGCCTCCAGCGACTGCTAAAGTTAGAATGTTAGGCATTCTGTATAAACTCCGCGGCAGCAAGCATATACGGTGGTGGAGTCAAAGGCTTCTTTGATTCAGCTAGCCTTATTGCTCCTTCAGTTTTTTCTCTGGTCATCCAAGTTTCTAAATCAGCTCTCGGGGTGATTTCTAATATCTTCCTTAAGTGTTCCTCTCCATTTGCCTTGATCAATTGAGGTTCTAGAGTATGTCCATCAACAACTGCACCAATAAAAAGTGCTCTTGTCTTGTCGTCTAGCCATTGTTTAAGTGGCTCTTTTAGATCTTTTGGCTCAATTCCATCGTTATCTCGCATCACAGCGACTGGCTTGTTGATTGTTTGGCATAGTTCCAAACATCTTGCGAGTGCTAGTCCTCGCATACTGACGACATCAATTCCTGACTCCATTGGATCTTTTCCGAAGCGATCTCTAAACACTCGTTCAAAAATTATCTCATCGGAAGGCCCCTCTACTAGCACCACTTTCTTGGCGAGAACTAGGCGTAAGGTGTCGTATCCCGGTAACCTTTGAAAATAACGGACAGTTTCAGATGACAGGTCTGTAATCCTTGACGCATGATTGCGGCTAAGTAGGTGCAAGGAGTCTAGACCAAGTCGGTTCAGCACGTAGGTGCTGTGAGTAGAGATAAATAGCTGCTGTTCTTTTGTTGCTAGCGATTCAATACGGTCTAATAAAATCCTTAAACTTGTATGGGAAAGATGATTTTCGGGTTCTTCGATCATGATGATCTTTGCTTTGGATGCATGCTGCTTCATAGCTAGAGAGATTTTAATCGCAGCTTGCTGACCTAGCCCTGCCATTGCAAATGGCACGCGATCCACATGAGGAGTGATAGTACTTTCCCAAGATGTTCTTGAGGTTTGATCCATTGCTAAGGCCATTGGTTCGGCTTGTAATGCTGCCCCTAGCTCGGCTATGCGTTTGTTGATTGGAGCAAGAGCCCCCTCGGTCATTGATGCTTTGATTTTGCGGAATTCTTGCGCTATCACTGCTTTTTCTGGGGCTTCGAGGTGATCACTTAGAATTTGCCTCAAATGGTAGTCCACGCCAGAAGCAGACCTAACGGTTTTGGAATCAATTATCGCTACAGAAAGTACTCTTGGGCGCTTCACCAATTCTTGGTCAGCAAACGATCGCCACTCGCATGTGTAGTATTCCACTGGCATTAGTTCGTTGGGGCTCTTCAACCATTCGTCCAGCATGTCTTGATATTCATCATTTGGGAAAATCCTTAGAAATACTCCTGGACAGACATCCGTAGGTACACTGGTGTTTACCGCTCCACACAACATCTGAAGTTCGGCATCATTACGTAAGTACAGCTCAATTAGTATTTCGGGGAAAGAGGGCTTTTTGCCAAAACTCAGTGCGTTGAGAAATTCGTCCACTAAGTCAGTGTTGAACCAATGTGGATTTAGTTCTTCAAGTACAGCTCGGCCGCTTATTCGGCCGTTAAGTGCTAATGAAATCGCTTCCATCAGTGTTGATTTACCAGCATCGTTGTCACCGATCAGGATGTTCTTCCCTTGGTGTGGCTTGATAATGAAGTCCTTGTATACCCTATAACCACGAATACGTATTTTTGTGATCATGATTAAAGCCCCTGATTTTATTTGAGTTTGATTGAGATAAGTTACAGGTTTTTATCATGCGTAGGTAGAGTAGAATTTAAGTTTAACAAGCCCTCCATTGCTAAATTTCTAAATAATTTAACGAGCCATCCATTGTTAAATTTGCAGAGTGTATGCTTGTAAAAAAGCTACAGATAACTGCATAGTTGGTTGGATTTAGCATTGGCATGTAAGTGACCGTTGACGGCATGGATGCCGTCGTCGAGCCCTCATGGATGAGTTTATGGCGTGTCACTGGAATGACAGTGCTTAATAATCAGCTTCCGCTGTTAAGCAGCAAAAGAATTTAACGAGCCATCCATTGTTAAATTTGCAGAGTGTACGCTTGTAAAAAAGGCATACAGATAACTGGAGAGTTGGTTGGATTAAGCATTGGCATGTAAGTGACCGTTGACGGCATAGCCGCTCTTTCATATCTGACCCATAGGGATATGGGAAATGTCACTATGATGTCTGGAACATCATTGACCATGTGATCGCGGCATTTGCACTTCCGTATGCAGCAGATGCCGTCGTCGAGCCCTCATGGATACTTCTTGTGAAATAAAAAGGGTGGCGCGTCACTGGAATGACAGTGCTTAATCATCAGCTTCCGCTGTTAAGCAGCAAACGAGCAGTAAAAGAATCTAACGTGCCATCCATTGTTAAATTTGCAGAGTGTATGCTTATAAAAAGGCATACAGATAACTGGAGAGTTGGTTGAATTAAGCATTGGCATGTAAGTGACCGTTGACGGCATGGCCGCTCTTTCACATCCATGAAAATTTAATGGGCCACCCATTGTTAAATTTTAAAAAAGGGATGGTGGGTATAATTCTGTTTGCTTTGCATGACTCGCAAGCAACACCAAATATAAAAGAGATACACCTTCCCCTGCGAAGTTGTCGAAATACGCAGATTAAAATGCCGTGGCGACATCATGGATGATGGCGCAGGCTCGGGGGGACAGGGATGTCCCATCTGAGCCGTTAGGCAATTTTTATTGGAGTATGAGACCAGTAACTAATGCATGTAACTTCGCTAGGGGCGTCTTGGAGAATCCAAGGAGGATAGGACGAGCAGTCCTCCTTGGTCGGGTGTAGGGTGAAGCCCCACGATCTTGATTTACTTTGGCTGTTAAGCCGTAAACGAGCAGCAAAAGAGTCTGCCAACCTTTGAAAGATCGAAAGCGAGGACAGACACATTTCTTTCTGAGTTATTTACAAGAAAAATATAGGTATCTTTGAGTATTCCAAGCTTCTATCACTTGGCCATAGGGTTATATAAAAATGGCAGTCTTACGTGTGATAGATTGGAGACTATCCTAATGATAAATTGGTTGAATACTAATATATTGGCAGACATTTAAGCTGAACAAAAATAGTGGGTTAAGCTCTTATTCTCAATTACAATGCACTATTTTCATTAGCTAAATGCGGCATTAAACGAGCAGGAAACCCAGTATGAATATCCCGATGATTACCGCGCTTCAGAGTGCTATTACCGAAGCGCTAGCGAGTATACCAACCGCTGAGGCGGAGCAGATCTATGCATTGTCTTTCTATATCAACAACGAATATGACGATCCCCGTCTACCTACGTTGACAGTCGGCTATAACACAGTCGACGAGTGGCATGCTTCGATTCCAAAGGCTTCTAGCTCTGACGAAGCAAAATGGAACTATGCCTTCTGGCTTCAAAACGAACTCCTCGTCTTTGGGGATTCTGACTCTCAGACTGTGGATATCTTAGCTCGCTGGGTGGCCGATCTCGGTCTCGGGTACAGTGATGCGGAGGAAGATGTCGATTTTGAGCGCTGCCTTGAGCTCGGTCAGGAGATAACCGAGCAATTTGTTGCCGCAGTATGCGTTGTCGCTTCTACACTCCATTCCAACTTAACCGTTAGTCGCGTTTTCGGTCGTTCGGTACCCATCATAGTTCACGAGCTCGAGTACTATAACGAGATCGCAGATCAGACAGAGGCCTGTAACCCTCCCAGACTCGCCGAAGAGTTTGTTTCTTGGGTGCGCTCAATCTAACGTTAGTTATCAGTTATAGGTGGTAAGGATATAGGGCAGATTGGTTGGCGGCGGTTCAATAAGCCTAATCACATAGCTTAATCACATAAGAAAAAAGGATGCATCGATGAACGATGAGCAATACGAGAAGGGGCTTGAGGTGCGTCGTGCTGTGATGGGCGATAGCTATGTGGATAAGGCGCTCAATAGTGCGACGGATTTTACGCAACCGCTGCAAGATTTAGTTACGGCCAATTGCTGGGGTGAGGTTTGGGTACGTGATGCTATCTCAAGGCAAACGCGCAGTTTGATTACCATAGCGACGCTGGCGGCATTAAAGGCGCCGACTGAGTTAAAGGGCCATGTGCGGGGCGCGCTAAACAATGGCTGCTCGGTTGAAGAGATCCAAGAAGTCTTACTGCATTGCACCGTTTACTGCGGTATGCCTGCGGGGATTGAAGCTTTTCGAGCGGCGAAAGAGGCGATTGAGGAGTGGCAGGCGCAACACAGTTAGCTCACTTGGTATTAATCATTTTGAACGTCAATGGCTGTGAGGTTTAGTGGTTTTAACATTCGCTAGGGGATCTGAGTTACGCGGATTCCCCTAGCGCATGATGGCTACAAACTTGAACAGTCTGCGCTTATTTTTGCAGTTGGGCTTTTGCGGCTTCTACTTTTGAGAAATCCAAACCGAGTTCAAGCACGGCTTCTTTGATCAAGGCTGGTTTCTGCATCACTAGCCCCAGCAGTTGTTGTAATTTTTCGGCTGGGATACCTAATTGACCGAGCGTGCCCATCGCCATTAATGGATTTTCGGTTAATGTTTGAAACAGTTCTTGGATTTTAGCGTCACTGACGTTGTGTTCTTTTAAGATGGCAATAATGGGATTCATTGCATTACCTTGTTGATATGAAAGTTAAACAGGTGCCGATTTTATCACAGTTCTGCCAGAGTGGTTGCCTCACACATGGGTATCCGTTGGATGTTGCCACGCTTTGCCTATGCCATTAAGCGCATTAGATTTTATCCCCAATAAGCTTTACTCTGGTGACGTATTCCCCAAAATCAGCCGATAAAACCTGAGCGACTGTCGTGCATCGTGAGCCGTTGCATTGGATATTGTGGCTTTAGATATTATTGCCTTAGATATCATGGCGCAATGCGATTGGGTAATCGCTGGCTTTTATCATCCCTTAAAAATAGAAAGGAACTGTGGTTATGCTTGATGTTGTCGCGAACCAAGACAAAAGTATTGTGGTTAAACAGTTACGATACGGGCGTGATAATGAGGTGCTAGTCGTCGATGAATGGCAACTGCACCCAGCAGATCACTGGGCGATTTTCGCGACCGACAGTTATTGCGGTTCCTTGCTCGGGCGAATATTAACCGGTGACATTCTGCCCGATGAAGGGACGATTTCTGGTCTGCCGCAGCGTATCGGTTGGGTGTCACTTGGGTTGCAACAAGCATTGCTGGAGCGCGAGTTAGAAAAAGACGAACTGGATTACGGTTCGAGTGTCGAATCCTTAGTATTGGAATGCTGCCAAGATGCCAAGCAACTCCCAGCATTATTACAAAAGGTTGGGCTTGAGCCTCTGCGTCGGCGTGGTTTTCGGCAATTATCCACGGGCGAAACGCGCAGAGTCATGCTGGCACGTGCACTGGCAATGTTACCGCAATTGCTGATTTTAGATGACCCTTATGCAGGGCTCGATGCTGAACATCAGGCGAGCTTATCTGAGCTGCTGAGTGAAGTGGCTGAGCATAGCCAGTTGCTGATCATCACCTCACGCCAAGAAGAATTGCCGCCGTGCATCAGCCATGTGGCGTTGTTTAATGGCGAGATGCTCAAATCGGGGCAGAGTGTGCACAAACTCAGCCCGTCGATGTCGATTGAGCAATGGCACAATCATCCTGTGATGGCGCAGTTGAATGCGTTATCTGCCCAACGTAGCGATGAACTCTTGGCCTTAATGGAGCGGCAAAGGCACAACGCCGAGGCGTTTGATCCTCTGGTTGAGATTAAAAATGGCAAAGTGGAATATGTCAGTGGGCTGATTTTCAGCGGTGTGAATTGGCGCATCGAGGCGGGGCAACATTGGCAAGTTCGTGGCCCAAATGGCTGCGGTAAAAGCACTTTGCTGGGGCTGATTTTAGGCGACCATCCTCAATGCTATAGCAATGACATCACGCTCTTTGGCCGCCCTCGCGGAAGCGGCGAGAGTATTTGGCAGATTAAACAACGGATTGGCATAGTATCGTCGGCGCTACACTTGCAATATCGCGTCAGTTGCTCGGCATTAGATGTGCTGCTTTCGGGCTTTTTTGACTCTATTGGCCTGTACCAGAAACCCACTAAACCTCAGCTAGATTTGGCGAAGGAATGGTTGGCTATTTTGCACATGACAGGGCTGGCGAGCACCAGCTTTAAGAAGCTCGATTATGGTCAGCAGCGGTTATTACTAATAGGTCGCGCCTTGATTAAACAGCCACTGTTGCTGATTTTAGATGAGCCGTATCAGGGCTTAGATTTTATCAATCGCACCTTAGTGATGCGGGCGCTGGAGATGATAGCCGAGCATCATCTGAGCCAATTGCTGTACGTGTCGCACCATAGGGAAGATGCCTTACCTGCGATTAAAAACTTTGTCGATTTTATCAAGCAAGATGACGGCTATTCGGTACAGGTGAACTACTGTGAGTCTGAGGATTTCACCCGTTTAAATCCATGAACATCATCAATAACAGCGGCTTAACGGCTGCTTATTTGTTTGCAGAGTTTGTCATTATCCCTCGGCACCACCAATGCAGGTTAAGATTGACCTTACAGGGCGCTAGCCATTGAGTGTGTTAGTCACGCTCAATGGCAATATACCTGTGGCGCGAAAGATTTTCGTATTCCAGTGAAAACTGAGATGCACCACATATCGATAATGATGGTATCGCCCTAGTGTTTAATCCCCCATTCGTCAGACAGCAGTTCTGTTAATTAGTCATGCTTGATATAGGTAACTGTGAGCCGTCTTACAGTTTTGAATGCCGTTGGCGCGAATAATAGTTTCTGGCCTAGGCCGGAAACTCGTGACAGTTTTATGGTTCATCCACTGAACTTATTCATCAAGTCAGTTATCACGCTTGAGAATCCAGAACTATGGACTCCCTTAGCTAGATGAGCCCGAGTGTCACTCGTAGTACCGAAGATGTGCACTAAGACCTAAAACACGATTTCAAGACATATAAGACGACTTAAAGATAAAAACATTTATGCCAAGACCTAAAAAATGCCGTCAATTATCGACCTGTGTGCCCTGTAGCCTATTTAAGCCTAATGGGATCCCTGCGGTTAAATTAACCCATATTCAATTAGAGGCCGATGAGTTTGAGGCCCTCGAACTGGGTGATGTGAAAAGATTAAGCCAGATCGAAGCCGCGGCCTTGATGGGGATCTCTCGGCAAACCTTTGGATACCTTCTCGCCAATGCCCGTAAAAAGGTGGCGACGGCTATCACTCAAGGTCAAGCCTTGAGGCTGCCAACCCAAACAGACAAGGATTTATCATGATTATTGCCATACCGATGAGCCGCGAACGCCTCGCCAGTCACTTTACTAAAGCCCTACAAATTGGCTTTTATAATGAACAGTTTCAGCTGATTAAGCTGGTCGATAACCCGGCAATTAAGGGTGACTGTAGTGCTAAAAAAGCTTTATTAGAGCTGATTATTCAACAAGGTACCGACATTGTACTTGTGCAGAATATCGGTGAGCGCATGTTAGGAAAGTTGCTCGATGCGGGGATTAGTGTGAGCAAAGGTAGTGCGAGTCAAACAGTGGCGACTTTACTTGCACAAACTGCGGATCTTAATCTTAGGTTGACGGATGCATCCCAAGGTCGCGCTTCACTCAAACATGCAGCCAAGGGTGGATGTTGTCATTCTACAGGTGACGGCTGCGGTTGCAGTGGTAAAGCTAAAGCAGCACCTAGCTCAACACGTCTTATAAGCACACCAGCAGTACAGGTTAAGCTTGATAAGTCAGTGCATTACGCTGGGTTTAGACCGCTGGTAAACAAATAATCTCACTGTCTAATTTGGATTATTCCGTCACGATTAAACCATAGGGGCGGGCAAGCGCCCCTCGAATATCCGCTAATGAAAACACCTTGGAAAACCGTCCAAAGGTTTTGCCATAAAACACACATTCCACCACAGGCAAGGCAAATACATTGCGGCTCGCCGCTATCTCACCTTGGGCTTGGCAATCAATATAGGCCATCCGCAACTGCGGGAATTCTTGCACTAACATCTCAGCAATTCTCGGTTTGAGCGTTTGGCACACACCGCAGTTTGGCGCGCCAAATAACAACAGCACCGCAGCATGCTCGGTTAACATGGACTCCAGTATCTCAGGTGAATCAATGTGCGTGATGATATCAGTGTGCATGCGTTGCCATTTGGAAGTTGTTATGGGTATGAATTCATGGGGCTAGTTTGCGTATTTCTAGGGTTACAGCCAGCCCATTTTTACCACGCTACTACCGATAAATTGACCAAGGTAGAATAAGCCAAGCATGAGAAGCCCGATACTGGCAGCAATCACTCCGATTTGCTGTATGTCTGTCAGGCTATCTCGCCATTGTTTTAGATTATTTATCATTTCACTACTAGCTACCTGCTACCTGCTCAGGCTTAAGGTTATACGCGTGACTTTACATATGTCGCATTGCTAACTGCACCACTGACGCTCGCAGGGAATGCCATCATCGTCACCATCCATTTGAGTATTGGGGCAATTTTGGATATAGAAAGTCGCCTCAGCACAGGAACTCATGTGGCTGCAATGGGTTTTACCCGCTTCACATTGGAAACTTGGTGTTGCCGTTGCTTGTGTTCGCGCTTTAGTTTCATACATGGGCATTGGCTGAGTGTCTTCATTCGTGAGGACAGGTACTTCATCGATTGCAGGAGCTTCATTGAATTCTTGGTATTGTTTAAAGCCAAAGATAACTATGGCCACGATTATTAGCAGCGGGATTATCGTATTAAAGGACGATTTTCGTGGGCTATGGTAATGCGCTTTGTTTTTGTTATTGAAGTTTTCATTGCGTGATTGGATATGAGAGTGGGAGCGTGTTGTTGCACTCGCTGCAACGACTGCGACGCCTTCAATCGAGGCGATAACCGCTTTTCTTTTGCCGTCATTTTGCACTTCCGTTTGAAACAGAATGCTGTCGCCCACTATGGGTTTTCTCGCCATCTTTTTCAGCACTGAAATGTGAATAAACACATCTTGGGCTGCGTTTTTTTCAGGCTGAATAAAGCCAAATCCCTTTTCATCGTTCCAGCGTACCAGCACGCCTCTATCCATGAGCATTTTCTATGTCCTTAATTTAACCGCTTAATATTTTTAGTTATTGAATATCAATACTTACTTGAGTCGCTCCGATTTATCTTTTTTAAGGAGCAAACCGTACTTAGGTTGACGAATCGGCTATTCAATGTTGGATGCTAAGTTACTCAAGCAAAGGAAGTTTTGCAATTTTTTATCTTGAATTTGCTTATGTATGACTCATTCGTTTTGAGTGTATGGCGGTGGGGAAATGTGAGCACTCAGCAGAAACGGTTGGCATTTTGGTAAATTCAATACAAACAATAGATTGCATTAATAATAAACAAAGTGATCAAAAAATGTGCATGAAAACTTGCAATTTTACTGTGTGCTACATAGTATTTGCTGTGTGGCGCACAGTGTGTGTGACACAGTGTTAAGGATAGGAATTCGACAATGACAAGTTCACAGCTAGTCAAAATGCGACTCGAGTTGCGCCGTGGGGTATTAGTGTTGGCGGTACTGGGATTATTAAAACAAGCCCACTACGGTTATTCGCTCCGCAAACAGTTGCAGGAAGGCGGTATCGATATTGACGAAGGGACTCTGTATCCCTTAGTGCGCCGCCTAGCCGATCAAGGATTGTTGGATAGTGAGTGGCGACAGGCCGAAGGGCGTGAGCGTCGTTATTACCAATTGTCGTCATTGGGCGCTGAGTTGCTTAGTCAACTGACCGATGAATGGCAGCAACTTAATGGCGCCTTGGCTTTTTTACTGGAGCAAAGCGCTGACACTAATGGCTCTGATATGAAAAGCTCAGACGAGAGTGCAGAGGAGATTTGATATGGAATTAGTCGATCGCTATATCGCCGCGGTGCAGCGAGAATTGCCCGAGAACAAACGTCAGGAAATTGGCCGTGAATTAAAAGCCAATATCTGCGACCAATTGGATGCCCTATCTGAACAAGGCGAATTGACTGAAGCGCAAATTGTCGCGGTATTAAAGCAAATGGGGCATCCCTGTAAGGTCGCGCAGCAATTTGTTCCGGCAGTGCCTATTATTGCCTCTGAGGATATTCCGCTTTTTAAACATACACTTTTCACTGTGCTTGGGGTCTTGTTTGTGCTGCAGGTTGTGGGCGGCACGACTCAATGGTTGGGCTCTGCAGAGGGGGATCTATTAGGATTTATCCACCATATTGCCAAAGGTTTTATCGGCGATGCCTGTCTTGCCTTTACCGCTATCCTGTTGGCCTTTTGGAGTTTCTCGGCTCAGGGGAAACCCCTATCTGGCAGCAATTGCCAAAAATGGCAGCCGCAGAATTTGCCCAAGGTTGGGCCCGGTTGGCAGCATATTAGTTTAAGCGATGTGTTTACCGATCTGGCGACATATCTTTTTCTCTTACTTGTGATCTGGTGTTCTGTGTGGATGAGTAGCGAGCAATTAGCCGCGCGGACTGTGATTTTCAGCGTCAATGCTCAGCAATTACTGCAATGGTTTAGCCCTATTATTTTGCTGTCTATGGGGAATAGTCTCTGGCAACTACGCCGCCGAGTGTGGACTACTGAATTGTTACTGGCGAATATGGGGATCAATCTTGCTTATGCCTCGTTCTTAGTCTTTCTGGCCTTTAGTTCGCCACTATTACAAAGCCAAGTACAAAACCAAGGAGCTGAATTAAATGGGGAATTTACGTTATTACAGTTAGAACATTGGCTAAGTTATACTCTAGTGATTGCCGCTATGTTCCCTGGCTATGAGGTGATTCGCGATGGGTTGCGTTGGCGTAAACTCGCAAGCAAATAAGTAAGGTTTAGCCTAGGTTTTGTAGGTGAGTTTTATTCACTTTTTCATCGAATACATGGCCTGTTCAGTATGATTGAACAGGCTTTTTACATTAGTGCCATCTTCTGTGGAGAAAAGTAAGCCACGACTTTTACAGTCGATGCTGATTTATTCTGGGGTATCGCCATGATTCATTTCATTATTAAGCGATTTTTGAGCCTGTTGTTTGTAGGTGTCAAATATACCTTCTTGCTTCATCTGTTTTAGCTCCCGAGCAAGATTAACGGCGAGTGCCGCGTGACGTTTATTTAAGTAACCATAGCTGGTGAGTTCTTCTAGGGTGGCAATCGCGATTATTTTGCTGCCTTGAAACTCTGGCGTTTGTAATAGATCCAATGAGCTTGCCTCCGTATCAATATAGATATCGATTCGGTCGCGGAGCATTTTACGAAAGGAGCTCGCAGGGGACGAAGATTCAGTCAGACGCTCCTTAGGAATGAGTCCCTTTAGCTTTTGTTCTGCGAGGAACACGCCTCGATAGTATTCGATCTTGTATTGACTCTTTTGCAGTGCTTGCCAGTTAGGTATTTTGATTTCGGGATTGTGCGCGAAGGCAATTAAATGGGTATCGATAACCGGTTCTTCAATTCGAATGAGGTTGGTAAACTTTTCGCCATAATGAGATACACGCCCCGGCTCGCCATCCACTTTACCTGAGTCCGCCATCATACTGGCGCGGGCTGCGGGAACCACTTGATAGGAGAAGTCATATCCTAAGCGTTCAAAGGCTTGGGCGTAAATCAGTTCAGCCCATTTAAAGTAGAAGTTATGTTTGGGGTCCTCATAAAACGCCATCGTAATGATAGGTTTATCAGCAATCATCGCTGTGGTTTCTGCTGTTGATTTGCTGGTTGCATGAACCGAGACACAAAAGAAAAGGCCTACCCACACACTCCAAATGTGCATATTGCTCCATCGTTGCATAGCGTGTCTCTCAAAGTGTTGAGTTATTTAGAGTATAGCTAGCCTGATAAATGGGTTCATTTTTATTCAAGCAAGATTATTTCATTACCATGATTTCGCACTAACACACGGTTGAAATGTGATCTGCTGGCGGACATTTTGTCCTTTTGGGTTTAAAAATGTGCGATACGGCACATAGAAATGATATTTGCCTGTATTTTGCTGGTTTTTTATTCATCAGAGTTTGAGCTTGATCGGTTTTTTGCTTGTAAATAAGGCGTTAAATCCCTGCCGTCTATCACCTGTAGTAGGAAAGAAAGGATGAAATCGGGACTGGGATTATCAGGAATGCGGTTATCAAAGCTTTGGTTATCAATGACGTGGTTATTACCTCTTTGTTGTTTATCGAGTGCCGTAGTGGCAGAGGCGGCAACGGACAATATCGAACGCCTTGAGGTGCGCGGCAGGCAAATTAACACCTTAGGCCATAGTACTTCGGCATCTGAGGGGATAGTCGGCGCGGCAGAAATCGAGAGTCGACCCCTATTACGAACCGGCGAAATCCTCGAATTTGTTCCTGGGATGATAGTCACTCAGCACAGTGGTTCGGGTAAAGCGAATCAGTATTTCTTACGCGGCTTTAATTTGGATCATGGCACAGACTTTAATACACGAGTCGATGGTATGCCTGTGAATATGCGAACCCATGGGCATGGTCAGGGTTATACGGATCTTAACTTTTTGATCCCTGAACTTATAGGCGAGATCCATTATGCCAAAGGCGCTTATTATCCTGAGGTGGCCGATTTTTCTGGCGCGGGTGCAGCCCAATTACTGCTGGCAGATCAACTCCCCCATAACCAAGTTGGGGTGACGTTGGGTGAATATGGCTACCAGCGACTCGTGGCGACTCAGGAGTTAAACACTGACATGGGGCGTTTTATTTGGGGTGGTGAGGCACAAACCTATGATGGCCCGTGGACGGATATTGATGAGGATGTGAGTAAGATCAGTCTCGTCGGGCGTTATTTAACTCGGCTCGGCGAGGGTGACTTGAGCGTCACTATGATGGCCTACGATAACAGCTGGAATTCGGCGGATCAGATCCCCGCCCGTGCGGTGGATTCTGGATTGATTGATTTTTATGGATCTTTAGATAAAGACGTCGGCGGTAAATCTAACCGTTATAGCGTTTCAGCTAATTACGATGCGGGTGATTGGCAGGGAAATGTCTACGCCATTCGCTCGACTATGAATTTATTCTCTAATTTTACCTATTTCTTAAACGATCCCATCAATGGTGATGAGTTTGAACAAGTCGATGAACGCACGATTTGGGGCGGTGATCTTAAGCAGGGGCTGATCATACTCGATCGCTTTTTATGCATAACCCTTAAAAACAATGAGATAAGAAATAGCTTGATTGATCCCGCCAATGTGATCAAATAGGTCACTTTTTCTTTGTCTTTTGACCTATATATGCTCAAACATCTCGATAACATTGCTGATTGCCGTTCCCATATAAATCAAGAACATGATGTCATTGACATCTGTTTTCTTGTGCTTAGTGCCGTCATCTCAGGCGCTCAAAGCTGGTCTG
>NZ_JAKKSG010000026.1:0-72340 GCF_025653545.1 Shewanella sp. SW1 | reverse complement strand
GCAAACGTCTGGGCATATGGACATGTTTGCAGAGAACATGTTTTTCGGTGGCGGAAAGGAAAACATGGATGAATATGTTTTAAAACCTATGTCTTGTCCTGCCCATATTTTGCTGTTTAAGCGCGGKGTACATAGCCATAGAGATTTGCCACTGCGACTATTTGAGTTTGGCTTGGTGCACCGTAATGAATCCTCAGGCTCGTTAAATGGTTGCCTGCGCGCACGCCAGTTCACTCAGGATGATGCCCATGTTTTTTGCTGTTGGTCTCAGGCAGAGGAGGAGATACGTGGTTTTCTCCAGCGTGCAAAGCAGGTTTATGGTGATTACGGCTACCATAATTTAGACGTAAAAATATCGACTAAACCTGAGAAGGCATTAGGCAGCGATGAGCAATGGTGCCGAGCACAAAAGCTATTGGATTCAGCTTGCCAGATTGAGGGCTTTGATGCCGAGTATCAAGCTGGTGAAGGGGCTTTTTATGGTCCCAAAATTGAACTGTCACTGACAGATTCTATGGGAAGACGCTGGCAGTGTGGCACTATCCAGTTTGATTTTAATTTGCCTGAAAGATTCGATGTTCAGTACACAAATGAGCAAGGTGAATTCGAACGGCCAGTGATTATGCACCAAGCTATGTATGGCTCTATCGAGCGTTGGTTGGGGATTCTCTTGGAAGTCTCACAGGGTAACCTTCCTGTTTGGTTACATCCTGTACCTGTTGCTATCGCTTCAGTGAATGAGTCAAACAGCCAATTTGTCCGTCAGTTAGCCGCACTATGTTTAGCACGAGACATGCGAGTGTTGGTTGATATCAGTCAAAACTCAGTTGCCCGCAAAATGAAACGCTTTCACAAGCAAAAAGTGCCTTATATCTTAACGGTTGGGGATAAAGAAGAGGCCGAGAAGTGTGTGTCAGTTAAGTGCCGCAAAGACGGTGTGATGACTCATATCCCTCTTGCTGAATTAGCTGACTATCTTGCGGATAAACTAGTGCGCAAACAATAACCTAAGGAAGACTGTGTTTGTTATCTAAGGCTAGCTAGGGTTCCCACGGCTAGCCTTTACTCATTTTATGATCCGGCTCTTTGCGCTAAGGCTTAACGATAAAAGGCTTCAACTGTGCCTTTTACTGTGAGTAGCAGTGGTTGGCCGTGGCGGTCCATGATTTATTGCGGATGACCATTTATTTTTTGTTTAAATTTTTTCAAAGGTAACATTTTTAGGAGGGAAACTATTAGGTAATGATCCTGATCTTATTTTTCTTAACAATAAACCAGTCAATAGAGAGGTTATATTTTCATCAAAATATTCTACATCTGGCGATCTAGATGCGATTATTGCAGTGCCCCATGTCTCACTGTCTTTTAGATCGGAAACAACCCAAAATATGCAATCACCATTATCCGTTACGCCTATTGGTAAAAGGCCATTAATTTCTGGATAGAGGTTATATTTAAAATACTCTGGGTCTTCATTATTAAGGTAATTGAAATCCTCAATGATTGATTTCTTCTGCTCAAAAAAATCAAGGTCATAATTTGTAGTAAATGGATTGAATATCGCAATAAAATCGGCAATTCTTCCTGTGCCATAACGATTAATAAACGCAATGTAATCACTGGGGAAACTAAGACCTTCATCTATAGAAGGCCAAACTTTACCAATCCCAGATTCATTAGAGAAGTTAGGGGGAGTTAAAATGCTATTTAATACTGATAGGGTCATGATCTACATTCCACGAGGATTAAGAAGAGCAATGCTTTCAAAGAAACCATCACTATCTTGAGCGTTTACTGTTATACCTGCCGATATTCTGGAAGGACCTTTATATATTGGAGTTACCGAGACATCAACTATTTCTCCTCTCTCTAACGCTTTCTCTAGCGAATCCCCAAATAAACTTGATGATATTCAAATAAGTAGGCATGCATAATGCTATTTGATTTAATCCATTTCGCCAAAAATCGACTAAATAGCTGTTCCGAATAGTAGGTCAGTACACTGGTGCAGTTTCAGCAAGTAGTATTGAGTTAGTATCATTTGCTGCTGGGCAAACAAAAACGGCCAATATTAATTGGCCGTTGTTATGATCCAGCTCTTTGCACTAAAGCTTAACGATAAAACGCTTCAACTGTGCCTTTTACTGTGAGCAAAAGAGGTTGGCCGCGACGGTCTAAGGATTTGCTTGGCACTTTTACCCAACCTTCACTGATGCAATATTCTTCGACATCAAAACGCTCTTTGCCGTTGAGCTTAATACCGATATCGTGCTCGAAAATTTCTGCCACATGGTGTGGGCTGCGTGGGTTAACGGAAAGGCGATCCGGTAAAGCAGGTAATGATGTTGTGTCGGTCATGGTCGTGATCTGTCGTTGTCTATAGTGAAAAAGCGTGCGCTATTGTAGGCAATCCCAGCGCAACGCTCAAGACTTTAACAGTGACTGATTACGCGCCTTGCGTTACAAGGTTAGGTTGTCCTGTTAGGACACTGCTGTTAGGACACTGCTGTTAAGACACTGTGCCGCAGCTGGAAAAGGCTTTCAGCACTCGGCCGTTTTCTCTGCCCATGACTGATCGCAAATAAACCTTGGCTAATATGTCGGCATTGATTGCACTAAAACCGGGAAAATAGTCCTGATAGCTCGCTAACGATTCGCTTAATACCGTTGGGCTGACAATGTTTATTCGCTGCTGTGCAGGTAATTCTCCCGCGACGGCGGTAACAAAATGCTCAAGTGCGCCATTGATTGTGGCGGCACTGATGCCATCTTTTACTGGGACATCGGCAATAATGCCACTGGTCAGTGTAAAACTGCCCCCAGCGTTGAGGTATTGGCTACCTATTTGCACTAACTGTATTTGCCCCAATAACTTACTTTGGAGCCCTGTATACCAGTCTGCTTGAGTCATAGCGTTGAAGGGTTTAAACACGACGTCACCCATGGCCGAAATCATTGCATCGACTTTACCGATTTTTTCTAGCCCTTGATGGAGTGAATGTTCATCCCGAATGTCTATCAGGACATCCCCCGTTGTTCGCCCTACCTGAATAACTTCATGCTGAGTTGAATGGAATAAGCGGACTATGGCTTGTCCGATTGTGCCTGATGCACCCACTACGACTATTTTCATGACATGCTCCTAAATTGAATACAAATTGAGGATAGTCTGGTTAATTAAATAGAAAAAGCGCATATAATCACCACATTGTTTCGTTAATAGGTTTAATTGATGAATCTCACTCATCTGCAGTCATTTATGCTGGTTGCCAAAATGCACAGTTTTAGCACTGCGTCTGAACAACTCGGCGCTTCTAAAGGCTTAGTGTCGCGCCATGTTAAATCCCTTGAAGATGAAATGGGTTGTCAATTACTCCACCGAACCACTCGGCGAGTATCAATGACCGAAGCAGGGCAAGCGTTATATGGTAAAGCCTGCGAAATCGAGAGGCTGGCCAATGAAGCTGGGCGTTTAGTGCAGGATTTAACGCAGGACTCCTGTGGCACTTTAAAATTCACCGCTCCAACGGAACTGGGCAAAAAATTGCTGAGTCCTATGCTGCTCCAGTTTATTGCTGAGTATCCTCAAGTGAAACTCGAACTGTGTTTTGAGCAGAATATTCAAGATGTTGAGTTCGGCAAGTTTGATCTCGCCTTAAGAACAAGCATTGCGCACAGCGATAATCTGATCGCCAGATATCTTGGCAGAATTCGTCATGTCTTAGTGGTTTCGCCCGCACATCCCGCAGCCGCAGAAGTTCGTCACCCTGATGATTTACGCCATTATCGTCTATTGTCTTCGGGCGAAACACAGTGGGTGTTTGAACCACTCGCGGGGGACAGTCTCACGCTCACTTTTGAGCCTGCACTGTGCAGTTCAAACTATGCCACTACACATCTGCTTACTTTGAGTGGTACAGGTATCGCTAGCCTGCCTTATTATTTGGTAGAGGAGGATGTCGCTCAGCACAAACTCACTTTGCTCGTTCCCCAATGGCAATGCTATCCACATGAGTTGTACATGGTTTATGCCAAGCAGAGCCATTACCCAAAGAAGCTGCGCGATTTACAACATAAGCTACAAACGTGGTGCGAAACTCACTCAAAATATGTGGGTTAATGAGTCATACCAATCACATTAAATATCTAATCAGTTCAGAGCCTCACAGGCATTTCAATCCAAGGCGCATTGACGCAGAAATGGTCATTCCCTTTTAAGTCAATGCAACACGGGAGTGGGATGCCTGTGAGGCTCCCGAAGGGCGGCCGATGTTAAATTCATGGCAACACGCTTTATACTGCGTTTAAGGCTTTCGACAGAGCACCACTATGCCTTCAAGCCTTCGCCTTGTCTAAAGCGCGTTGAACTCCCGCTGAATGAACAGATATTTAATACGATTGGTATCAAAGCGTCATCGCATCAAATCTTATCCGGCAGAGGGCGGAGCTTTTAGAATAAAGTGAGGCAGAGTACACTGCCGCGCATTGAATTTTTGTATTTGAATGTAAAGTCGAGCAGGCTTTTACCCATGCAGGCATAAAAGAGCGGCGATGAACCAAGCGTTATGAACGACGACATTAGTATCTCGCTGCCCTCGCTGATTCATCGAATTGGGCGGGAGGCGGTTAAACAAGCTCAAGCGATTGCAACCCAATATGATTGCGAGCTTAAGCGTGTGCGGCGTTCGAGAAATTGGTGCATTGTTGGCGCGGCGATCAAGATCCAATCCTGCTGTGCGCATTTACAAAGTGAGCCATTGCTGGCGCAGCAGTTAACAGCTAAAGATGGCCAGTTTGGTTATCTTATCAAAAAGTTGGAGTCAGCCTTGCTGCAACATGCGGACAAACTTGAACCATTAGACGCTAAGCTGATTCGGCTTATCACAGACAATCCTGCGATTACCTTAGGTGAGTTGATGCAATTGACTCAATGCACAGTCACAGAGGCCAGATTGGCACGTTTTCAAGCTGACTCTTGGTAGTTTGTCTGCTGAGTGTTTTTGCTTTGAAGGTTTATTTATGGTTTGTTGTTTCTAATACTTTTATTTGATTTTCAATTTGCTCGGCTTCAGCGGTCAGCATTGAGTAGGATCTAATATCGCCTTTTCTCTGGGCATGCATAGCTTGTTCAAGCTTGGCGTTATATTGCTGAGTTAATTTTTTAAGGGATTTTTCTTAAATATTGAGAACATGGCCATTTCTATTGGATTGGGTATTTGGACTTATATACGTAGGCAATGGGATTTAAGTTTTACTTTTTGAAATTAAAAATCCCACGATCCTAGAATCCTTCAATTCCACTGCCATCGGCCTCAGCAAGGCTGAGACCTTATCTTACATTTGCAGCAAACCAATGGGTTGCTATGTCTTATTTAGCTTACAACCCATTGAAAATATTTTTAAATCTTAAACTGACCGACGAGCTTACCTAGGTTAATACCTTCCTGCGACACGGTCTGGCTGACTCTGGCAGCATCTTCGCTGGAATGGAGTAACTCATTCACAATCTCTTGGATGGCGAACACATTACGGTTGATTTCTTCGGTTACAGAGCTTTGTTCCGTGGCCGCCGTCGCAATTTGGGTGCTCATGTCGTTAATAGCCGTGACCGCCGATGTCACTGAGCCTAGGCTTTCAGAAATTGCACGGGAAGAGTCTACCGAGCGCACGCAGCTTTGCTGACTTTCTTCCATCGTTTTTACTGCCAGTGCGACAAGCTTGTGCAGTTCAGTTAGCATCTCATTGATTTCTAAAGTGCTTGATTGCGTTCGGCTCGCTAAGTTACGCACTTCATCGGCCACCACGGCAAAGCCTCGGCCCTGTTCTCCGGCGCGGGCCGCTTCGATGGCGGCATTTAATGCCAATAGGTTAGTTTGCTCAGCAATACCGCCAATCACTGACAGCACGTTGTTGATTTTTTTAGACTGTTCGCTCAAGGATTGAATACTGCCCGCCGCATTGTTGATTTGCGCCATGAGCGCGGATATTTCTTCTAAAGAAGCATCGACGCAGCGCTGGGCATTGGCTACATCGCCAGTGGCAGCGTGAGTCGCTTCGGCCACTTGCGTGGTATTTTGCGCTACTTCGCTGGCGGTGGCTGACATTTCAGTAATAGCGGTAACCACTTGATCAGTTTCATTGTTATGGCTGATGAGTTGGCTCGACATGACTTTGGTTTGATCGTGAATCGCGTTGGCGGCGGTTTTAACTTTAGCCGTCGCGTTTGCCACATCGCCTATGATGGTTTGGAGTTTATCGACAAACAGGTTAAAGGATTGACCTAGTTGTGCAATTTCATCTTCACCTTTCACAGTGAGGCGTTTAGTTAAATCGCCTTCGCCTTTGGCGATATCGTTTAAGTTGTCCGCCATATTTTTAATTGGCGCGACCATACGTTGGGCAGTGATCAGAATAACAACGGTAGTAATCGCGGCGAGTAACAGCGCAATTAGCAGAATGGCATAGGATTTTTCGATCATCTGCTCAGTGACCGTCGCACGATAATCCTCAACGACAGTGTCGATATCATCGATATAGACTCCCGTGCCTAGCATCCAGTCAGTGCCAGGGATCATCATGGAGTAACCGATTTTTTCAATTTGCTCATTGGTATTGGGTTTTTGAAAGTAGAACGAGAAGTTACCGTCCCCTTTTTTAGCGGCATCGAGTAAACCGACAATGATTTTAGTGCCGCGGGGATCTGTCATATCAATTTTATTTTGCCCTTCGAGGTTGGGCATGACGGCATGGAATAGGTTTTTGCCTTGGGAGTCGTAGATAAAGAAGTAGCCTGAACTGCCAAAACGGATATCACGTAGCGCTTGGTTTACATTGCCATTTTCTTTTAAAGACAACTGATACTGCACTATTCCTGCGGCAATTTCGGTGGCTTCTTTTATTTGTGTTTTACGTTCACCGATGAGCTTAGTTCTAAAGGTCGTTACCTCATCTGCAAGGGCGTCTTGTTCGACATAGTAAGAAACTGTCATGAGTACGAACAAAGTAAAAATTAAAGGGAATAACGACAACAGCAGTAATTTATTACGTAGACTGAAATTAGACATGCTTGACGACTCCATGATGAACATCTCTTTTATTGCAGGGGAGTATAGCTAATTTCCCGCATTCTTAAGTGTTTAAGTTAACAAAAATGTAATGGAAATCGATAAAATGCGCGCTGTTGATTTATTCCAAAGTCGTTAACTATGCTGTGAATCTAGGCCTTTCTTTTGATCTTTATCAACACTATACGGGCCCAATGAGTTCACTATATTAGCTTAAATTGATGCAAAATTAGCTAGAGTTGGTGCAGGCTGATGTGCTGGTGGAGATAGTGGCGAACAGTAAGGGCAGGGTTGTGACGAATGAAAAGTTGATCCTAACGCTGAAAATCTGCATTACTGTAGGCATTTGTCTTATTGCGTTGGGCATCTACTTACATAACTTTAATGAAACTGTTGAGGCGATGGGCGTGCAAGGGATTATTATCAGCGCTATGTGTGTCGCCTTTGGCATGGCCTTGTCATTACCGACTAAGATGTATTTAACCTTTCTGTTGGTTAAGCGAGAAACTGAAAAACATCCATAATGCGTTTTTGCGCAGAGTGTTACTCTGCGACTCATTGGTTTCCTCGTCTTCTTGAGACTCAATCTAAGTACTCGCTTAACCCTGCTATTCAAACCGTCAAGCTCAGCCGTAAATGCCCTGATTATGGTTTTTAACATAATTAACCCAAGACTAATGGGCCAAAAACACCGATAATTCACCCTTAATGACTCATTACCAATGACGCGACTTGGTCGATGGGCTGCTACAGACTCGCATATTTAGTGGAAATCATATTCAATGGAAATCAAAGTTAATTTTCTCGACAATCTTAGACTTGAAGCCAAGTTTGATGATTTTACCGTGACCGCCGATCAGCCAATCCGCTACAAAGGGGATGGTTCTGCCCCTAGTCCGTTTGACTATTTCTTAGCATCGTCAGCCCTGTGTGCGGCCTATTTCGTGAAGGTATATTGCAAAGCCCGTGATATTCCAACGGATAACATTAGACTGTCGCAGAACAATATTGTTGATCCAGAAGATCGCTACAATCAGATTTTCCAAATTCAAGTTGAGTTACCCGAAGATATTTCGGAGAAAGATCGCGAAGGTATTTTGCGCTCGATTGACCGTTGTACCGTTAAAAAAGTGGTGCAAACGGGCCCAGAATTTAAAATTGAAACCGTTGAGAACCTAGATTCAGACGCCAATGCCATGTTAATGGGTCAGCCTAATGGCGCATCGAGCACCTTTATTCTGGGTAAAGATCTGCCGCTGGAGCAAACCATTGCCAATATGACGGGCATGCTCGCCGATCTTGGAATGAAGATAGAGATCTCATCATGGCGCAATATCGTGCCGAACGTGTGGTCACTGCACATTCGTGACGCGGCTTCGCCAATGTGTTTCACCAATGGTAAAGGCGCTACCAAAGAAAGCGCGCTGTGTTCGGCGCTCGGCGAGTTTATTGAGCGGTTAAATAATAACTTTTTCTATAATGATCAATTCTTTGGGACTGAAATCGCCAATAGCGAATTTGTGCATTATCCCAATGAAAAGTGGTTTGCGTTAGAGGAAGATGATGCGCTGCCAGCGGGTATTCTGGATGACTATTGTTTAGAGATTTACAACCCAGACGACGAGCTGTGCGGTTCGCACTTGATTGATACTAATTCGGGCAATATTAAGCGCGGCATTTGTGCGATTCCTTACACCCGTAAATCTGACGGTGAAACGGTTTACTTCCCGTCGAACCTGATTGAAAACTTGTTCTTAAGCAATGGCATGAGTGCGGGTAATAATCTGCAAGAAGCCCATGTGCAGTGCTTGTCAGAGATTTTTGAGCGCGCTGTAAAACGTCAAATCATTGAGCAAGAAATTGTCCTGCCCGATGTGCCTATGTCTGTACTAGAAAAGTACCCAAGCATCCTCGCGGGCATTAACGGCTTAGAAGAGCAAGGTTTCCCAGTTGTGGTTAAAGATGCCTCACTCGGCGGCCAGTTCCCAGTGATGTGCGTGACCTTAATGAACCCGAAAACTGGCGGCGTGTTTGCCTCCTTTGGCGCGCACCCAAGCTTTGAAGTGGCGTTAGAGCGCAGCCTAACTGAATTGCTGCAAGGCCGTAGCTTTGAAGGCTTAAACGATGTGCCAAAACCGACCTTTAACAGCATGGCGGTCAGCGAGCCAGAAAACTTTGTTGAGCACTTTATTGATTCAACAGGAGTGATTTCATGGCGCTTCTTTAGCAGTAAATTTGATTATGAATTCTGCGAATGGGATTTTTCTGGCACCAGCGAAGAAGAAGCCGACGGCCTGTTTGGGATCTTAGAAGCGTTAGGTAAAGAGGTGTATATCGCCGAGTTTACCGATTTAGGCGCATCGGCGTGTCGTATTTTAGTTCCTGATTATTCTGAGATTTATCCAGTTGATGACTTGATTTGGGATAACACCAACAAGGCGCTGGCGTACCGTGAAGATATCTTAAATCTACATTCGTTAAGCACTAAGCAATTGGCTAATTTGGTCAACCGTTTAGAAGAAAGCCAACTCGATAACTACACGGATATTCGCACCTTAATCGGCATTGTATTTGATGAAAATACTGTGTGGGGAAAACTGACGATTATTGAGCTTAAGATCCTGATTTATTTGGCACTCGGTGCACACGAAGACGCGATTGAGCTGGTCGGTGAGTTCCTACAGTTTAACGACAATACCGTTAAACGTGGCCTGTTCTACCAAGCCATGAATGCTGTGCTGGAAGTGACCTTAGATGAAGAGTTAGAACTTGATGATTTTATCCATAACTTCAACCGTATGTTCGGTAAAGATGTGATGGACAACGTCGTAGGCTCAGTCACAGGTAAAGTGCGTTTTTATGGTTTAACTAAGACCAGCATGCAGCTCGAAGGTATTGAGCCGCATTTAAGATTGATTGAAAGCTATAAGAAGTTGCATCAAGCCCGTAAAGCTGCGAAAAACCTGAATTAATTCTGTTATTTGGCATTAGCTTCATGTGTTTAAAAGCGAACCTTTTGGTTCGCTTTTTTGTTTGTTGCTCTTTTGATTCGCGCTTCTTATGAGCACTTGTTGCTATCACTTATTAAGGGCGCTTGTTATTGCTATGTGTGGTTTGAAATGTTCAGCCCGCTCAGGCTGTATTTGATATAACTCGATTTTTACCGTTACGTTTAGCTTGATACAAGGCCGCATCAGCCCGCTTAAGCGTTTCTTCATAGGACTTATCCAATGGTTCGATAGAAGCGACTCCAATGCTTACGGTGGCAAACAAGCCATTGACTGCATATTTTTGCAGTTCAGTGTAAAAGCAATCGCAGAGGTATTCTGCAAATTCAACCGCTTGCGAATGCTCTACCCCAGGTAGGGCAATCACAAATTCATCCCCACCAAAACGATACGCGCTATCGGTTTTTCTAAATTGAGTGCGACAGGTTTCGGCAACGGCGATGATAATTTTATCGCCAGCATGGTGGCCTAGCTGGTCATTGATGGACTTTAAGTGGTCTATATCGAGGATCAAGATTGAGGTGGGAATACGGTGGCGCTGAAATATATCGAATTGAAAGGTTAAATCACGTTCTAAACGGCGACGGTTATACAGCCCTGTCAGCTGATCGGTATCGCTTAGCTGACGTAGTTGCAGTTCAAGCTCATGCCGATTGGAAATATTACTGGCGACCCAAAGTACCACAGGCTCATCATCAACCAGAAAGTCTAGTGCTTGAATGCGCCCCTCAAACCAAATGGGTTGTTCGGGGCCTATATCGGGTAAGCCTTTGACATCTTTATTGCTCAATTCATATTCTTCGATCAGTAATTTTCGGCTGGTTAATGCACTTTCGATAACCTGTAAAAAGTAATTGAGTTTGTCAGCCTTTAACACATCGCTAAGATACAAGCCGATTAGACCACTACCATCGTGGTAATAACGGCCATCTTTACCACCGAAGACGGCAATGTATTTACCACTTTTTGACAGAACAAAAGTAGGATCAGGAAGTGCATCAAGGACTAAAGCCATTTCTTCTATTTTGATCATCGATTAAAATCCCTGTGGAAAATCACCCAACCTTAAGTCCGTGTGTCCAAGTCATCATAGATAAACTACTCTTTGGCGCTTTAGCCGCGAATGCATCCTGCGAACTCTTTACAATTTAGCCGCTTTTGTGGGTAACAACAAACCATAACAATATGCCGTACAATTTATTTGTCGTCGCGATTTTACCAAGGCATCAGAGCGTTCGATGGCGCAGAGTTGTATCCCTGTTGAGGCTTAAAACTTAAGCCTTGCGATCGTATCGAGTCAGTCGTGATGTCTTGAACTTTAGCGTTTGTGCTTATGTTCAAAAAGCTTCATTGCGGTGTTTAGTGGACAGATGATTTTCGAGTAGAATCTAGGGCCTTAATTGTGGTTTTAATTTTACACAGGGATTTATAATGCATACTGCAGATGATTTTATTGAACATTTAGCGCTAGAGCAGCATGTTGAAGGCGGTTATTACCGCTCATCCTATCGTTCAGAAACGGCATTTGATCAGACTCGGGCATTATGGAGCAGTATCTATTTTTTGCTGCGTACTGGAGAGGTTTCCCATTTCCATCGTCTGACAGCTGATGAAATGTGGTATTTCCATGCGGGGCAATCACTGACGATTTACATGATTGATCCTGATGGGGTGCTAACGACGGCGCAATTAGGGCTTAATTTAGCTGCGGGCGAGCGGCCACAGTTTTTAGTCCCTAAGGGCTGTATCTTTGGTTCTGCCATGAATCAAGATGGTTTTTCATTAGTGGGCTGCATGGTATCGCCCGGTTTTACCTTTGATGCTTTTGAGCTGTTTAGCCAACAAACTTTGTTAGCCCAATATCCACAGCATAGTGACATCATCCAACGTCTGAGCCGTTAGGGGGGGGCTAAAGTCAGTTAAATTTAGCCAGTTGATTCGTTAAATGGTAACTTGGTTGACATTGCCTCATTCGGCTAAACCAAGGTAGCTCTGAGTCATTAAATTTGACTCAATAGTAAGATATCCCCGCGACAAGGCTTGTCTATTGGCGTTTAACCACGTAAAACATGCTTTTTGGCGTACCTCTATGTACCAAGTGTTATGGAGTAATTGAATTTGGAACACTTAGTGTGGGAGCTCGATCCTGTATTAATCTCGTTTATGGGACTAAAAATACATTGGTATGGAGTCCTGTTTGCTGTTGCTATTACTGCTGGTTTTCAGGTGATGAAGCGGATTTATATCAAGGAAAATCTCGATCTTGAGTCCCTTGATAATTTACTGATTTATTGTGTGGTTGGCATTATTGTGGGTGCGCGTTTGGCCCATTGTATGTTCTACGATCCGACTTATTACTTTGCTCATCCGCTTAAGATCTTGGCGATTTGGGAAGGCGGACTCGCCAGCCACGGTGGTGGTTTAGGCGCGATTCTGGCCTTGTATTATTACCAACGTAAAGTGAAGCTACCCTTCCTGTTTTTGTTGGACAGACTCGCGATCGCCACCGCCATTTTTGGCTTTTTTGTGCGTATGGCAAACTTCGCCAACTCAGAAATTTTAGGCGATCCTACTACTCAACCTTGGGGTATTATATTTGCCCGTGTCGACATGTTGCCAAGACATCCAGCACAGCTCTATGAGGCTTTCGCTTATTTAGCTATCTTTATTGGTCTGTATGCTTTGTATCAATACACGCAGATTAAACAAAGACATGGGGCTATTTTCGGCCTGTTTCTGGTATCGGTGTTTAGTGCGCGAATTGCGATTGAGTCGATTAAAGTTAGCCAAGCGGCTTACTCTGAAACTTTCTTAAGTGCGGGACAACTTCTGAGCTTACCGTTTTTAGCCGTAGGTATAGTTTTGTTGTTCTTGGCGTATCGAAAGAAAACCGTTTAAATCTGAATATCAAACGGTTAAAAAAGGCTTTCTATCTAGATAGAAAGCCTTTTTTATGAATTAATTAATCATCAAGGATGACGTTAGGCTGTCTTCACTATATTACTCACTTGCACCATGGCATCCCGAGCGGAACGGCTCACGCCCGAGAGTTGGAAGAATCCATGGATGACGCCAAGATAACGACGGCAGTGGGCATTGACGCCAGCCTCTAATAGATTCCTAAATAGCTGTTCACCTTCATCGACGAGTGGATCGAATTCGGCGGTGATGATATGGGTTTCGGGTAAGCCTGCTAAGTCATCACGGCGTAGTGGACTGGCTTCGGCATCGGTTCTGGGGTGCCAATCTAAATACAGATCGAAACCTGTTAGCAAGGTATCGCGGGTGATGATGTATTTCTCGCCATTGTCGCTGTAGCTTTGGCTCTTCGCGGTGGCATCGAGCATAGGATAGATAAGCACTTGTTTGTGTGGCAACCATTGCCCTTTGGCTTTTAAACGCAGGCAAGTGACTAGGGCTAAATGGCCGCCAGCGCTGTCGCCCATTAGGGTGATCTTAGTGTTATCACCGCCCCATTGGTGGCAATGTTGATATATGACTTCTGCAGCATGGCAGGCATCGTCGTGGGCTGCGGGATAAACATGTTCTGGGGCGAGGCGATAGCGAACGGCGCTCACCAGTGCGCCAGAATCATTGGCGAGTTTTCGCAGTTGTTGATTATGGGTTTCAACGCCGCCACTGACAAAACAGCCACCATGGTAGTAAATGACGATAGGTAAATTGTTTGCCGCCGAGGGTTTGAACAGAGTTAATTCTGCGCCATCGATGGAAATAGATCTAACCTCGAACACCTCTTCAGGCTCACCCGCGAGTACAGTGCTGGCAATATAACCTTGTCTACGTTGCTCAATACTTTGCTCTCGCACCGATGGGCAGCCCGCCGCGATAAACTCGCTAACCAATTGTTTAATTCCCTCTTCTAAATAGAGTTGGCTCATTTAATACTCCCTCAATTTTTAGTGCGCTCGGCTGTTCTGCAATGGGCTGAGTTTATCGGCAGCTTAATTGAATTGGTAGCCTAGATTCACACTCAGCCATGAGCTCTATCATGATTGCGGAAATTAACTTTGGTATTAACTTAGTAATGAATACGGTTGCAGTCGGCATCTTTTTGACTATTACAGATTGAGTTGTAGGGTATCTTGTAAGAAAATTACCAACTTAATTGACTGTCAGGCTTAATGCGGTTAAATGTCCGCCTGATTGTGCGTTCGATAGCACTTTGATGTCTATTTGTGAAAGTGGGTTTCAGTCTCTTGGCTAAAATATAGGTTGCCAAGATGCTGTTTGAGCGACACATTGAGCCAGCGACCACACTCGTTATTCGTTCTCTATTTGCAGGAATCTTTCGTGGCAAAAGCACCCAAAACATTGCAACAGCGTATGGGCATAGTTGCCCTGACGTGGCCGATTTTTATCGAGACCTTGCTGCAATCTCTGCTTGGGATCAGCGATATCTTTATGCTGAGCCATTATTCCGATAATGCGGTTGCCGCAGTGGGACTCACGACTCAGCTGATGTTCTTCATGATGGTCATGTCCATGATGGTGAGTACGGGCGCGAGTATTTTGATTAGCCAAAGCAATGGGGCAGGCCAACCGCAGCAGGCTATAGACATAGGCGTGGCGAGTGTCGTATTGAGTTTGGTATTAGCCTTGGTCATGGGTGCATCTATGTTCTTTGGTGCTAAGGGCATTATCGGCTTATTTGCGCTTGAGCACGATGTGGCTGGTTTTGGATATGACTATTTGGTGATTTGCGGCAGCTTGAGCATAGGGCTAGTGATGAACATTGCCTTCGCCGCTATTTTGCGTAGTTACGGTTTTACCCGCTCGGCCATGTTAGTTACCTCAAGCACAGGCTTGATGAACGTCATCGGTAACTATATTGCCCTGTATTCTCCCTTTGACTTGCCTGTTTATGGGGTAACAGGGGTGGCAATTTCTACCGTTACCAGCCAGATCATTGGCGCTGTGATCATGTTGATGGTGATCCGGCATAAGCAAATTCCGCTGCCACTGCAAAGACTTAAGCTTTTACCGCGCAGCACTTATTGGAGTGTGATGCGTATTGGCCTGCTCAATGCTGGCGAGATGCTGTCTTACAATGTGGCTCAGATGACCATCATCTACTTTATCAGCCAGATGGGCACTTTATCGCTCACGGCCTACACCTATGGCTTGAATATTAGCCGTTTTATCTATTGTTTTGCGGTAGCACTCGGGCAAGCGACGCAAATTCAGACCGGATACTATGTAGGTAAACAATGGTTCGATGAAATCACCACTCGGGTGCAGCGTTACTGTTTGGTGGGCTTTGTCGCTTCACTGACCATAGTATTAGTCTTCTACTGGCAGCGATTCGTTATTGTCGGCTGGTTGAGTGAAAACGAAGAAGTTATCCAACTGACGGCGTTATTACTGGCAGGTTCAATCGCGCTCGAAACGGGGCGGGTGTTTAATCTGGTGATTATTTCGGCCTTAAAAGGCGCGGGTGATGTGGCGTTCCCTGTGCGTATAGGTCTTTTTAGTATGTGGGGTATTGGGGTGTTTTTTGCTTGGTTCTTTGGCTTGCATTTAGGTTATGGCGTTTTGGCTGCTTGGCTTGCCGTTGCGGCAGATGAGTGGGTGCGTGGATTGATTATGGTGCAGCGTTGGCGCTCGGGTCGCTGGCAGCGTTTTACGCGTATTCCGCCAGTAACCCCAGCTTAAACTGTTCTGATATCAAAAGGTCAACGCTTATTGGTTGCCCCATTTGCCCGATTTCAGTAGTTCATTTTTAAATTGTAGATACCTTGGGTGCCCTTCATAGGTTTCGATTTCCATAGTGCTATAAGGGGCAAAAATAGCCCCTGGAATTTGGCATCCTCTAGTAAGAACGTCCTCTAATGAGGGCATGAAACATTCTTTAATCGGGTCAAAATGGATTTTATAACTGGCATAGCCGCGCTCAACAAATCTATCGGTTATGGTTTTGAATAGCTGTCCAAAAGGTGTGTCGAGCGTCTCCGGCGTGGAGTAATAAAAGCCTTGTCCGTACCAGTAAAGTAATAAGGCGGTACCCGCGTCACACAGTGGATGTTCGATAATCGCCCTGACCATGTTTGGGTCATGATCGTCCCAATTCAAGTTCCCCGCGACAAAATGCAATTCCTCCATACTTTGTAAGTCACTGATACAGGTGATTTGCGCCGCCGCTTTGCCAAAGTAGGCGCTGTATTCATGTAAAGCGTCATAATCGGGATCGGCGAGTAATTTGGCGAGTAGTTGTTGATTGGCAATACAGCCTAATTCTGCGCATTCATAGGCGCGAATAAATTGTTCTTGTGAGAGTAATTTAGCCAAGGGAATCCTTTCTTTTTATAGAAAACACAGTTTATAAAAAATACAACGCCAGCCTTTACGTAGTAAAAGGCTGACATCGAAGAAAAGGAGCGTAAAACGTTACGCTTGCTGTTGCAGCAGGGTACGGCACAGCTTGATAAAGTCCGATGATGTGACGATACCGAGCACCTTTTTATCGACATCGACGACGGGCAAGCAGCCGAGTTTGTTTTCGATAAAATATTCCACCACCACAGTTAAGGGCTCGTCGGCAGTAAGATGCTGAAAGTCTTGGTCCATCACAGTTGTGATTGGCGTGTATCGTTCTTTGCGCTCGAGCGCGCCTTGGCCGTACTTATTCAACATAGTCATCACGCTGGCGATCATCTTTTTATGGGTGAGTACGCCAACGAGGGTGCCATCAATTTCAGATATCACAGGTAAGTGGCGTACGCCACGGGTTTGCATCAGATGGTGGGCATCTTTCAAGCTGGCGCCATCGCTGATGCAGATGACTTGATCACTCATAATATCGCTGACTTTCATTGTATAAATTCCTTTTCTTGCCATTCTCTGGCGTGCATTTCACACGCTGCGTTAGCCTGCACCGATGTTAGCAGCTTCTCTGTAAGCTACGCCAGTCCTGCACAAATAAAGTACGCTATCCAGTATAAGTGTTTGAATTGATAGATATCATAAAAGGCTGACAAAGATGTCACAAATATGTAACAGTGATATCTCACAATCGTGGTCTTATTAGACCTCATACCAGTGAAGCCTTATCTAACAAGGAATAATAATGAATCGTACCGTAACTCGTCGTGATTTTTTGGCTATGTCGGCCAAAGGTGTTGGTGTTGCTGTAATCTCTTACGGCTTGATGGGCTGTAGTGATAGTAATGATGATAATTCTGTACCCGCTCAATTTTTACATGGAATTGCCAGTGGCGATCCGGCAGTCGATGCCGTGATCCTATGGACTCGTGTCACGCCTGAGTCTGAGGGCGATGTAAAAGTGAGTTGGCAAGTGGCAAGCGATGCGGCCTTTAGTCAATTAGTGACTACAGGTGAGACTGTCACTAATGCGAGCCGTGACTACACGGTTAAGATTGATGCCCGTGGTTTACGTGCCGGGCAAACCTACTTTTATCGCTTTATGACGGGTGATAAAACCTCAGTTGTGGGTAAAACCCGCACTCTGCCTGAGGGTGATGTTAGCTCAGTCAAATTAGCCGTGATGTCTTGTGCTAACTTTCCTGCCGGTTATTTTAACGTCTATGAGTTAGCGGCGGCGCAGGATGATTTAGATGCTGTGGTGCATTTAGGCGATTACATCTATGAATATGCCCGCGGTGGTTATGCCAGTGAGTATGCTGCCGAATTGGGCCGTGAAGTGTTACCGGCCAATGAGTTGCTGACGTTGAGCGATTACCGCACTCGCCATGGTCAGTACCATACCGATGCGAGTCTGCAAAAGTTACACGCGAAAGTGCCTTTTATTACAGTGTGGGATGATCATGAAGTGGCCAATGATACTTGGCGTGATAGTGCCGAGAATCACAACGAAGGCGAAGGGGATTTTGCCGTTCGTAAAGAAGCGGCACTACAAGCTTATTTCGAGTGGTTGCCGATTCGCCCATGGCGTGAAGGGAACCATGAAGAGATTTACCGCAGCTTCAGTTACGGCAATCTCGTCGATATGCATATGCTGGATACTCGCGTATTAGCCCGTGATAAACAACTCGATTATGCCGATTATATGGATCCGACAACGGGCTCGTTTGCGGGAGAGCGTTTCCTTGCCGATGTCACTTCGACCACTCGAACTATGCTGGGGCTGACGCAATTATTATGGCTACAGGGCACATTGCTACAGTCGACAGGCAAGTGGCAGGTACTGGGACAGCAGGTATTAATGGGTAAGATGTCATTGCCGGCGGCGATTGCCACTCAGCAGATGAGCATTCCCCAATTTGCCATGTTAGGGGCTTTAGCTAAGTTAGCGGCCCGTGCGGCGGCAAATGATCCCACGCTGACTGCCCAAGAGCTGCAATATCTTCAAGCCAATCAAGCTTTACTCACGCCAGAAGTTATCGCACTGATGCAATTACCTGCAATCCCGTACAACTTAGATGCTTGGGATGGTTATGCCTATGAGCGTGAAGTGATTTTAGGTACGGCTAAATCGAAAAATCTCAACCTAGTTGTGATCGCGGGTGACACCCATAATGCATGGGCAAACGAGCTTAAAGACGTGCAAGGCGATACAGTGGGTGTTGAGTTTGCGACTAGCTCAGTATCATCGCCAGGCCTTGAATATTACTTGAATCTGCCAGCGGAACAGATCCCCGCGACCGAGGCGGCAATCGTCGAGTTAGTGCCAGATCTTAAGTACGCTAACTTAAAAGACCGAGGCTTTATGACGCTCACCTTTACCGCTGATGAGGTGCGCAGCGACTGGCATTATGTGGATACCATTTTGTCGAAGGATTTCCAAGTCGCAACGGCCCGTGGTTATAGTGCCAAGACAAAAGTAGGCGAGCATGTGATTACGCCTATCGTTTAATGCGGTATTGTTCGCTTGTTTATCGGCCACCTTAGGGTGGCCTTTTTGTTGCTTTTGGCTTTAAAAGGCAAAATAAATGTCTGTTGTCACGCAAGTTCTTACTATTACTGCAGCACATCGCATTTTTTTGGTATAAAATTCGCTCCCAAAATTCGGCGGCTGCCTACACTTGCTAAGGCAAAGCTGTTCTAGTGTTTTGGGAACCTTTACCCGCCGAACAGACCTTACTGGGGTCATAAGCTTTAACGACCTAAGAATAAAATCAATGTGATGGGGACTGTGTCATGTCAGAAAAGTATTTTGTTACCGCGCAGCAATTGCTGGAAGATTCATTTTTATTAGCTTCGCAAGTGTATGAGAGTGGCTTTCGTCCGCAATTTATCGTGGGTATTTGGCGTGGCGGTGCTCCAATCGGGATCGCGGTACAGGAGTTTTTCGATTTTAAACAAGTTGAAACCGATCACATTGCCGTGCGTACCTCTTCTTATTATGGGATTGGCACTGACAAACAAAGCAAAGAAATCAAAGTTCATGGCCTGCATTACATCGTTGAAAATGCGAACGCGAGTGACGGTTTGTTGATTGTGGATGACGTGTTTGACTCTGGCCGTAGTATTCATGCATTAAAAGAAAAACTCAGCCAACTGATGCGCTTGAATATGCCAACCGATATCCGTATCGCTTGCCCTTATTACAAGCCAAAAAATACCGCAGTGCCTTTAAAACCCGACTATTACATTCATGCCTCTGAAGACTGGTTAGTTTTCCCGCACGAAGTCACAGGTTTAACGCCTGAAGAAATTGCCGAAGGTAAGGGCGATTTAAAGAATATCCAGCACCTGTTTAAATAGCTCGCGGCGAGATATAGATTATTTTCGCAATAAAAAAATGCGTTAACGATTAATCGTTAACGCATTTTTTTTTCTATATCGATGACTTATAAATCCATACAGTTAGCATAGTAAGTCACTGTGGCGGGCCAGTCGGAGAACACTCCAATCACGCCGACATCTTTCGCCAGTACATCAAGTAATTCAAAGGTATCGCCTTCGTTATCTATCGCTTCGGTAATGCTTTGATAGTAAAAGCCGCCGCCATTTTTTAATAAACCAGAACGTTCTAGCGACCAAGTGATGATCTTAAGCCCAGCGCCTTTAGCGGCCTTAGCGTATTCCGAAGGAATGATTTTCTTATCCACATCTAAGGCGACTAATACCCAGAGTGGCGGCGCAATAATTTCGACGCCTTGGGTCTTTAAATCCGCCATTGATGGTGACCAAGTGGCAGAGTTCTGCGGATCAAAGGTGCTGTTATAATCGTATCTGTCATCGAGAAACACAGCTTGCTTCGCAAATTCAGGTGCGTTGGCGACCCAATATTTGATGTCATCTAAAATAAATGACTGGGGGAATACTTGCGAAACATTGACGCCCGCCGCCGTGTATTCATCCAACATTTTTTGCGCGTAATCCTGCTGAGTAAAACCATCGAAGGGCATAGATACGCTCGCCGCTTTTAGCTCAGGCGTCATCTTCACACCGGCTTTTTTAAACATTTCAATACTTTCAGCGTGGGTCATCAAGGTGCCATTGCCAGCATAAAGATCGGTGCGCCAGCTTGGGGTACCATTGATGAATTCGGCCGCAGTGGTCGCTTTCGGATTGTTGCCTTCCATCTTACCCTTGAGAGTTTTAAATTCGGCGAGGGTGATATCGCTAGTGCAACAGGTTGCCGATGCGCTGACGCCATTGGCGGGATCGGCAGGAGTGAATGGGCTTGAACATTTATTGGCAAGTTCGGGTATGGCTAAAATGTTGGTCGTGCTGGCAAGATCGCACTGTGAGTGGCGGCAAACTAAAGCTTTATCGGCGGTGAAGGTGACATCACATTCGACTATGCCTGCGCCCGAATCGATAGCCGCTTGGTAGGATTCCTTTGTATGCTCAGGGAATTTCATTGGCGCGCCACGGTGACCTATGGAAAATTCGCTGCGATAAAAACTGTCAGTGGTGCATTGTTCTAAGCGGGTTTTAAGTGTGCTGTCTTGCATCTGACGTACGAGGAATAAGGGTCTTTCTCCCACTTGAGCAGGAACGGGTTTGCTGGTGGGTGGCGTGACTGCGTCGTTATCATCGTCATTATTGCAACCGGCTAATAAAGCGCCCGTGGCAATTAACAGGCCGAGTGAGAGCGACGAAATAGGGTGTAGTTTCATCAGATTTACCTATGAGTAATGATGTAAATAATTAATATTAATCAGAAACTCTAAAGTGTTAATGTGACTGAAAAAGCCTATTTGTATGACATAAACAAGAATATATACCGTTTGCACGACGATTATCTAAGGCGTGTGTGTTTGCGCTAGCTCGCGATAAACATCCATAGATAGAGGATGAGCGGGATATATGCGCAGTGTTGTTTTAGACTTGAGAATTGACTCCACTGGGCGAGTCGATGAAACTGGCATGAATATTTTCATCTGGGCGATCTTTCTGGGCCGAAATCAAGTACACTGCGCTCCTTTTGTTTTATGATGAGCGTTTGGTTCGCTTGATAAGACAAACGTGACAAGCATCATTTAGGAAATAGAGCAGAATGAGCAAGGGCAAAAAATACGATTTTCGCGTGACACAGGGCGACAACGGTTGGAAAACTGAAATCACTCGTCGCATGACATCAACTAAAACAGTTGTGTCTAAGAGCCATGATGGCTTTGCGACTGAAGCCGAAGCGCAAGCTTGGGGCTTAACTGAATTACAAGTGTTTTTAGGCACGTTAACTGAGCGCAATAAACGTCGCTCAGAGAAACAAGCTAAAGCAAAATTAGCCGCAGCATTAGCGGCTGAAGCGGCTACTGATGCCGAAGATCTTGATGAAGATGATTTCGACGAAGAGTAACACTCATTCGTTTAACCTTGTCTTATCAAGCCAGTGTGATCGTAAGGGAGCGTTCAAAGCGTTCTGAAACGTCACTCTGGCGATGAACAGCAAAAGGCAGATCTTAAGATCTGCCTTTTGTGTTTTTGTCGCTCGCGAAACTGTGCATATCAATTTATTTCATCCTATTTCCTCGTTTATCTTCATACACACTGTTCGGCTGGACTGATCTGTTGATGCTGTCATTAGCATGTTTTTATCGTATTTAGCCGAGATTACGTACTCTATACCATTAATAATTAACGATAACTATTATCATTTGATTTACTTAGATGCTGCTCTGTGCTCATATGTAAGTAATTCGAACGCACGTTTAACTTTATCAAGGTAAGGGAACTCCTATGAAACTACTTCAATCCAGTTTATTGCTGTGTTTGTCGGCTTCGGCAACCCTGAGTTATGGCCAAGCCTTAGATGGAGAGGCGTTACGCTTACTACAAGCGTCGCTAAAGGATTCGACTTTGGATGCACAAGCACAGTTAACCAATACTAAACGGGCATTGGCGTTAGATTTAAGCCATCAATATGCGCAGCTCGCGCCTATCTTACAGACTGAAATAAACCAGTATCAGTTGGCAGTAAATGCCGATGACATTCTGTCTCAGCATAGGCTCAATGATAATGTGATCACCAAAGCCGATGCATCAATTCGCCGAGTGAAGGGCTTAAGTGCCAAAGCGGATTCTCTGGTGCAAGTGCGTCTAGCGGATGAAGCCATGCTGACCTCATGGCAGCAAGGTGAGTCTCCTTTATTTGCCTATGAGCCCGATGGTGACGAGCGTCAGTGGGATTATATTGAAGCCTTTGATATTCATGGACAAGTGCATCAATTAGACGTGTATAACTTGCCGCAGCAGCCGGTGTTTGTGGTCGGTATCGATAGCAAAAAAGCCTTTGTGGCTGGCTTAGAGGTGATGCGGGCGACATTTGCCGAGGCGCAGTCAGCGAAAAAAGAGGGCGCACTACTGAGCCGTGCGCAAACACAGGCGGTGGCAGACAAGCCGATTTCAACCACAGTGATCAAACAAATATCCTTGAAGGATGACCATGAGCCGTGGATTTCTGGTCGTGCCGAAATTTACGGCATAGTGACTGGGGTTGATCCAAGCCGTGAAGAGCCTGTGCTCGATATCGTCGAAATGCCCTATTTAGATTATGCGGATACGACCTATTATCCGAATCAAATCATCATCCATTGGGAGCGTTATCGTTGGGCGGCTGCGGACATGATCTTAATGGAGCATGACGATGGTACTAACTATAAAGTGTTGGCCACTAAGCTGTTGGAAGCGGCGGAGCAGATCTTAAAGTCGATCCCCGATCCTGAAGCTCAGGGTTATGCGCTGATCCCGCAAATCACCAATGGTATTTTAAGTGTAATGCCGGATGCTTGGTTCACCAATGACGATGACTTTGTCGATGTGTATTACACCTTACAGGAAGGGGTTGAATATCCTAACTTGAACGGAGCTAACGGTAATGCGATGACGAGCTTTGCGCCATTAGTCATCCAACCAAGGCCATGATGGATTAGTGCGGCTAAATGCAATGGCTGAAATGTAAAAGCGGATCCTAAGATCCGCTTTTTATTGGCTAACTTAAGGTGAGGCTAAGCCATTCCTTTAAGCTTTTAACTTGAAACTGCCTTGCATAATCGCCCAGTGACCTGGGAAGCTGCAGAAGAATTGGTAGGCTTCGGTGGCGCTCATACCGGCAGTGCTAAAGGTGATAGACGTTGATTCGCCACCGCCCACTAAATCTGTGTGTGCGATAACGCGCGTATCACCGGCTTTGACATAGGCTGCATCAGGACCGGCACTCATGCCTTCAGTTGCTACTGCTGACATATCGGCTGCCTTAGTTAATACCCAGTTATGGCCCATGGCTGCTTTTGGCAAGGTTCCTGAGTGGGTTAAGGTTAAGGTCACTTCTTTACAGCTTGCAGGTACAGACAGCTCTTTAGTGTCAAATTGCATTGCATCAGTGGCGGCAATTTTCAGTTCACATTCGTTGGCACTCGCTTGGCTAGCGAATAATAATCCTAGGCCGATTAGGCTAGTGCTGGTCACGTTACGTAAAGCTGTGCTTTTTGCTTTCATCTGGTACTTCCTTATTTGAACAAGGGTAGCCGAGCCGTTTTGACTCGGACATGCACCTGCCAGCATAAGCAATCTTCATTAAATGGGAATGAAATCAGCGTGTAAATTATGTATATGCAACTTTAGGTTGAAAGCTTGCATCGTTATTGGCGGCAAAATTGTTAGCGGTAAACATAGGTGAGTACTTAGCTTTAGTGAACTAAGTACTCAGGAGCTATTATTTATGTGTTTGATTTATAAATGATAATTTATTGATTCTAACGCAGGGCGTCTAATTCAGAACGTCTTACGTTTTAGTACGAAAGCTCCTGTCGATAGGGAATCGCACGTTGTGCGCCTGGGCGAGTGACAGTAATGGCACTGGCTGCATTGGCAAATCCCACGGCTGCAGCAATTGACATGCCCTCGCTTAAGCCCACAACTAAGGCGCCATTGAAGGTATCCCCTGCGGCGACTGTGTCTATGGCCTGCACTTCAAACGCAGGTATTAGCCCATTAAAACCTGGGCTGCTGATAAATGCGCCACGGCTACCTAAGGTAATGACCACAATCTTTACTCCCTGCTGGTGGAGAAGTTGCGCTGCCATTTGTGCATCATCAAGATGGTTGATCTCAACTCCCGTTAAGGCTTCTGCTTCGGTTTCATTGGGGGTAATAATATCTACCCACTTGAGTACATCTTGGCCAAGTGCCGTCGCTGGAGCAGGATTTAGTACAGTCGTCACGCCAAGATTCTTGGCTATTTGCAGCGCCTTTGCCACTGTGGCAGCGGGCGTTTCCAATTGTGCTAACAAGTACTCCGCATTAGCAAACAGGGCGTAATGAGCTTCTAAGTCATCGGGTGAAAGGCTGGCGTTGGCACCTGCGGCAACGCCAATCGTATTCTCACCGTTATCACCGATAAAAATCATGGCAGTGCCTGTGCTCAGTCCGGCTATTTGGCGGATCCCTTCCGCGCTGATGCCATCTTTCATCCAGCTTTGACGCATATCATCGCCGATACTGTCTTGGCCGAGATGGCAGATAAAATCAGTGCGTGAACCTGATTTGGCTAAGCGCGCGCAGGCGACGGCTTGATTGGCCCCCTTACCGCCCAGTTCGAGGCGATAATCTCGGCTCATTAAGGTTTGCCCTGCAGCGGGCAGGTACTCAAATTTCATCACATGGTCGGCATTTGCACTGCCGATAACGAGTATCTGGCTCATAGAAGACTCACTGTTATTTTTATCTGCGATTGAGATAAGTTGCATCATAGACGCGTAAACTGTCTACCAGTAAATCGACAAAGCCTTGCCTATCGATCCCAAACAGCACAGTCGCATTGGCGGCTTTACCTGTTAGCTGATAGCGATCGACCACTGTCATGCCTAAGGTCAACTCACTTTGGGTTTCAATACTTACCCAGCAATCTTGCGCCTCAAATAGCTCAGGTTTAAGCAACCAAGCGATAGTGCAGGGGTCGTGCAATGGCGCACCAATAAAGCCCCATTTAGGATCTCTGTGGTAAATCATAAAGAAATCCAATAATTCGGCGACGCACTGAGCAATTGGATTTTGAATCGCGCGAATGCGTTCTATGTCTTCATCCATGATTTGCGCCTGATGAGTCACATCGAGCCCACACATAGTGATGGGAATACCTGACTTAAAGACAATATCGGCGGCTTCGGGGTCGACAAAAATATTAAATTCGGCGGCTGGGGTCCAATTACCGACACCAGCTGCGCCGCCCATTAGCACTATGCGCTCAATTTTATCGTGTAACTCGCTATGACTCGCCAGTAAAAGGGCGATGTTAGTCAGCGGTCCTGTGGGAATTAAGGTTACTGGCTGATGACTTTGGCGAATTTGCTGCGCCATTAATTCAACTGCGGTAATGGCTTGAGGACTAAAACTTGGATTAGGCAATGCAGGGCCGTCGAGTCCGGTTTCACCATGGACATTGTCGGCAATGATTAATTCGCGAGCTAATGGCTTGACTGCGCCGCCAGCGACAGGAATATCACTGCGATTTAATAAGGTTAAGATCCGCAGGGCATTATTGAGCGTTTTATCCGGCGTTTGGTTACCGGCGCTGGTGGTGACGGCAAGTGGAACCAGCTCTGGATGGGCGAGAGCTAAAATGAGCGCAATAGCGTCGTCATGGCCGGGATCGCAATCCAGAATAATAGGGCGAGTCATACTGTTACTCCTTTAAACAGTGGTGATGGGGGCTTAGAATAGCATGCCATCAGTTAGGCGCTAGCCTGTGGAGGGGACTTGCAGAGTAAACTGTGAGCATTTTCGTCTTTTTATCAACAAGCTGCTAGAATTCTGCCCATTTTTGACACTAGGCGATGTTAGGTAAATCCATTCTCGCTCTGTCCGCTGCACAACATTGAATGACATCTCCAAGCAAATATAAGGAAATAAGTAATGCTCACTCATCGAATCACTTGGCCTAAGGTTTTACTCGTGGGCATGGTTGCCATGCAGATCTCTGGCTGTAGCGATCCTCAACCTATGGCCGTTGTGGAAAGTAATAACGAGTCATTGCTACAGTTTGATAACGGCAAACTGCTCCAACTTAAGGAAAATCCGAGTCCACAGTATCGCCATATTCCCTGTGATTTACCCGCAGTCGAGACTGTGGTCAACAACAGTTCGGCCTTTGCGGCGTTAACACAATCTGGTGAGGTGATCACTTGGGGTGACAGTTATGCTGGCGGTGATAGCCGCGAGGTGACGGAGCAGCTTAAGCAAGTTAAGCAAATCGTCCCAGTTAAGGACGGGTTTGCCGCGCTACGTCAAGATGGCACTGTGGTGTACTGGGGCAATGCGGGGAAATATAGCCTCGACAAAGCCCTACAAAACCGCATGACCAATATTACCAAATTGTTCGCCAATCAAGAGGCCATTGCCGCCCTTGATGCCAATGGCAAGGTGCATACTTGGGGTTATGGCCCCTACGGCGGCAATAGCTTACATGTGCAGGATCAATTAGTTGATGTTGTTGATATCTTCGCCAGAGGACGCAGTTTTGTCGCCCTCAAAAAAGAAGGTAGCGCGGTGATTTGGGGGCAGGTTGAAGAGTCGACCAATATGAAAAAGTTACTCCCGCAGCTTACGGATGTAGCGAAGATCGAATATTTTCAACACACCTATGCCGCCTTGAAAAAGGACGGCACTGTGGTGAGTTGGGGCTGGCGCAGTGATGCTTACTCGATCCGCAGCGCCTTAAAGGATGTGGCGAGTATGACGGCAAACAATTGTGCCTTTGCGATTTTAAGCCCTACGGGGGATGCACATTTTTGGGGCGATGGGATTAACTGTGGTATCGATTGGATTAAAAAAACCGATATCACAGGGGTAAAAGAGATTATCAGCATTGGCTCAGGCTTTTTATTACTGCAGGATAAGGCCGTGCCGCAAATAGTGGCCGACGATACTGATTACGCTCATATGTTTGGGTTTCATTATGCCCAAGAGATTCTTGATAAATATTGGCAGGAAGGCAGCATCATTACCCAAGGGCCTGCCTCCTTTGTGTTTACACGTCCCGATGGCAAAGTGGTGCCTGTTGGTTATCGCGCCAACCGTGAAAATGTGGAGAAGTTGATTGCACGTATTCCGCGCCTTACTTGGTTAGATGGCGCAAATGACGGTTATGTTGGCATCAGCGAAAAGGGGGAACTGGTCTCTTGGTCGATGAATTTGCCAATGTTCGACAAGTCGCCAGTGCAACCTGCTGACTCGTTAGTGATTAAACCGCTGGATTTTACCCCCGTTGCCCAATGTGAAACCTCTAAGCAGCGTCAGGTGATTTTGAGCAAAGACAGACCAAAACCTGCGGCAAAAAACTGGGATGGTGTTTTCTAGCTCATGTGAGTTTTCTCGCTAACTTGAGATTAATGGACTTTCATCCGTATAGACGTCTATAATGCGCGCGCTCAGGTCTGATATGCTCTGAGCCTTGTTGGGCGTTAACAGGTTGTACGCCCTTTGAACCTAATTTTGAGTCAACCTTCTGTGGTGCTTGCGTGCGAAAGCCGTGAGATAATCGGGAAGCCAGTGAAATTCTGGCACTGCCCCCGCAACGGTAAAAGGTGAGAGACGACCGCGTTTGATTGGTGTGTTCAAGACAGAACCCGAAAGTCAGAATGTGAAAGGTCAGTCTCGCGTTAATCCAACTTTAATGGATTAACATAGCCTAAGTCCGGAGACCGGCCCTAAAGGTGTTTTTGAGATTTCGGTGGGCAGATCTCAAAATGCGATAATCACCGTCAGTATTTACGACTGAATTAACGGTATCGTGGCGTCAATGCCCCGTTTTCCTTGCAGGAGTTAAAGGTAAAATGGGAACAAATCCAACAAAAATCGCGCTGCTGATCGGCAGCCTATGCAGTTTTTCAATTATCGCGCCCGTTATGGCGGCTGACGATACCAGCACAGCTAAAGTCGACGAGCATCTTGTCGTGATCGGCCGCTCTGATAAGACCCCGTTAAATATTGCCGCCAATGTGAATGTGATTGATGCCGCGGCGATTGAAATGAGTGGCGCGACTAATTTGACCGACGTCTTACGTGGTCAAAGCGGTATTCAAATTTCGGATAACAATATTGGAACTAGCTTTGCTATGCGTGGTTTTAGCGCCAGCACTGCCGTTAATAACACGCTGATTTTACTTGATGGTCGTCGTCTCAATAATATCGATATCGCAGCGCCTAGCCTTAATGCCATTCCGCTTAATCAAGTGGATCGTATTGAAATTTTATCGGGTAGTGCGGGTGTGCTTTATGGCGATCAAGCGGTAGGTGGCGTGATCAATATTGTCACTAAATCCCCTGAAAATACAGGTGGTAGCGTACAGTTATCTGGCGGTAGCTTTGATACCTATGAAGGTCGTGGTGATGTGTCTGGCGCGATCAACAAAGATTGGCGTTACTTTTTCACAGGTAGTTATAACCAAGGTGACAACTATCGCCAGCATAATGCCAACGAAACCGGCTCTATTCTTGGCCGCATTCAATATAAAACAGCCACAGACTCGTTCTTTGTTGAAACCAGCTACTACGATAACGATCGTGAAAATCCGGGCTCGCTTACTGAAAAGCAATTTAAAGACGATCCCCGTGCTTCATCAAATAAGGTAGAGTATGCCCACGAGATGACCACTGCGGCGCGAACGGGTTACCAGCATCAGCTTAATCAAAACTGGGCGCTGGCGGCGGATTTAGATTACAGCGATACCTTAGTGTCTTCTCTTAATTGGGGGGCGAACAGCCATAACACACGCTCACTGTTAATGTTTAGCCCTAAAGCGTTAGCGAATTACAGCACGCGTCAAGGCGAGCTAAGCCTAGTCACAGGTTTAGACATCAGCCGTGGCAAGGCTGATTTTGACACTATGGCGCGCAGTAATGTGCAGCAAATGCAAAGCGCCTATCTACAAGCTACAGTGCCTTTAAGCCATACTTTAAGTTACGTTGTGGGTGGCCGTTATGCGCGGGTGACCGACGAGTTAGTCGATGGCAATGTCTATCCTAATGGCATGGATTTAGACGAAAATGCCCACGCATTCGAACTGGGTTTAAATTACCGCCCAACTGCGGAGCACAGACTCTATGTGCGCGCTGATGATAACTTCCGTTTTGCCAAAGTGGATGAGCAAGCTTATACATCGCCGGGCGTATTTGGCTTAAAGCCGCAAACAGGCCGTTCCTATGAGGCGGGTTGGGATTGGGCTGTCGCTAGTCAAACCCTGCGAGTCAGCCTATATCGTCTCGATTTAGAGGATGAAATTGTTTATGACTCGAGTGCAGTTAAACCCATAGGTGGAAATTTCAACGGCGCAAACGTTAATGCCGACGCTTCTCGTCGTTATGGCGCGGGTGCCGATTGGGATTGGCAGGTGACTAAAGCGCTGCAACTCGGGCTGGAATATAACTACACCGACGCCGAATTTACCGATGGTGCTAACGATGGCAAAGAGCTGTCTTGGGTGGCAAAACACACGGGACGCGGTTATGTCAGCATGGATTTTGCTGAGCATTTCCAAGTATTTGCCGAAGCTATCTACACGGGGGATCGTTTTATCGAAGGCGATAACGCTAATCAAGGTGATAAGCTAGCAAGTTACGTGCTTGGTAATTTAGCCTTGAATTATAATCGTGATGCTTGGCTTGCCAGTCTGCGTATCGATAATGTATTCGATAAAGATTATGTTAGCGCAGGTTATTACGGTGGCGATTGGGGGGATAGTTACTATTCTGGTCGAGGTCGCGATATTCGTTTCACTGTGGGCTACCGCTTCTAAATATTAATGAGCTATCTAACTAACAAAGCCAGACTCAGTCTGGCTTTTTATTTTTTACGCTGAGTTCAAAGAATAAATCTTAAAATAGGTATAGTCTTGAATATCGTTTTAGTAGAGTGGTTTAATTGTCGTTATCTATAGTGTTAGCGGGCAGTCATTACTAAATAGGAGTAATTTATATTTTACTCTGCTGTTTATGGCTGAAATTCTTAGTATTTTAGGTATGATGTGAGCTGTAACCGAATCATCTTATTGTTAATAAACAGGTGTAAAGTGTCTTATGACTGATCTTGAGCAACAGGTTTTTACTCAAGTTAGAGCTATCATAGCGAACGAAGAGCAAGTGATTGGCCGCCGAGGAATTCTAATTCCACTCAAAAAAGCGATCCTTGCTGAAGGCGACATTCGTAATGTGATTGACATTATCTCGAGCGATCCCGCATTGGCAGCGCACATGCTTATGCGCAGTAATTCCGCACAGGCTGCTGTAGTGGAAAATCACAAAACTCGTTCGTTGAAAGAAGCTTTGATCCGCTTAGGTCAAGTTAATATCTATCGCTACGCCTTTACGTTCTATTTAAAAGAACGCCTCGATGAACTGCCACAGCCCTATAAAAAGTTGGTCCAAGGTTATTGGAAGCTGACTGAAGATATTGCAACGGATGCGGTAGATAGCTTAGCGGATATGGAAGGTGTGGAGGTTGATGCTGACGAAGTGCAAACCTTAGCTCTGTTCAGTGTGTTCGGCCAAATTATCGCACTGACCGCATTTGCCTATTTAAATGCTAATGCCGAACAGTCATTTCCTTTAAGTGTGATTAAGTCATTGATTGATAATCAACAACAGACCTTAACCATAGAAGCGTTCGAGGCGTTAGATCTCGATCAGGATCTGCGTCAAGAATTTATGATCGCCCATAATTTGCGTCAGACCCGTAATCCTAATTCATCAGGGTTGATACTGCGCCGTGTCTTGTCTATGCGTGGATTGTTGATGAATCCGCTGTAATTTGTCGATGCTATGAAGTAGTCATTTGACTCAATAAAAAAGCCTGCATTCGCAGGCTTTTTTACTCTATGTCACCCGCATTAATTCGTCTTCTGCTGGCGGGATAAACCTTCCCTCGCCACCAGTTGTAACCAATTTTGGATCAATGCAGAGTTAGCACTGTGGCGGCGATAGGCACCAAATAGCGGTCGTTTCAGACCTTCTTGGCCGAGTTTTACCGTAGCGAGACTCAGTCCATGTCCTTCATTAATCGACCAGCTTGGCAGTGCGGCTATGCCGTCTTTACAGGCAATGCGTTGCAATAACATCATGGTTAAATCACAGGTTTTTTGCTCGCCCGCCTCTATGCCCGCAGGTTCTAAAAAGTGGCGATAAATATCTAAACGTGTCAACGGCACTGGATAACTGATAATAGGCAAGTGTGCTAATTGCTTAGGAGTGACATAGGCTTCTTTCGCTAAAGGATGATCCTTAGCAACCACTAACTTCACTTCAAAATCAAACAAATGCTGGTAGGCGAGTGAATGCCCAGGCACAGGATCTGAGGTTAATACAATATCCAGTTCACCCATTTCTAAGGCATTGAGCGAGTCGAACAAGTGGCGGCTCGACAAGTCTAACTCGGCAGTTGGATGATCTTGCCTAAATTGTTCCATTACAGGCATTAACCAGCGAAAACAGCTATGGCACTCAATGCCGACTCGCAACTGATTAGTTTCGGTTTCCAGCCCATTCTTCAAATCTGTCTCGGTTTCTAACACCTTAGGCAAAATCTCTTCGGCCAGATGCAACAGGCGTGCACCTTCTTGGGTGAATGACAGTGGCTTACTCTTACGCACAAAAATGGGCGAGTTAATCCTTTGCTCCAACTCCTTAATCTGGTGGGAGAGGGCGGATTGAGTGACAAAACGTTTTTTGGCTGCGCCCGCCAAACTGCCGCTTTCTTTCAGGGCCATTAAGGTTCGCAGGTGTCTTAGTTCGATCATGTTCACTCCAAGTGAATTTCGCTCATGTTGTGCTTGAAATCAATTCGGTTGCTGGCATAGAGACTAACACAATAAACTTCTAGACGTCCAGACGCCCATTGTTATTTATCAAGGCTGAAGTGCTGAAAAGTGCCAAGAGAAAACAATCTGGTGGGTGCAAGTGCCGAATGTGGCTTATCTCAAATAAAGGAAGATAGAGTATGCAATTAAATAGTCTTGGGTTTCCCCGTATTGGGCGTCGTCGTGAATTGAAATTTGCCTTAGAAAAATACTGGCGTGGTGAGAGCACTCAGGTGGAATTACGTGAAGTGGCGAGTGAACTTCGCCGCACCCATTGGCAGTGGCAAGCTGCTGCGGGCATTGAGCAAGTTCCCGTAGGTGATTTTGCCTTTTATGATCAAGTGCTGACCTTAAGCGCGACTTTAAATGCCATTCCTGAGCGTCATCGTGGTGAAGGGACAATCGATCTCGATACTTTATTCCGTGTTGCCCGCGGCAGAGCGCCAACGGGCCAAGATGCGCCAGCCTCTGAAATGACCAAGTATTTCAATACTAACTATCACTATCTGGTACCTGAGCTCAGCCAAAACCAAGTGTTTTCGATTGCCTATGAGCAATTTTTCGATGAAGTCAGTGAAGCGCAGTCCTTAGGCTATAAAGTAAAACCTGTGCTACTCGGCCCTGTTAGCTACTTGTTCCTTGCTAAAACCGTGGGCCAAGAGTTTGATAAGTTAAGCTTATTACCCAATTTATTAGCTGCTTATGCTGACATTTTGGCGCGTTTTGCTGCTCAGGGAGTGCATTGGGTACAGCTCGATGAGCCCATTCTCGCATTGGAATTGGATGGCGAATGGCAAACGGCGATCATTGAGGCGTATCAAGCACTCAGCACTGCGAAGGTGAAGATCCTTCTTACCAGTTATTACGGCGGTATCGCACACCATCAAGTGCTGGTATCGGCCTTGCCGGTCGCGGGGTTGCATGTCGATTTAGTCACAGCGCCGGATCAATTGGCAGTCTTTGCCAATGCGCTTGGTCAAGATCAAATTTTGTCGGCGGGTGTGGTCAATGGCCGCAACGTGTGGGCGGCAGAGGCGGATTTAATTGCCGAACGCATAGGCGCGGTTGCCCGTGATCTCGGAGATCGCTTGTGGATCGGTACTTCTTGCTCACTCCTGCACAGCCCTGTGGATTTAGAGGTGGAAGCCACGCTTGAGCCTGCGCTGCGTCAACAACTCGCGTTTGCGAAGCAAAAATTACTCGAACTGGCCAATGTGCGCCAATTGCTACTGGCACCTGAATCGGCCGCGGCAAAAGAGATTGTGCAAACCTGTTTGGCGCGCCGTGAGGCGAAAGCGCAGGCCGCCGACAGTCAAGTGATTGCCCGCGTTGCCGCGTTGACATCTGCCGATTATGAGCGCGTCAGTGATTTCAGCGTACGCCAAGCAGTGCAGCAGCAGAAATACCGTTTACCTCTGTTGCCGACCACCACCATTGGCTCCTTCCCACAAACACCAGCAATCCGTGGACTACGCAGTCGTTGGCGCAAGGGCGATCTGAGTGATGCACAATATACAGAGCAATTGCAGCAAGTCACCCGCGATACAATCGACCGCCAGCTTAAACTCGGTATCGATGTACTGGTTCATGGTGAGGCCGAGCGCAACGATATGGTGGAATACTTTGGTGAGCAGCTTGCGGGTGTTGGCTTTACCAAAAATGGTTGGGTGCAAAGTTATGGTTCACGCTGTGTTAAGCCGCCGTTGATCTATGGTGATGTTAGCCGTCCAAAGGCGATGACGGTTGATTGGGCCGAGTTTGCCCAAAGTCTCACCGACAAGCCTGTAAAAGGCATGCTGACTGGCCCGGTGACGATTCTGCATTGGTCATTCGCCCGTGAAGATATCGGCCGCGATGTGATTGCGACTCAGCTGGCGCTGGCGATCCGTGATGAAGTGGTGGATTTACAAAATGCCGGTATTGGCATTATACAAATCGATGAGCCCGCCTTCCGTGAAGGTCTGCCATTGAAACAAAGTGAATGGCAAGCCTACTTAGATTGGGCGGTGAATGCCTTTAAACTCAGCGCTGCTGGCGTGACTGATGAGACTCAAATCCACACCCACATGTGTTACAGCGAGTTTAATGACACCATTGCCGCGATTGCCGCCATGGATGCCGATGTGATTACTATCGAGACTTCGCGTTCACGGATGGAGTTACTCAACGCCTTTGAAGATTTTGAATATCCAAATGAAATTGGCCCCGGTGTGTATGACATTCATTCGCCAAACACTCCAAGTGTGGAGGCCATGGTGCACTTAATCGAGAAAGCGGCGCAAAAAGTGCCCGTACGTCAGCTATGGGTTAATCCAGATTGCGGCCTAAAAACCCGTACTTGGGATGAAGTTGAACCCGCACTGAAAAACATGGTCGATGCCACGCGAGAACTACGTCGCCGCCTTGGTTAATATTATGCTTGAGTGAAATATTTTTTTACTGAGCTTATTGAATTAGTAACAGCGGATGCTTATGCATCCGTTGTTTATTGCTTGCCGATTGACTTAAGCATCTCGCGGTAAGCCTTTTTCGATAATGCGCACCATGCGCTCGGTTTTGCGGCGGGCTTTTTGTTGTTCAGTTGCTGCGCTTTCAGCAAGGCGCGATTGCTGGGCATTAAGCGCCCATTCAATATGCTCACTCACTATCTCATCGATATCTTCGCTGTGATTGCGGGCGTTAAGTGCGGCAATAATGCTTGGGCTCGCGGGAGCGTTACCCAGTGCTACTGCAATATTACGTAGCCAACGTTTATGTCCAATGCGACGAATGGCGCTGCCTTCAGTTTGTTTAAGAAACTCGGCCTCGCTCCAAGCAAAAAGGCTGAGAAGGTCAGGTTGCTTTAACTGCGGACGAATATGAAAGTCAGTTTCTTCAGTCAGCGGCGCTTGGCGATTGATGGGACACGCGAGTTGGCAATCATCGCAGCCATAGATGCGATTGCCCATGAGTGGCCTAAATTCTTCGGGAATAGCGCCCTGCAGTTCAATGGTGAGATAGGAAATACAGCGTCTGCCATCGACCACATAAGGTTCTACGATTGCACCCGTTGGGCAGGAGGTAATGCAGGCGACACAAGTGTTACAGCCTTCTTGAATGGGAATATCCACAGGTAGAGGCAAATTGATCAGTAGCTCACCTAAAAAGAACCAACTGCCAGCCTCATGGTTGAGTATGAGTGAGTGTTTACCTGTCCAGCCTATACCGGCTTTTTCTGCTAAGGGGCGCTCAAGTACAGGGGCTGAGTCAACAAAGGGGCGAAAGTCAGCGGCATCGAAACCGAGAGCAACTAACTCTGCACTGATTTGATCTCCGAGCTTTTTAAGTCGAGCGCGGATCAACTTGTGATAGTCGCGACCTCCGGCATAACGGGAAATATAACCTAAGTTGGGATCGGTGAGATTCGTTGCAAAGCCAGCTTCGGGTGGCAAATAGTCCATCCGTACGGAGATCACCCGCACTGTGCCCGGATGCAGTTCTTGCGGGCGAGCGCGCATCATGCCATGGGTAGCCATATAGGCCATTTCGCCATGAAAACCTTTGTCTAGCCATGCTTGAAGTTTGGCTTCTTCAGCGGTTAAATCCGTATCGCAAATGCCAACCTGCGCAAATCCGAGTGCTTTTCCCCACGTTTTAATTTGCAGAGCGAGCCGCGACAGCATGCTGGCATAGGATTGGCTTGGGGTTTGATTGGCTAAAGTTGACATGAATTGATTGCAGCGAGGCTCTTGGCTAGGTGGCAATATGATAGCAGTTTTCACTTATTGAGGACGAGTTTACTCAGAAGGGGGCATGAGGCGATATTTTCTTTGGGGTATTTGTTTATTTGCAGTTGGGATTGAGTCTATGATTAGGTCTAATGTTTATCGTTTGGTATTCGTATGCTAAGTGCGTTTCCCCTTAGGGCGTGTTTTCTTGCGATGAGCTTATTAGGCCTGATGCCTAATCTTGTTTTTGCGGCGCCTGACAAGTTGAAATTGGTGACTGAAGCTTGGCCTCCCATGAGTTACGAGCAAAATGGTGTGCCGCAAGGTTTTGCGGTGGACTTAGTCAATACCTTGCAATCAAGACTGGGTCAGAGTGAAAAAATCGATGTGTTACCTTGGGCTCGGGCGTATTCGATTGCCAATACCTCAGCGAACGTTTTACTTTTTGCTACGTCAATTAATGATGAGCGAGCTGAGCAGTTTGATTTTATCGGTCCTATTGCGACCAGCAAAATTGCATTGTACGCAAGGGCGGCAGATCCCATCGCTCTCGATCAAATTGCTGAACTTCAATCGACAGATATTGTAGGGGTTTATCGGGAATCGGCGGGAGCGCAGTTGCTACAACAAGCGGGCGTGGATAATTTGCTGGTGGCGAGTTTTCCGCAGCAATCGGCGAAGCAGTTGCTGTTTTCTCGAATTCGTTTTTGGTGCCAGGCGGATCTTGCGGTAAAGCAGATACTCGAAGAAGTGGGTGCGAGTGAGACAGATATCCGCCAAGTGTTTGTAGTATCGGAGATTAATCTCTATTTAGCTTTTTCTAAAGGGACGTCGGCGGCAACCGTTATCAGTTGGCAAACAGAGCTTGAGAAAATGAAAGATTCAGGTGAATTTAGTCGTTTGTATCAGACATGGTTTGGCACTTTGCCACCGCCATTACAACATCAAGTGTTTTGGCATAAGGCCGTTTAATTCTCTCTTAAAGCCTCATTCTTGGCTGATTTCACACAATTTCTGCCCGCATTTTTAGCCTCATAAAGAGCATTGTCGGCCCGCTTTAGCAAGGTGGCAAAATCTTTATCTTGATATGCATCTTCCGTATTATTTTGTGGTTCTAAAGTGGCGACACCAGCACTAACGGTCAATTTGAGTTCTGCTGGTAAATTCTGTGCGCTAAGGCAGCTAATATGGTTCTGCAATTGATGCGCCAGCGCCAACGCACGTGTGGCATCAGTGTTAGGCAATAGGATTAAAAACTCTTCACCACCGATGCGGCCAACGAGGTCTTTATTACCCGATAAGGCTCGGCCTGCATTTGCAATGGTCATAAGGGCGCGATCGCCTAATTCATGGCCGAAGTTATCGTTGATTTTTTTGAAGTGATCCGCATCAAAAATAATCACTGAAAAAGGGCTTTGATGTTTTAAGGCTTGCTGAAAATATTTCGCGGCTTGGGCATAAATATGCCGACGATTAGGGAGTTTGGTAAGGTAATCCGTGAGGGCAATAACTTGCAGTTGGCGATTTCTATGTACTTGTTTATAAGCGAATATAGACACTATCGTCAGGATAAAGCCCGCTAGTAATAGGATAATGTGTTGCAGTGATTTGTTCTTTTCGAGTAGCGCGAGCTCTTGTTCTTTAAGGTTTTGGTTTTCAATCAAGCGTTGATTTTCAGATTCAATCCGACTGGTATCAAACTTGACCTTTAATTCTGTCGTATGATGGGAGAGAGAATTGCCATCGACTTTTTTTGTTAGGGTAACAAATTCTTGCAGCGCTCCGTAGGCAGCAGATAAATCATTCATAGCCACATATATGTTACTTTTAAGCTGCAGCAGTTGAGTGAGTCCCCGATTATTCTGCAGAGTGCGAAAGGCTTTTTCCCCTTGCTCAAGTTCGGTAAGCGCCTCTTTATAGCGAGATTGTTGAAACTTTATATCGGCCATAAAAAGCTTCATGAAGCTGTAATCGGTCAGATCTTTTTCATTAATAACAGTATCGGCTTCGATTAAATACTTTTCGGCTTCGTTTAGACGATTGAGTTTGATTAAGCTGTAGGCAATATTCGTTGCCATCGTTGCTGCCACTTTTTCCTGCTGATGTTCCTTGAAGTATTGATAACTTACTAAGAAATTATCTACGGCCTGTTGATGTTCACCGAGTTCATCTAAGGCAAGGCCAATGTCCGAGTTGACATACATTGCCTGTTCTTGGTTATTGTTTTTTAGATAGAGAGCTTTGAGTTTGGTGTAATAGCGGATTGCACTTTGGGGATCGCCATAACGTCTAAAACTGGTAGCAACATCGGCAAGGTTAATGTTAGCCCAACCGCTTAAATTGAGTGATTCATAGAGATCTTGCGCTGTGACGAGATCGTCTAATGCCGCAGAAAAATCGCCAATATAAGAGTAAAGTGCGCCGCGAATGCTGCGCGAGTCGGCGATTAGCTTAAGGTCTTCATGCTCATAGGCACGTTTAACACTGAGATTATAGCCTTCCATCGCGCCATCCATGTCACCACTTAATTGCAGAAACCAAGAGCGGCAGAGCGTGAGGTCGGTAATGAAATGGGGGGAGGCGGTTGGCGGAATATTGCTCAGTGCTTGGTTAGTATTTTTAAGTGCCAGTGCAATAGCTGTGTCGTTTTCTGTATTCTGATCCCAGCATTTAAGCAGTTGCAGCTTTTCATGACGGGTGACATCGTCAGTCGAAATTAGTTTGCTTAATAACACTAGATTGCTTTCGATTTCTTCACGGGTCATAGGGACGCCGCTTTCAAATCTTGCAAATATTTTATCAACCTGAGTCTTTTCTTCTGCCATAGCGTTGCTGAGCGGCAGTAGAAGCAGCAATAAGGAGAATGATAAATACCTAAGTTGATGTAGCAAAAAAGATTCCTGTTCGAATTAAAATCAATAGCTAATTATTAGCTTAGCATAACTTGTTTGTTCATTTTTAATATAGATGTATAGCAATTTTGCATTCGGTTAATGATCAAGGTATAAACTCCGCCTTGGTTATTATCCCACAAAGGAATCACCCTTGAAGAAATTACTCTGTGCTGCATTATTCATGATGAGCGGCACTAGCTGGGCAGGCTCAGATTTAGAAACCTCTGGCGATGTATTACATTTATTATTACCCGCTACTGCGATGGGCGCGACCTTGTTTTATGAAGAGGGTTATGACGGTAGTTGGCAGTTAATTCAGGCAGCGGTGTCGAGTCGGTTAATTGTTGAAGGTCTTAAGTATGGTGTGAGTAAAGACAGGCCAGACGATAGTGGCGATGATTCGTTTCCATCGGGTCATACCTCTGACAGCTTTATGGCGGCGACGTTTATTCAGCAGCGCTATGGTTGGCAATATGGTTTACCTGCCTATGTTGCCGCATCTTATGTGGGCTACACTCGAGTGGCGAGCGACCAGCATTACCTCGAGGATGTGTTAGCTGGCGCGGCGATTGGAGCGCTGGCGGGGTGGTATTTTACTCAACCCTATGAGGGGATTACAGTTACGCCGATTGCGGGTAACGGCGTTTATGGTTTATATGTGAGTGGCCAGTTTTAACTCTATTTTTGGGATGCGAATCGAGATTTTTATGAGCGAATTATCAGCTATTTACCGTGAAACTGCCGAGCAGATTTCTTACAATGTTGCGAATAAAGTGTTACCAATGGCGAAATTACCGGGTGACTTATTAGCAGCGTACCAAGGTTTGTGTGCCGAACTGTTGGAAGACAGGGAAGGTAAATTTAGCCAAGCTTGGGCATCTTTACCTGCCAGTGCGCGTAATCTAATGGAACAAGCCGCATTCCACGGTTTCTATATCGCGAATGCTTGGTTGCAATTGAGTCGTGTCGCCCAAGAAATTTCTGAGCAAGCCGATACCGATAGTGCAATCCAAGAGCAAGAATATAATGGCATTTTTACGCGCTTAGCCGATGAATCGCTCAAAGAAAGCCTACGTAAGTTGAAGAAGGCGCGTACCGATCGTGCTTTGCTCAATAGCTTTAAACAGGTGATGGCACCTTAGTTTTTATTGAAATAAGCGCTGAGTCTGAAAATCAAAAAGCCCGTCACTTTGCAGTGACGGACTTTTTGCTGGCACAAACCCTTAGCTAAAGCTGCGTTGCCACGACTTAAGTCGCGGCAACGTTATTGCTTAGAACGAAGTGCGTTTGTAGCGGCGATATTCTGGACTCCAGAAATTGCCTTCAATTGATTGTTGTAAGATTTCATCGCTCATTGGCAGCGTTAACCCTTGTTCAACTGCGACTTTACCTACGGCGAAAGCGATGTGTTTACTGACCGCGTGGATATCTTCGAGTTTAGGTAACAATGGGCCGCTACCGTCGATTGCCAGTGGCGAGCATTCTGCAAGTGCGCGGCTTGAGGCCATTAACATGGCATCGGAAACGTGGCGGGCACCAGAGGCTAAAACACCTAAGCCAATACCTGGGAAGATAAAGCTGTTGTTACACTGGGCAATCTCATAGGTTTCACCATCGACAACCACAGGCTCGAACGGGCTGCCCGTAGCGACGAGTGCTTGACCTGAGGTCCAATGCAAAATGTCCTTCGGTGTCGCTTCTACGCGGCTGGTGGGGTTCGACATAGGGAAAATAATCGGCCGAGCACAATGGCTGTGCATAGCACGGATAATTTCTTCGGTGAAGAGACCCGGAACGCCAGATACCCCAATCAGCACTGTCGGCTTGGCGTTGTTAACCACATCGAGCAGTGAAATATTGTCGCTGAAATTACTCCAATTTTGGATGTTGGTGCATTTCTGCGCCAATTTTTGCTGGAATGGCAACAGGTTAGGCATGTTGTCGAGCAATAAGCCCCAACGGTCAACCATACACACTTGAGTGCGAGCTTGCTCGTCGCTGATCCCTTCAGACACCATTTGCGCCACGATAGCTTCGGCGATACCGCAACCCGCGCTACCCGCACCAAGGAAGGCAATACGTTGTTGATTTAATTCAGTACCCGCAGCTTTACAAGCGGCCAGCAATGAACCGACGGCAACGGCAGCGGTACCTTGAATATCATCGTTAAAGCAGCAATAGCGATCTTTATAACGCTCTAAGATCGGCATGGCGTTCTTTTGGGCAAAGTCTTCGAATTGGATCAAAGTGTCTGGCCAACGAACATGTACAGCTTGCATAAAGGCTTCGATAAACTCGGCGTATTCTTCGCCACCGATGCGCGGATGGCGCCAGCCCATATACATAGGATCTTCTAATAACTGCGGATTATCTGTGCCTACGTCTAAAGTGATAGGCAGAGTATAAGCCGGACTGATGCCACCACAGCTAGTGTAGAGTGACAACTTACCGATAGGGATCCCCATGCCGCCAATACCTTGATCGCCAAGACCTAAAATACGTTCACCGTCGGTAACAACGATGATTTTAACTTTTTGGCGAGTCGAGTTATTGAGAATGTCATCGATCCTATCTTTGTTCGGATAAGAGATAAACAAACCACGGTTGCGGCGATAGTTTTTCGAGAAACGTTCACAAGCCAAACCTACCGTCGGCGTATAGATGATAGGCATCATCTCGCTGATGTTATTTTGCACTAAACGATAAAATAAGGTCTCGTTAGTGTCTTGGATATTACGTAGGTAAATATGCTTGTCTAAGTCGTTGTTGAAACTTCTAAATTGATCGTAGGCGCGGGAAGCCTGCTCCTCAATCGTTTCAATGGCATAGGGAACTAAGCCTTCGAGGTTAAAGAAAATACGCTCTTCTTCAGAAAATGCACTGCCCTTGTTAATCAGTGGGGCTTCAAGAATGGCAGGTCCTGCAAACGGAAGATAGAGGGGGCGTTTATTATCGTCCATGGGTAACCTTTTGAGTTATTGTTTAAGTGGTCAATACGTGCTGTAAGTCACGTAAGGTTATCATGAAATGTGATCTTTGTTGTCCGTGGAACGAGGTATTTGTGGTTTTTTTTGCAGCAGTAAAAAAGTCAGCTGTTTTAAACAGGATTTATGAGGTACTTCAGATGGAATTGTTATGCTGTTGTTTATGCCTAAGCAACTTTAGGCATAGCTTAAATTGGATATAAAAAAAACGCAGCCTAAGCTGCGTTTGATGTGACAAACTTAGGTTTTGCGTTATTCACCGCGATACTTAAGTGATAAGCCGCGAATAAAGTTACGCAGGATTTGATCGCCACACTCTTTAAAATTCTTATGATCCGGATTGCGGAACAGCGCGCTCAGTTCTGATTTTGACATTTGCACTTCGGCTAGAGCCAAGGCTGCAACTATGTCTTCTTCACGCATTTCGAGGGCCACTCTGAGCTTTTTGAAGATTAAGTTATTGTTTAAACGCGATACTGGCGCAGGGATTTCTGCACCTTCACGTAGGCCACGCTTTTCGATGATAAGGCCGTCTAGGAACTGACATAAAGTGGTGTCATTACAGGCTTTGTAACCTTCTTCCTCTTCTTTGTGCAGTAGAGCAATGATCTCTTCTGTCGGCACTTCTCTTCCAGCTTTGGCAAAAATTTTAATCATTTTGGCATTGTTGAAATCAAACACGAAGCGCAAACGGCGCAAAATATCATTATTAATCATGGTCATCTCTTGGCGCGGCTGCGCTGTCTGGTTTAAGAGGCGGTATTATATACCCAAACCGCCTCAAAAGCAGAATTTAGCCGGAATTTAACGCAGCGTAGCGAATGCTATTTATGATTCTGGCATAAATAACTGTCATGACATCTTAGCAATCAACCTTTAATGACGTTGTACCAATAGATAAACAGTGCCGCGAAAATCAGCAGATAACTTATGCCAAACCAAGAGAGTAGCTTCATCTTAGTGCCATACCTATCGGCTTCGGGGAGCTGTTTGCTGGTCATTAAGCGGTAGTTTAACCAAGCAAAAATGACAGTGGTCATAAAGGCCAAAATCATCACAAACTCAAGTAGCGGCAACAGTGCGCCTTTAAAGAAGAGGATCAGCAATAAGCCAAAGGCACTGATGGCGAGCATGATCCCTGTGAGGCGTTTGTCTGAACAGGCCTTTGAGGTGAGTAATTGCCAGCCCATATCTAAGGTGCGGCTGTAGCCATCGATAACGGTTACTGTGGTGCTAAAAATACAGAGAAAAGCCACAATCCCAATAAGATAACGACTTTCACCACCCATCACTTGGCTGTAAAGGTTGATCAATTGATTAGCAAATTGTGCGCCTGAATCAGAAAAGTGCTCACCACTGCCGTGCATCACTAAGGCGCCCAAGGACAGAAACACGATCGCGAGGATCGCGGTGATGATGTAGCCTAAATTAAAGTCGAGCAGCGCTTGCGCTTTCGTGACCGTCTGGCTTTTTTGTTTTTCGAGCAACCAGAGGGAATTCCAAGCGCTGACTTCAATCGGTGCTGGCATCCAACCCATCATGGCGACCAAAAATCCCACATGGGCCCATTGCCAAGGTGAAGGAGAGACAAAATTGCTCGCTAATGGTTGAGCGTGATCCCAAGCCAAGGCCACGGCAATTAAGGTGGTTAAGGTTAGGGCGAACATGATGATCTTAGTGAGTCTATCAAGCAGTTGATAATGGCCTAAAATCAGTAAAGCCAATGAACTCAGCAATACCAGTAGGGCTAACCAATCGATGGGGAGCGGAATAAATTGGGTCAACATAGCGGCGGTTAACATGCACACCCCTGCTGTACTGGCAATGGCGGCGATCACATTGAGCCCAGTAAACAGCAGTAAGTAACCTCGGCCCTGTTTTTGGTAGCCGTGCAGTAGACTCTCCCCTGTGGCAGCTGTGTAGCGTGCGCCAGCTGCAAAGAAGGGATACTTAAGTAAATTTACCCCAAGAATAACCCAAGCCAGTTGCCAACCAAATTCGGCGCCCGCCCGAGTCGAGGCGACTAAATGGGATGCGCCAATCGCCGCGGCGGCCATAAGAACACCTGGGCCCATGGCTTTAATGCCGAGAGTTAGGTGTGTCATCCAAGAGGATGAAGGAGAAGTTACTGAAGATTCTGTCATGTCGTTATTAAAAATGCCTGTTGAAAATTAATCTGGGGAATCGAACACTCCCTCATGCTAAGGCTGCGCTAACGCTAAGTGAGTGGCTCAACATTAAAGGTAAAGTGATTGAACTAAAAGTTGTTTTATTCAATTTATCCGTTTAATTTTTGGCTGAGTAAAGTTTCAATGCGTTTTAAGCTTGCAGCCATTTCGACTACGATTTGTAACAGCGTATTATCTGGCTGTGCCGATGGGATTGTTGGGTGCAAGGGTTGGGTAAGCCGTTCTTTTTGTTCTAATACGCGGGCTCTAAATCGAGGCGCATCGACTATGCCGACTAAGCTTATCAATGCGCCTGCACCCGATTGCCCTGCGGTTTCTACCGTGAGTTTATGCAGACCAAATAGGCGCATAATTGGGCCTTGGATCAATGCCATATCGGTAATTTTGTCCAAAGGCACTGTGTTTTCAGTACGAGTTAATATGCCCCTCCTGACAATAAGTTTATTGCTGGTGAGCTCGGCACTCATATTGCGAATATAGCGGCGAGTCCCCCAGAGCCCGATTGGAAACCAAAGTAATAACAAGGGAATACCTATTATGCTTAGGCTGAAATAGGCGGCGCCTGAAAGCAACCAATACCAACCTAAATGGGTTTCAAACTCTGCTTGATAAATAATCTTGTCTTCCATCTTTCTTCCTTAAATTCTGATATTCAAATACTGCGACTTGTCTTGTAGGTTGAATTTTTAGTGCTTAGACCTTCTTTGATTCTCGTATGAGGAAAATACACTGCCTCAAATGTAACAAAAGTTTAACTTTTATTTCTCTGCCATTGACTTTGGTTTGTAACTCATTACCTTGTGTATTGTTAATTTAGGGTTTTCTTATTGTTAAAATAATTTTAATGAGATAAATAAAACAAGGGAAATGTATGAACAGACCTCAGATTCTACCCAGTGCTTGTGCAATCGCAATTGCTATGGCATGTGCGCCAACAGTGGCCCATGCTGCCGATAAAGGTGCAGAAAAAGTTGAACGTATTGAAGTAACGGGTTCCCGTATTAAACGTACCGATATTGAAGGCCCTTCCCCTATTCAATCGATCAGTAAAGACGATATTGCCAATATGGGATTTGATAACCTGCAGCAATTACTTGAACGCATGCCTGCCAATGGTGCTGGCGCGTTTTCTACCCGAGGAAACAGTCAAGATTCAACCGCCAACGGCGGCGCATCTATCAGCCTACGTGGTTTAGGCCCAGACGCGACCTTAGTGTTAATTAACGGTCGTCGTGTTGCGGCGAGTGCTTTTGCCGAAGGTATCACTAATTCCTTTGTTGATATTAATAATATTCCGGTATCAGCTATTGAACGTATCGACATACTGAAGGACGGTGCATCGGCTATTTATGGTTCTGATGCGATCGCGGGTGTGGTTAACATAGTTCTGAAAAAAGATATTGAAGGCATTGAGGTCAATCTTGGCTACGGTGATGCTTCAGGCACTGGCTACGATGAAACTACAGCGAATATGGTGTGGGGGATGAAGTCCGATAAGGGCAGTGCTTCCGTTATCCTCGACTATTTCAAAAATGACACTTTAGCTGCGACTGATTTAGGACGTTTTGGTGTTTCAAATCAATCACCTTATGGTGGTGAAGATTTTCGTTCTTCCCGTGGTTTTCCTGGGTATTTCTATGTTGATGGTGTTAAAACTATCGACCCTGCTTGTCCTGCTGATAGTGCAACCGCGAGTGGAAGTTGTTTATTTGAATACGGTTCATACAATTTTGTTGCGCCGGCTGCGGAGCGCGTAGGGGCTATTGGCCAATTTGACTATCATTTTAATGATGATTTAACAGCATTTTTAGAGTTAGCGGCGCAGCACAATACCTCAATCGCAGGTGGAGCACCGACACCACTTGACGAGGATGCTGGTTTAACTGTACCTGGATCTCACCCGAATAATCCTTGGGGGAAAGATATTGAAATTGGTCGCTTCCGTACGGTTGATGCGGGCGCACGACGTTGGGATATTGAATCAGATAGTTTACGTTTAGTTGCTGGTTTACGCGGTGTAGTAAAAGAGTGGGATTGGGAAGCTTCTGTTCAAAAAGGTCGCAGTGAGTCGACTCAAACGGGTGATCGCAGCCAAGGCTGGGTAAGAACCGATTATTTGCAACGTGAAATTGATGCGGGTCGTTACAATCCTTTCGGCGGCACGATGAACTCACAAGAGGTCATTGACGCTATTACCACCAGTTTAGTACGCCAAGGTTTGTCAAACATGATATCTTATGCGGCTAACATATCTGGTCAAGCATTTACCTTGGCCGGTCGCGACATCATGATGGCAGCGGGAGCTGAATATCGCGAAGAAGATGTCAGTGATGTGCCCGATGAGCAATTCCAACGTGGATTGATTTTTGGTACTGAAGCTGTCTCTGCGGCGGCATCCCGTGAGCAATATGCCGCTTATATGGAATTATCTATTCCAGTCACGGATAACTTCGAGTTGCAACTCGCTGGTCGATATGATCATTACAGCGATTTTGGTTCAACGACTAACCCTAAAGTCGCCTTTCAATGGGGAGTGACTGACGAGCTAACGGCGCGCGCGTCTTGGTCTACGGGCTTCCGTGCTCCCTCGTTAGCGCAAATCGGTCTTGGTCCATCTCGCGAAAGTAGTTTCTTTGTCGATACTTACCGTTGCGCTGCCGATAATGTTGATTGTGAAGCCTTAGATTACAACACTGAATTTGAAGGTAACTCTGAGCTGGATGCTGAAGAATCCGAAACTTGGAACGTCGGTATGATCTGGGCGCCGAGTCAGACGTTTGATGTGGGTTTTGATATCTTTAGCATCACGCAAGACAACAAAATTGATAAACAGCCATTAGGCGATATCTATACTGCAAATTGTAACGATCAAAATAGCACTGTGTGCGAGCGCTTAGCGCCACAGCTAGGTCAAACTTTAGGTCCGATCAGTATTATCCATTCAAGCTTTATCAACTTAAGCTCTCAAGATGTACAAGGGATGGATGTCTCTAGTCATTATGGTTTTGAGTTAGATAGCTATGGGGATTTGAAGTTTGGCTTAGAGTACAGCTACTTACATAATTTTGAGAAAGATGGTCTGGATTACACGGGTGAGTATAAGTTTCCTCAACATCGCTGGTTACTCACCACTAACTGGACTATGGATAATTTTGCCGCCAATATTAATTTGAGTTACATCGGTGAATTTGAAGATACCCCAGATATCAATTTCGATGGTGTACTTGATTTTGAAAGTAATAAGTCTCGTATGATCGACTCTCAATTATTGGTCGACATGTCTGGTACTTATCGCTTCAATGAAATGTTCAAGCTGACACTAGGCGTGAACAACGTATTTGATGAAGAGCCACCATTTGCTATCGGTGACGGTGATACGGATCTCTACGGCTATGTTATTTCAGTACATAATCCTATGGGCCGCTACATTTACACTAAATTCACGATGAACTTCTAACTACCGCTTAGCGTCATTTCATTCGGAATGGTGCGTCATTTATGATGGGTGGTGTGATCTCTAATAAAAAAGGCCAATAATGATATTGGCCTTTATTTTTATAGGGTTAAACTTGTGACGGTTGAGTTTATAACTGCGTCGCTGCCCACTTTGCACGACTTTCGCGGCTTTCACTCATTTTGGTCGGTTCACGGAAGGCTTTGTAGGCCTCCACGTCGAGAGCCACTAGGCTGACGTCGACTTCTAGGACCAGTTTGCACTCTTTCTTGATGCGCCAAGCGGCCGTGTTGTACAGCTCAGTAAAAGGCAGTGAACTTAAGAATTCTGGGTTGTATTGTGTGTAAACCGCTTGAGTGGGGTAGACCACGAAGGCTAAGTGACGCTTAGGTTCTTTCTTAAATAGTTCTTCGATACCATCGCAGGTGTTGAGCACTTGCATCTCAATGATGTCATCAATATCAAGCAGTTTCTTTTGCGCCAGCTCAGGTGGCAGTTGTTCACCGCTTTCCCAGGCGAGGACATCGGCTTCGCTATGGTTAGTCAGAGCACCAACTTGAGCCGCGCTTAAGCTGAGTGACTGGCGTAAGTAGCTCATTTCGATGGCATTCAAGCCAATGTTCTTAGACATAATCGTGTTCTCAATGCAATAAAAGTAAAATTAGTATTTGATCTTTAACCAGATTTCTTCAACCCATTCCCAAAACGACTCCCAATAGATATCGGTAAAGTCGCCGTTTTTCCAGAAATGTACTTGACCATCTTGGTCGATACAGTAAAAAGCATCACCCTGCTGACAAATGGCAATCATGTCCCTTGGCATACCGATGGACCACGCATAGCAAGTCACTTCGGGCAGGTAGGTGTGCGAGTAGGGATCCGATGCTGTTACTGGCTCTATCGTGCCGTAAATCACATCACTGGCATACAGCAGGTATTCTTTTAGCTCCCTTGGCAATGAAATCAGGATTTGCTCTTCGACTTCGACGAGCTGCTCAAATGTGGGTAATTCGAGTGGTACAGGAACAGTTTCGCTGCGTTCTTGGAGTTGCTCAATAATGTCGTGCATGGCATTTCCTGCTGATAGGGCTATGGCGCGGGATTATATACTCAAATGGCACTTTGATGCGAGAGAGTGCTTTTTTACACCTTATTAAGATGATGTTTCAGGCGTTGTAAAATATAAAAAAAGGCGCTGGTACCTTTACAGATAACCAGCGCAAGAGTGGAAGCTTTTTAGTTAAGCGACTGATGCTCTTAATAAACTGGCTTCATCAACCCGTTTATAGTTAAGCCATGCCTTGTGGTACAACTTATGTGATTCTTGACGTAATTGGGCAATCTGCGCGAGTTCAAACTCACTTAGTGAACGTTGTTGTTTACGAGCATTGGCCTCAATCCTCTGTACTTTTTCATATACCTTATGTTCAGGACCATTTTTGATATCAGCGATATCCTGTAGGTGTAATTGCACTTCAGCAATCATGCCTGATTGGGGTAAGCGTACCAGTAGATTGAGATCGCGATAGCCGGAGGCTTTAGGTTCGGCAAAGCGGTTTTTTTGTTTCACAACTTGGGTGTGCTCATTCAAAGTTTGGTAGGCCTGCATCAGATCTTGAATGCTGTCGGTCACAATACTTGCCCTTGCAAGGTCGGTAATTTGGCTGGCATCACCGTTAAATTTTGTGGCCACTTTATCGGCTGCTCTTTGGTAACTCTTTACTGGCGGAACAATCACTTGTGCCTGTGAATAATGGGCAATTTTGGTGAGTAATTGGGCGAGCTCAGCTTGTGCATCATAGGCTTGGTGATGGAGCACGGATAAGTCATTCGAGGATTGATGAGGCGCATCGAAGGTCTGACTGCTGAGTGCATATAGACCTTGTAGGTCATGGCTTGATGCCTGTCTTGCACTGTAATTACCACGTTCTGCTTTACTGTCACTGATGTCGAGAGGATTTGCTACACCAGCGCGGCTCGATAATAAGAGTAGAAAAATAAAAAAGGTACGAAATAACTTAGTCATGCGGCCTACTTCCTTATGGGTGAGTTATTCAGGTCACGCATCCACCATAGGCTTCTATTGCTTAATTAAAGCTGAACCAACCATGAAGACTTGTTCATCTTGCGCATGGGTTCACATTCATAACTCAGTGGTTTAAGGAAATAAAAATGGCGCCACCTGTAACAGTGAGCGCCATTGTTGGCCAGCTTATGCCGCTGAACAGTGATTTAAATTTGGCTTACCAAATTTTTACGCGTTTCTCTGGTGCGATATACATAGCATCGCCAGGTTTTACATCATATGTAGTGTAGAACTCAGGCATGTTAGATAGTGCACCCAGTGCGCGGAATTCCGCAGGTGAGTGTGGATCGGTCGCTACGCGGTTACGCATGGCTTCTTCTTTGGCTTTTGCGCGCCAAATTTGCGTGAAGCCGATGAAGAAACGTTGATCGCCCGTTAAGCCATCGATAACGGGTGCATCTTTACCGTTAAGCGATTTCTTATAAGCACGATAAGCGATAGTCACACCTGACAAGTCACCAATGTTTTCGCCTAAGGTTAAGCTGCCGTTGACATGCAGATCATCAAACACTGCGTAACCATCGTACTGTGCGATTAGCGCTTTGCCGCGAGCAGAGAACTCTTTCAAGTCTTGCTCTGTCCACCAATCACGCATATTGCCTTCGCCATCGAATTTAGCGCCTTGGTCGTCAAAACCATGGCCCATTTCGTGGCCGATTACCGCACCAATACCACCGTAGTTGACTGCATCGTCAGCCGCCAAATTGAAGAAGGGTGGTTGCAGAATTGCAGCAGGGAATACGATTTCATTCATGGTTGGGTTGTAGTAAGCGTTAACCGTTTGTGGCGTCATGTGCCATTCGTCTTTATCGATTGGCGCGCCCAGTTTGGCTAATGATTTAGCATGTTCAACTTCACTGGCACGCATAGCGTTACCGACTAAGTCGTCTGCCTTGATGGTCAGCTTACTGTAATCTTCCCATTTGTTCGGGTAACCGATTTTCGGGTTGAATTTTGCTAATTTATCCGCCGCAGCCACTTTAGTGCTGTCGCTCATCCAAGTTAATTCTTTGATGCTGTCGCCGTAAGCACCACGCAGGTTTTCAACCAGTGCTTGCATACGGTCTTTGGCTTCTGGAGTGAAGTGACGTTTGACATACACTTTACCCACAACTTCACCAAGAACGCCATTGACGGCTGCAACGCCACGCTTCCAACGAGGTTCTTGTTCTTCTTGACCATTTAAGGTTTTAGAGAAGAAAGCGAAGTTTTCATTGTCTAACGCTTCACTTAGATTGCTCGCCGCGTGCGTCAGCACTTGCCATTGCATATAGGTTTTCCAAGTGGCTAACTCAGTCGTTTTTAAAACTTCGTTTAACCCTTGGATATAGCTAGGTTGGTTAACTATGATATCGGTTTGCTTGTCAGCGCCAAGAGCGGCTAAGTAGCCTGCCCAATCGATATCTGGTGCCAGTGTTGGCAGATCTTTGACTTGATATAGATTGTAGGTTTTAGTGCTGTCGCGATTTTCAACCACATCCCAATGCTTAGCAGCAATCGCCGTTTCTAAGGCTAAAATAGCTTCAGCACTGGCTTTAGGGTTAGCAAGACCCGCAAGGGTAAACATTTTTTCGATATGGGCGACATATGCCTTACGGATATTAACGAAGCGTTCTGATTCGTTAAAGTAGTAGTCTTTCTCTGGCAGGCTTAGACCATATTGATAGAGATGTGTTGCGTAACGGCTAGAGTTTTTCGCATCGATATCGATATAAAATGCTATTGGGGTACCCGCGCCAGCGATTTGGCTGTGGGCGAAGTACTTCACTAATTCATTCTTATCTTTTAAGGCATTAATAGCATCGAATTCGCCTTGGATTGGTGTGACTCCCAGTTTATTGAGTGTCTCAGTATCCATAAATGAACGATATAAATCGGCCACTTTTTGCTCATCTGTACCAACTGCGAGGTTGGGTGTTGCAGCCACTTCTTCGATAATGGCTTTTACGTCGTCACGTGATTTTTCACGTAAATCGTAGAAAGCGCCAATGCTAGTGCGATCGGCTGGGATTTCAGTGTTTTTTAGCCAAGTGCCGTTAACGTATTTGTAGAAATCGTCTTGTGGACGAATCGCTTTATCAAAATTAGCAAATTCAATTCCAGAACCTAGTGCTTGAGTCACTGCCGCTGCGGTGGCTGTTTTAGCAGTTTCAGGTGCTTTAACTTCGGCAGCCTTGTCATTACAGGCAGTCAGGCCTGCGATAAGTGAGGCACACAGTCCCCCAATGAGTACTTTTCTCATGTTGTTTCCTTCGAGTTTATTATTGTGCCCATTATTGGGGCTGTTATTTTGGCAAAATGGGATTGCTTCAGGCGCAATGAACTATGTTAATGCCTTACTAGGAATCGAAACAAGGTCATTACAGTGTTTATCGTGGATTTATCTTGAGTGATATGTAACTAAAGGTTACCAGTTAGCATATTTAAGTCAGTAGCTGTAAAGTTACCGTATGCAGGCCTTTTCAGGTAAGCGAGCACTTCGATTTATCATTTTAAAATAGGGTTAATTCAGTTGCCTAATTAGTTTTGCAGGGTTACCTGCAACCACTGTTTTGGCTGCGACATTTTTAGTCACTACGGCGCCAGCACCGATGACGGCATCATCACCAATATTGATTCCTGGCATTATGATTGCGCCGCCGCCAATCCATACCCGTTTACCGATGTGAATCGCTTTAGCGGTTTCCAAACCTGAGCAACGTAGCTCGGCATCAAGTGGGTGACTTGAGGTATAAAACTGTACATTGGGGCCAATCATAGTCTGTTCATCAATAAAAATGGGGGCATTATCCTGCAAGGTGACATTGACATTGATGAACACTCTGTCAGCAAGAGTAAGATTGATGCCATAACTGATAAAAATCGGCGTGGAGATAGTTGCGACTGGCGATTTAAGGGGCAGAAGTTGTTGGCAGAGTTGTGTGTACTCAGTGCTATTTTGAGCAATCGTTTGATTTAATTGTCGATTCAGTCGCTGCTGTTGTGCTCTTAAACTTAAGAGTTCGCTGTCAAGACAATCATATTCTTGGCCTGTGATCATCTTTTGGAATTCAGTCATAGCATCTTTCCCTATGGTGATTGCTGTCAATGCGTAAGGGCTAATATAGAAACACAGCTCGCGTTGAGCAGCAATTCTTTGCCCTTTGAACTGGTCGGCTTCATAATACGGCAGTTTTCTTTATTGAAGTTGAGTATTAACGTGCGTTTAGACAAATTTATCTGTGAGAGTACCTCGCTGACTCGCTCATTAGCGAAAAAAGCCCTGCACCGCGGTGATATTACTTGTGATGGCTTAGTCGTTAAAGACTCGGGTTTTAAAGTGACTGAAGGTATGTGTGTTTGCCTTGAAGGCGAGCCGATTGTCTTAGTGGGCGAGCGTTATTTAATGCTTAACAAACCGGTAGACACTATTTGCTCGACGATAGATGAAACCTACCCTTCGGTATTGAGCTTAGTGGATGTGCCTAAGCCAGAAACTTTGCACATTGCTGGTCGTTTAGATGCCGATACTACAGGTCTCGTGTTGATTACCAGTGATGGCCAATGGTCGCATAAGATCACCTCACCGAAGAAAGAATGTGGCAAACGCTATTTAGTGCAACTCGCTGAGCCTGTGGATGCTAGTTTGATTGCGGTATTTGCCGCTGGCGTTGAATTGCGCGGTGAAGATGGTCTAACTAAGCCAGCGTTACTGGAGATTATTGATCCACAATTAGTGCGATTAACCATCACCGAAGGTAAGTATCATCAAGTGAAGCGTATGTTTGCCGCTGTGGGCAACCATGTGCAAGGGTTGCATCGTGAAAGTGTAGGGCAAATTGAATTAGACCCCACCTTAGCACTGGGTGAATGGCGATATTTGACGGCTGAAGAGATAGCTTCAGTCTGATGAGTTTGATATAAAAAATGCCGCCCGAGTTTTACTTTGGCGGCATTTTTATTTGTGCTAAATAGCTTTTATTACTGTTTCTTTAAAATCAGATGACCGCTGATGGTATTCATCTTCACGTTGGCTGCACCAGAGCCTGTTTGGAATGATAACTCTGTGCTTGGTACATATTTTTGTTTTTGCGGTACATCTTGGGTTAAACCGTTGTTGATTTTTCCACCAGGACCACCATCTAAGTTGAAGCTTGCATCGGGAACATCATTAAAGATCACGGTAATATCGCCACTCACACTTTCTAAATTCGCTTTGTTGAAGTTTTTAGCGAGTGACACTTGTGAATCTCCGCTGACGGTTCTGAGCTCGATTTCCTTGGTGACACTAAAGTTAGCATTCACTTCACCTGAGACTTGTTCAATCGTGACTTTTTCTGCTTGAGTGTGGCTTTTTAAGTCACCGCTAACGAGGCGATAATTCATTTCTCCTTTACTGTCAGTGTCCTGAATCGTGCCGGATACGGTTTCTAATTTGATTTTTCCATCAAGAGCTTTGGTCGTGATATCACCAGAGACTGTATGTAACTCAGGTTTACCACTTAAGTTGTTGGCGTTGATATTGCCGCTTACCGTATTCAAATCTAGTTCACCTTGAGTTTCGGCAACTTGCAGATTGGCAGATATGGTATCTGCACTGAGTTTAACCGTTTTTGGGACTTTAATGGTGAGCTGTGATCCTTTGTCATTATTGCCATTGTAGTGGCGAGGCATCTTGTCTTCGATATTGAGACTATTTCCCTGTTGCTCAAACACAAAGCCTTCGCTCAATTCATCTAATGTGCCAGTGACACTCACTTCACTCTTATCCCATGTTTGAATGGTCACATCACCGCGTTGGACTTTGATCTGCAGTTGAGTGTCGCTGCTGACACTTAACTGTTTATCAACGCTTTGTGCTGCTAACACATTGCCCATTAAGCCTAAACAGAGTGTCGAAACCAATAGGCTAGCTTTAGTGAGATTGAGGTTACTCATAGGGTGTTTCCTTGTGTCGAGTTTCTAATGGGTAATTTTTGGCCCTGTTGTAATAGGTCGAGCTCACGCTGCTGCACCCAAAGCCACAGTTGCCAAAGTTGTTTATCGGTTGGATTCGCTTGTAAAGCTTGGTAAATCTGTGTTGCTGCGAGCCTTAGCTCAGTTAAACCTTGCTCAACGGGTGCGCTGAAGCTGCTCGTTTGCCACATTAGCGCATTTGGCGCCTGTTCTAGGTTGTCCACTTGCGCTTGGTGTGATGTTGCAATTTGGGTGAGTAATAAATGTAAGGCCACATCCTCTGGTTGCTCTGGCATAGCTTGGTTCTGGGCAAGCTCTGTCTGCTGCATTATGAATGAGTTGAAATAGGGCAATTGGGTATATCCCAATGCCACTAGCATGATAAAGGAGGCGGCTATCGCCCACTGTCGGCCGCTCTGGGATTGGCGTGTTTGGGAAACCAGCGGTTTGTCCATACGCTTTTCAATGCCTTGCCACAGATCATGTGTAGGCGACATCTCTTTGGGCGCGCTATTGAGCAATTGCTCAAGCTGTTGTTCACGGGAAAGCGGCGTTAACGTCATTACAGCATCTCCTGTAGTAGTTGCTTAGCTCTATGGTATTGGGTCTTGCTGGTGCCGACGGCAATGCCGAGTAAGTCAGCGATTTCATCATGTTGATAACCTTCGATTGCACAGAGTACGAAAACCATGCGAGCGCGTTCTGGCAGTTTGAAAATTAACTTATCTAATCCGCTATAGCTGCTATCAGAGCTTAAGGGTTCAGTTTCTTGTTCCAGCGGAATAAATCGTGACCAAAAGGACTTTTGTTTACGAATGCTGCTCAATGCTTGATTGACACAAATACTGTGTAACCAAGTGGAAAACTGACTCTCACCTCGAAATTGTGGCAACTTCTGCCACACTAAAATAAAACACTCTTGGGTAATTTCTTCGGCCATAGCGCTATGGCCGCAAAGGCGCAGTGATAGGGCGTAAATACGTTGGTAATGGCTTTGATAAAGCAACTTGAAGGCAGTTCTGTCTCCTTGGCTCGCTAAGGTGACCAGTTCAAAGTCAGACATTGAGCCATTGAGTGGGAGGATCCCTGCTGTCACTGTAATTTCCTGCCATAATGATTGAGTGTTGTAGTTTTGACGCAGTGGGCGCTACAAAAGGTTTGGAACCTTAAAAAATATATTTTATTTAGAACAATGATCCAGCGTAATATTTTTGTAATTTGTAGTAGAATTCGCCCGAAAAATTACTACTAAGCTAATGAAGTAATTCATTTTATACTAATTGATATTATGGTAATTACATCTGCTTTGAGACGGTATATTTAACGTAATTAAAACGAAATACTTTGTAGTAACGGTAGGGTATCACCCTGAAGCACCAAGCTAAAAATAAGTTAAAAATAATGCGCTACTCACAGTATGGGAGCTTAAATCGACAAGCTATCAAAGTATTTGATGTGAACTTTTAATGTATTGCTATGTTTGCGCTGTTAAAGGCTTAATTTCCAGCTATCTTTTTAAGATAGATTACATATTCGGGGACTTTCTATGTTTATCCGCTCAAAGTTGTTACTCAGTGCTGCAGTGTCTATTTCGGCACTAATTGCCATGTTTGGATTACAACTCTATTCAAATTCGGTGAAATCGGAACTTTCTAACGCGGCTCAAAGTGTGCTTGATTTAGAGCGCGACGTCTTAATTTTGCGTAAAAATGAAAAGGACTTTTTCGCTCGCAAGGATTTGAAATATGTCGAGCTGCATAAGCAAAGCCACATGGCAATCGACAGTATTGTCCCTGAGTTAGAGAAAGTCTTTAAAGAATATGGGGTGTCGACTGCCTCACTTGAAAGTTTTGACCGTAATTTAAATCAGTATCAAGCCGCTTTTTCTGAAGTGGTGCAGCTACAACAAGAGATTGGCTTAACACCTAAAACAGGTTTGTACGGTACGTTACGAGCTGCGGTGCATAACGTTGAAACGCTACTCAAGGAATTTGATCAGCCCGCACTCGAAGCCGCAATGCTGCAACTTAGGCGTAACGAAAAGGATTTTATGCTGCGTCGTGAGCTAAGTTATGTCGAAACCTTCGATATTAATATTGGTAAGTTTAATGACAAGCTTCATGCCTCGAGTATCGATATTGATACTCAACGAAAAATTGAAGAGCTTATTACTCAGTATCATAAAGATTTTAAAAGCTTAATTAATAAAGAGCAGCAACTCGGTTTGACAGAGAAGGATGGCACTATGGCGCGAGTTTTGGCTGCAAACCAGCAAACTGAGAGCAGTACGAGTGACTTGAAAAACTTGGCTCTTAAGGCGATTGATGATGCTGAGAGTCGTAGCGTTAATGTCGGTATTGCGGTGTTTATCTTTATTGCGTTACTGCTGTCAACTATTACCTACTTGATTATCCGCAGTATTATCGCGCCTGTTGAGCGTATCACGCAGATCATTTCTCGCATTGAGGTGAGTAAAGATCTGACATTGAGGTGCGATGCCTCCACCCAAGATGAACTTGGTGAAATTGCACAGCATTTCAATAGCATGGTGAGTAGCTTCCAACAACTGATTGAACAAGTGATTGAGTCGGTCGCAACGATTAACACTTCCTGTAAACGTGTTTCAGAAAATGCCATGCTCGCCTCCGAAGGTGTGGGCCAACAACTTAATGAGACCGACATGGTCGCAACAGCAATCACTGAGATGGGCGCAACGATTGAGGAAATCGCTAAAACAACCGAATTAGCGGCATCAAAAGCGGGTCAGACCCACGATAATGCCCAAAGTGGTCAATTAGAGGTTGAGCAAACGATACATAAAATCCAGTCACTTGCTGAGCAGTTGAATAGCTCAGCAGCGGTCGTTAATGAATTGGAACGTGACAGCGAGACTATCGGTAGCGTGTTAGATGTGATCCGCGGCATTGCTGAGCAGACCAATCTTTTAGCCTTGAACGCCGCGATTGAAGCGGCGCGTGCGGGTGAGCAGGGCCGTGGTTTTGCTGTAGTTGCCGATGAAGTGCGTAACTTAGCGATGCGGACGCAATCGTCAACCCAAGAGATTGCTAACATCATTCAAACCCTGCAGACGCGTACCCGATCGATTGTGCAATTGATGGAATCTAGCCAAAAACAAGGCGTTGAAAGCGCTGAACAAGCGGCAAGTGCTGGCGCTTTATTGAAGCTTATCAATAACGACGTGCGTAATATTATGGACATGAGCACTCAAATTGCGGCGGCTATTGAAGAGCAAAGTATGGTGGCGGCTGAAGTGAACAAGAACGTGGTGGTGATCCGCGATATCGCTGAGGAGTCATCCCATGCGGCAGATGCAAATGCGTCGGCATCGGATGAGCTTAAGGCGCAGGCTGAATTCTTATTCCGTGCGGTCAGTAATTTTAAAATCTAATATTTAAAAGCCAACTCTAATCTGATGAGCAAAAGCTAGCTTAAAAAATACATTAACAAAAACGCACTCCGAGGAGTGCGTTTTTATGTCTGAGTGATGAGCTCTGCAAGCTTAGTGATTCGTTAAAACAGCAAACTGTGCATTGTACAACTCAGATTAGTCAGAACGTTCAGTAACAGAACTATAAGTGACGGAACTATTAGTGACGGAACATGGCAGAAATAGACTCTTCGTTGCTTACGCGACGAATTGCCTCAGCCAGTACCGCAGACATAGTTAACTGAGTCACTTTAGCCACTTTCAACATTTCTGGGCTTAAAGGAACAGTGTCAGTCACAATCACTTCATCAATCACTGAGTTAGCGATATTTTCAGCCGCTTTGCCAGAGAAGACTGGGTGAGTTGCGTAAGCAAATACGCGGTTCGCACCATGTTCTTTTAAGGCTTCAGCCGCTTTACACAGAGTGCCGCCTGTGTCGATCATATCGTCAACGATAATGCAGTCACGACCTTGAACATCACCAATGATGTGCATAACTTGCGCAACGTTCGCTTGTGGGCGACGTTTATCAATGATCGCTAAATCAGAATCATCCAATAGTTTTGCTACTGCGCGAGCGCGAACAACACCACCGATGTCTGGAGAAACAACGACTGGATTATCTAAGTTCTTCGCTAACATATCTTCTAGCAGCACTGGGCTACCGAATACGTTATCAACAGGAACGTCGAAGAAACCTTGGATTTGCTCAGCGTGCAGGTCACAGGTCAGAACGCGGTCAACACCCACGCTAGACAGGAAATCGGCAACCACTTTTGCAGTAATAGGTACACGGGCGCTACGAACGCGACGGTCTTGACGAGCATAACCAAAGTAAGGAATAACCGCTGTGATACGGCCAGCAGATGCACGGCGCAGCGCGTCAACCATCACGATGAGTTCCATCAGGTTGTCGTTTGTCGGCGCACAAGTGGATTGGATGATGAACACATCGGCCCCACGTACATTTTCGTTAATTTGGACACTGATTTCACCATCGCTGAAACGACCAACCACTGCGTCTCCGAGTTTGCAAAATAGACGATCGGCTATCTTTTTAGCGAGACTGGGGGTGGCGTTCCCAGCAAAGAGCTTGATGTCGGGCACTGTATGAACCTCAGGCGTTTGCTTTATATTTTAGTGGCTAGAGTAACGACGATGTAGGGACGGGAGGAACCCGAGGCGTTATCGTTAAGTGGTTACTCTAGAAGAAAGTAGTTTAAGGGTGACTGAGTCGCGTGATGAGCGGCGAAAGATTCATCCCTTGTGCAACAAATCCTTGCATTTCAGACGGTAATTTCGCCAAGGCTGCGAGAGCTTGTTGCTTTTGTGTGAATTCCCCGAACACGCATGCGCCTGTTCCTGTCATTCTCGACGGCGCATATTCTAGCAGCCAGCCTAATGCCTTGGCAACTTGAGGGTATTTAGAAACGACTAGTTTTTGACAATCATTTGCCCAAGGTTGGTTCATTAGGGTATCTATGGCCAGTTTCGGGGTATCACGTGGTAAAAGTGGATCTTGGAATACTTCAGCGGTGGAAACATGGGCATCGGGTGCGATGATTAAGTACCAAGGCTCACTCGGATTTACCGCTTGTAAGCGTTCACCTACACCTTCGGCAAAAGCGGCGAAACCATGAATAAAAACAGGAATATCGGCACCCAATTTAAGGCCGATTTTAGCCAGTTCTTCGGTCGATAATTGGGTGTTCCATAACGTGTTCAGTGCCACTAAGGTGGTGGCAGCATCTGACGAGCCGCCACCTAAACCTCCGCCCATGGGTAGACGTTTATCCAACCAGATTTCGGCGCCGCCAGTAAAGCCTGTGGTTTGTTGTAATGATTTTGCGGCTCGCAGAATTAAGTTATCGCTATCGGCGACAACATTAGAGATATTGGAGTGCAAAATCAGTTCTGCGGTTTCAGTGACCTTAAAATCGAGCATGTCACAGTAATCAATAAACTGAAACAAGGTTTGCAGTTCATGATAACCATCTGCGCGGCGACCATTCACGTGTAAGAATAAGTTAAGCTTTGCTGGTGCTGGCCAATGGCGTGAAATTGCTGCGGGCATGCTAAGGTTTCTCTTCGAGTATGATTGCAGGCTTACCGAGGGCTTGCCATTGATTCAATTGTAGTTTGAGTTGTAACTCACCACGCTCAAGCTTTAATTGATGGGGCACGTTGGCGCCGCTCTGGGATTGCCAACTTAAAAATGTGACCTGCCAAGGCGGTGGGGTTTGAGTGTTCGTGAGCTGTTTGGGTTTGCCTTGGCTATCGCTTTCCAGTACTTGGTCATTCGGGCCAACTTGGCCGGTGATCCATAAAGGTAAATCGGCCAAGGGGATGGACCAACCGCTGACGCGCTCGAGTAAACGCTGGGCATTATCGTCGCGAAAATCTTTGCCATCGATATGTAAATGAGCAGAGTTCGAGGTTGAATTAAGCGTCAACACCGTTGTACCTAGCATAGTCGTGAGTGTTAGTTCATCGCGATCTTCACTGTGGCGCCAGTAGATATTGGCACTGAGTTTATCGTCGGGAGTTTTTATCGCTAGTTTTCCCTGTAATTCCCAAGCTTTGGCTTGGCGCGCATTATTGACTGTGATTGGGCTTAAGTCAGTCATCGGCGGCAAGGTTTCACACCCCGCCAGTAAGAGTAGGGCGCTTAAGGTAAAACAAGAGAAAATGGTTTTTGTGAGGCGCTTCAAATTATTCATCTATGACTGATATACCAAAGTCCTTATGATACGAGGGCTTGGAAAGAATACCAATGCCAAACGTAAAATTTCCATCGGCGGTCACTTAGATTTGCTCCCTTGGGACAAATTTTGCCTTACCTATTATTGATAGAAAATTTAGGTAAGAAGTTAGACCTTTATTCGGTTTTGTTAAGCGTATTCTGTTTTTAGTTGGGCCAATTCAGTAGAATGCCCTTATTAAGAGAGTCGCCAAGAATCTAGAAAGAGTCAGATGAGCCTTGTAGCAATCGGTATTAACCATAAAACAGCCACGGTAGACCTGCGTGAGAAAGTAGCCTTCTCTCCGGACAAAATTCATGACGCTATGAAGAGTCTGGCCAGTCGTACACGCTCGGGTGAAGCCGTTATTGTCTCGACCTGTAATCGCACTGAGTTGTATTGCAACAATGGCGATGAGGCCGACATTATTGCGTGGCTTGAAGAGTATCACGGCCTAGATCATGAGGATGTAGCACCTTGTCTCTATAACTATCACGGTCAAGATGCCGTCAGGCATTTGATGCGCGTAGCCTCTGGGCTCGATTCTTTGATCCTTGGTGAGCCGCAGATTCTCGGTCAAGTAAAGCAAGCGTTCGTTAAGGCTAAAGAGGCTGGTACGGTTGCACTAACCATAGATAGACTTTTTCAGAATACTTTTTCAGTCGCTAAGAAAGTCCGCACTGACACTGAAATTGGCGCCGCCGCAGTTTCTGTGGCATTTGCCGCGGTAAGCATGGCGAAACATATTTTCTCATCAATATCGACCACTAAAGTACTGTTGATTGGCGCAGGTGAAACCATAGAATTGGTTGCGAAGCATCTTAAAGACAACGGCGTGGCTTCAATGGTCGTAGCAAATCGAACGTTAGAACGTGCCCAAGGCATGTGTGAGGAGTTTGGCGCAACAGCAATTACACTGGCGCAGATACCAGATTATCTCCCAAAAGCCGATATCGTGATATCCTCTACCGCCAGCCCTCTGCCTATCCTAGGTAAAGGCATGGTCGAAAAAGCGCTAAAGCAGCGTCGCCATCAACCTATGTTATTGGTTGATATAGCAGTTCCCCGGGATATTGAGCCGGAAGTCGCCGATTTGGATGACGCGTTTCTGTATACAGTGGACGACCTGCATAGCATTATTGAACAGAATATGGCTTCTCGAAAAGAAGCCGCCGAGCAAGCTGAAGTAATTACTGAAGAACAATCTTTCCTATTTATGGATTGGATCCGTTCTTTAGAGTCGGTCGACAGTATTCGCGAGTATCGCAGCCAGAGCATGGCGGTAAAAGATGAGTTAGTGGAACGCGCCTTGAATAAATTAGCTCAGGGCTCAGACACTGAGCAGGTATTGATTGAACTAGCCAATCGCCTGACCAACAAACTTATCCACGCACCGACACAGGCCCTCACGGCAGCGAGTCGTCAGGGCGATTTGAATACTCTCGGTCAGTTAAGATCAGCGCTTGGATTAGATAAAAACTAAGGTTAGCGAGTTAAATGAAGGAATCCGTTATCCGCAAGCTGGAAGGCTTGCTCGAGCGCAATGAAGAAGTCATGGCTTTGCTGGGTGATGCTAGCGTCATTTCTGATCAAGACAGGTTTCGTGCGTTATCGAAAGAATATGCCCAGTTAGAAGACGTTGTTGCTGGCTTTAAAGCCTATCAGCAAGCGCAGGCCGATCTCGATTCTGCCAAAGAAATGCTGGAAGAAGACGATGCTGAAATGCGTGAAATGGCGCAGGAAGAGATGAAAGCCGCTAAGGCCAAACTCGAGCAGCTCGAAGACGAATTGCAAATTCTATTACTGCCAAAAGATCCTGACGATGATAAAAACGCCTTCGTTGAGATCCGCGCTGGTGCAGGTGGCGATGAAGCGGCTATTTTTGCCGGTGATTTATTCCGCATGTACAGCCGTTATGCTGAAGCGAATCGCTGGCAGATCGAAATCATGAGCTGTAACGAAGGTGAACATGGTGGCTTTAAAGAAGTGATCATGAAGGTCAGCGGTGACGGCGTATACGGCAAACTTAAGTTTGAATCCGGCGGCCACCGTGTACAGCGTGTGCCAGAAACCGAATCCCAAGGACGTGTGCATACTTCAGCGGTTACTGTTGTGGTACTCCACGAAGTGCCTGAAGCGGAAGCGATTTCAATCAATCCAGCCGATCTGAAAGTCGATACTTATCGTTCATCGGGCGCGGGTGGTCAGCACGTTAACAAAACTGACTCAGCTATTCGAATCACCCATATTCCTACTGGGATCGTGGTGGAATGCCAAGATCAACGTTCGCAACACAAGAACCGTGCCCAAGCCATGAGTGTACTGGCCGCACGTATTCAAGCTGTTGAAGACGAAAAACGCCGCAGCGCCGAAGAATCGACCCGTCGTAGTCTGGTTGCCAGTGGCGATCGCTCCGAACGTGTACGTACTTACAACTTCCCGCAAGGCCGCGTGAGCGAACACCGCATCAACTTGACCTTATATCGCTTGAACGAAGTAATGGAAGGCGATCTCGATGCTATTTTATTGCCTCTGATGCAAGAGCATCAAGCCGATCAGTTAGCCGCACTGGCTGACGAGCAGGGGTAATTTTGTCAGATCAATCTAGCATAGCCGAAGCCCTGCAATGGGCTTATGTGCAGTTAGCATCAACCTCTGAATCCGCTCATTTGGATGCAGAGGTTTTGTTGTTATATTGCCTCAATAAAAGCCGCAGCTATTTGTATACTTGGCCTGAAAAATCCCTAACGGTTGAACAGTGGAAACGCTTCCAGCAAATGGTGCAGAAACGCCAAAAGGGCGTGCCTGTGGCACATATTGTCGGTGAGCGCGAATTTTGGTCGTTGCCTTTTATCGTCAACGACACCACTTTGATCCCGCGTCCTGATACGGAAATTCTGGTTGAAACCGCCTTGAACATGCCGCTTTCCACCTACGCCAAAGTGCTCGATTTAGGCACTGGCACTGGGGCAATTGCGCTGGCATTGGCCTCTGAGCGTGAGTCATGGCAAATCACCGCGGTCGATAAAGTCGATGATGCCGTGGCTTTGGCTATCGCGAATCGCGAGAACTTAAAGCTGCCACAGGTCGAAATTCTCCAGAGTGACTGGTTCAGTGCCGTAAAGTCGCGGGACTTTGATTTAATCGTTTCAAATCCGCCTTATATTGATGAAGCTGACGAACACTTGCACCAAGGTGACGTGCGTTTCGAGCCCCAAAGCGCGTTAACCGCCGCCGAGGAAGGCTTTGCCGATCTTTATTATATTGCCAACACAGCTCGAGATTACTTAAAGCCTAACGGCTATATCCTGCTCGAACATGGTTTTGAGCAGGCTGTGAAACTCAGAGCTAAGCTTATTGAACTGGGCTATGAGAATGTCGCCACAGTGCGAGACTTTGGCAGTAATGATAGATGCACTATGGGCAAATGGGCGGAGTAAGTTACTAAAAATAAATTCGATGACCCAGAGAATAATGATGAGACTTTAGACTTATTAACTTGTCATCTTAAATATAACGCTATTGCCAATCTGCAATAGCGTTTTTTATGTGTAGGTATTTTCTTAAAATAGTGTCTTCAGTGAATATAATATGACTATTCTTAGGAGATATAGTTATAGGATATAGTTTAATCAGCTGTGGAATGGGAAGTTTTTCTTCAGCATTTGCTATAAATTTTATATAGCGTTAATAGAAATAACGTAATTAATTATGATGAAAATGGATTTTTTCTAGAATTCTAAATTAAATTTTTATTGGAAACATAATGCCAGTATTTACTGGCATTAAGGTTTTAAATTTATAGCCTTAGAAGCTGTAGCCTATTCCTACAGTGAAGCTCGTCATTTCAAATACTCCAGAATCCTGGTAGGCTAATGTTGTCATAATTTCGAAGCCATTATAAAAACGACAACGCCAACCTAATGCGGCATATAAGCCATATCCATCGTCTGAATACTCATCTATAGTAATAACATCATCACCACTATTTCCGTAGTCATTCAATTGATAATTAGCTTTAGATTGAGATAATCCGGCCTTAAATATCGCATTATGTCTTGCTGATATTTGGTATGTATATGTGCCAGTAAGCCGAGAGGAATAAGAGTTCTCCAAAATGTAATCGTCAAAAACACCATGTATTGCTGCGGTAAAAGGCTCACTTTGAAATGGTGTGTAACCTACTTCAACTCCCCAATCTGGGGTGAATTGATAGCGATAGGCAAAGTCATAATGGGTAATCCCCCCATAGTCTTCTGTTAAGCCTAAACCCAAGCCTGCAGAGAAACCATGGGTTTCGTCTGCGCTAGATGCTGTAGTGGAAATGAGTAAAGCTAAAAGTATAAATAAGCGTTTCATTGTACTTCCTGTAATCACATTAATCCTTTGAATGTACAATGTAACAGGTTTGAGTTGATGTTGTAAATGTCTCGCTCTTACTTTAATTGGTATGCAAGCCTGATAATTTGCTGCTATATAGAACTGTATAGTCAAGTTAAATGATTTTATTACGATATTTCACCGTGATAATTTATTGTGATGTTGAATGAATAGATCGTAGATATTGTTCTTAATACTTTTTATGCGTAGTGTTTTAAGTTGACTGAATTAGATTTTGTTTATTATATAATCAGGTGCAAAGTGGCAACGTTAGCGATTGAAACTAATTTTTATCAAGAAGAGATAGGATTGTTTTATCTTAAGTGTAATTGTTAAATTAAACGCATTTCAAAATATAAGTTTACAATTAGTAATGCTATTATGCCATAGACAGGATCTTTAGCGCAGGCATAAGAAATAGATAGAAAAGCTTTGGGTGTGAGCTGATTAAGTCGCCAAACACAAACTAACCACTATCCACAAGTTATAACGATTGTTACCGCAGGTTAACAAATTAGGCGATTTTTCAATGAGATCTGGTTGGATAAAACTGCCAAGCAACAAGGGTTCTGCCAGCGACTTTGCGATATTAGTACTCTGGCACTCACTCCTGTCTGGTCTCTGCCATGGGGGATGGCAAAGTAGATGCCATAGCTGATCTACATAGAAACTTCAATGGTATTCATATGAATACTGAGGCTGGCGTGGCTTATAAACCATTTTATAATCAGTTGCGTAAAAGATGGGGGGGCGATTTCATGCTGGGCCTTATTCAGGTAAGAGCTCTCCTCGGAATTACCCGTAAAACTGTAGCGTTTTGAGCAAGCTGTAAAACTCAGAGCTAAGCTTATTGAACTGGGCTATGAGAATGTCGCCACAGTGCGAGACTTTGGCAGTAATGACAGATGCACTATGGGTAAATGGGCGGAGTAATAACTCTGCTTTAAGTGAAGATATTTACCTAGTTATGCCGATTTATCGAACGCCATTGGTTATTGCCAATGGCGTTTTTGTCTTCTATAGGGCGACCTTAAGTTGGTGTAAGGTGAAGATCCTAAACCTTAAACATCACAACACTTTTACCATAAAAAATTTACTGCCGGTTTCTGGATAGGCTTGTTGTATCCACTGCACGCGATAGTCGTGGCGCTCATAAAAGGGCTTAGCTTGAAAATCTAAGGTATCGAGTAGAGCAAATTGGCAGCCGCGCGCTTTTGCTTGGCTTTCTGCTTCTAATAGCAAGTGCGTGCCGATTTTTTGGTGTCTTAAAGAATCATCGACCCACAGATAATCGATTAACAACCAATTGCCGAAGGTTTTACCGCTGATCCCTGCTAACAGTTTACCTTCGGAGTCCTGTAGTTTGAGTCCGAGATTTTTACGGCTAAGCCCCTGCCATTGGACTTGGTTGAACTCGACAATTTTTTGTTTTACAGCGTCGGAGAACTCGGTTGATTCATCATTAATTAAGCTTAAATTCATCGTCACTTCTCGTTTGATTTTTTATGATGTTAGCTCTGAATATCTAGGCTGATAGGCATTGGTATGCCGTCAAGGATTAGGGTAAACTAGCGCCTTTGTCACTGGCCATAAGTATCGTAATGGAAACTTTTTACAGTCTATATCCTGCGGTTAAACATCTGCATTTTACCTTTATCGCGTTGAGCGTGTTGCTGCTTACCGTGCGCTTTGTTCTGCATCTGCGCCAATCGGCTCTGATGGAGAAGAAACTGCTCAAGATAGCGCCCCATGTTATCGACACTTTCCTACTGCTGTCGGGCTTAACTTTGTGTTTTATGATCCAGCAATTTCCTTTTGTGGATCCTTGGATGACCGAAAAAATCGGTGCTGTAGTTGCTTACATTGTCCTAGGCGCCATTGCCATAAAAGCGAACAGAAACAAATTGTTCAAAGTGTTTGCTTACTTAGGCGCGATAGGTTGGTTGGTTTATGCTGCTAAATTGGCTCATTTTAAACAAGCGGTATTATTGGGTTAATGGGTAACTACACTCTGCAAGATGGCATTTCATTGCCCGAGTCGGCATTGGATGTAGGTGCGCACCTTGGATTTTCTAAACTTGAAGCCGCTAAATGGGCTTGGTTTGAAATGGCGGGAGCCGTATTAAGTCATTACTTGGTTGATCAACAACAGCGTTTTAATGCGCTGTTGCACTGGTTTTACGAGGATTTAGGTTTTTGTGTTCGTGAGAACTACTTCAGTACAGAGGCGGCAGATTTAGGTACTTGCTTAATTAGTCGCCAAGGTAATAGTACAACGCTGGCGACGGTATTGATGTTGCTGGCGAAGCAGTTAGATCTTGAATTCGAACCCATATTGCTACCTGGCAATACGGTTCTGCGTTGTAAGATTAGCGGTGAAGTGAGTTATTTGGATCCTTTAACGGGCAAGGAACTCACCCGTCACCAGTTGCACGTGTTAGTGCGCGGCGAGTTAGGTAATGCTGCTGAACTTAAGGCAAGTTACTTAAAGCCTGCAACGGTGAAAAAACTGCTGACGCGTATGCTGCATGAGCTTAAGGCGGGTTGCATAGTGTCGCATCAATTTGAGGCAGCGATGGAGTGTTGCAGTCTGCTGTTGCAATGGCATGTTGACGATGTGCATTTGAATCGTGAGCGGGCGTTTATTGCACAACAGTTGGGTTGTATTAATGTGGCTGCCGCCGATCTGCAGCATTTTGTTGATAATAGTCCTCACGATCCCGTGATCGAGATAGTGAAGATGCAGCTCAAAGAATTAAACGAACACGCCGAGGTTTATCACTAAAGCAGAGCCTTTCGGGGCTCTTCTTATTTATTCAACTTTTATTAACGAATTCAATCCGCAAAAAATAATAACACTGGGCAGATGGAAGTTTGACCCAGGGACTTAAAAGTTAAGTCTCTAATAAAAATAATAACTGTATCAACAGGGAGAAATTAGCATGACAAGCACGGCTTTAGTGACGAACGATGCCACGGCGTTAGGAATACTCGCGACAATTCTAGGTTTTGTATTTTATACCAGTAGCAGTAGTCATCCTTTTTGGCAGAAGTTTTATCGTTTTATTCCCGCCCTTTTATTGTGCTATTTCTTGCCATCGTTATTGAATACCTTTGGGGTAATCGATGGTAATACCTCACAACTGTATTTTGTGGCATCCCGTTATTTGCTGCCAGCTTGTTTAGTCTTATTGATTTTAAGTGTTGATTTAAAAGCTATTTTAAGTTTAGGGCCGAAAGCTTTGATCATGTTTTTAACCGGCACTGTCGGTATCGTTATCGGCGGCCCTATCGCCTTGTTGCTGGTGTCGGTTATTGAACCTTCTTTAATTGGGGTCGATGGCCCCGATGCGGTATGGCGTGGTATGACGACCTTAGCGGGGAGCTGGATTGGTGGCGGCGCAAACCAAGCTGCAATGAAAGAGATTTATGACGTAGGCGGTAATATTTTCTCTGTGATGGTGACAGTCGATGTGATAGTCGCCAATATTTGGATGGCAGTACTGCTGTTTCTGGCCTCAAAAGCGAAAGAGATCGATGCTAAAACCGGTGCGGATACTTCTGCTATTGAAGCGTTAAAAGATAAAGTTGAAAAGTATCACGCTGAAAATGCACGCATTCCTAATCTGCGCGATCTTATGCTGATTGTCGCTGTAGGCTTTGGTATCACAGGTATTGCTCATATTGCCGCTGATTTTCTGGGGCCATTTTTTGAAGTGAACTATCCTTGGACCGCAGATTACAGTTTAACCTCTAAATTCTTCTGGTTAGTGGTGATAGTCACAACGATTGGTTTGGCGATGTCATTCAGCCCAGTGCGTCATTTAGAGGCGGCGGGGGCATCAAAAGTGGCTTCAGCCTTCCTTTACATCTTAGTTGCGACCATTGGTCTACATATGGATGTGAGTAAGGTGCTCGATACGCCACTGTACTTTTTAATTGGTATTGTGTGGATGATAGTTCACGCAAGCTTTATGTTATTGGTGGCTAAGCTGATTAAAGCCCCGTTATTTTATATGGCCGTAGGCAGCCAAGCGAATGTGGGTGGCGCTGCGTCAGCCCCTGTAGTTGCGGCGGCATTTCACCCCGCTTTAGCACCCGTGGGCGTACTGTTAGCCGTATTAGGTTATGCGTTAGGAACCTATATGGCATGGATTTGTGGTCAAATTTTACAGTTAGTTGCGGTATAACCGCCTTAGCTCCTATTCACCGCTGGGAAAGGTTCCAGCATTTTAGAGAGAAGTTGCGATGAGTAATAAAATCATAAACCTAGGTTCAATCGAGATTGCCAACGATAAACCTTTCGTGTTGTTTGGTGGCATGAACGTGCTTGAGTCTCGCGATCTCGCTATGTCGATTGCTGAAACCTATGCCGAAGTGACTCAAAAGCTGGGGATCCCTTATATATTTAAGGCGTCTTTTGATAAGGCGAATCGTTCTTCGATCAACTCTTACCGCGGTCCAGGTATGGAGGAAGGCTTAAAGATTTTTGAAGAGATTAAAAAGACCTTTAATTTACCTTTGATCACCGATGTGCATGAAGTGCATCAGTGTGCGCCAGTGGCAGAAGTAGTTGATATTATTCAGTTACCTGCATTTCTAGCCCGCCAGACAGATTTGGTTGTCGCGATGGCAAAAACTGGCGCTATCATCAATGTGAAAAAGCCACAGTTTTTAGCACCACATGAAATGCGCCATATCATCACTAAGTTTAACGAAGCGGGTAATGACGAGATCATCCTGTGTGAACGTGGTTCAAGCTTTGGATATAACAACTTAGTCGTTGATATGTTGGGTATGGACGAGATGAAGCAATCTGGCTATCCGGTGATTTTCGATGCGACCCATGCGCTGCAACGCCCTGGTGGTCGTGCAGATTCAGCGGGTGGACGTCGCGCACAGGCAACCGAGTTAGCGCGCAGTGGTATGGCGCTGGGTTTAGCTGGTCTATTTATTGAGGCGCACCCCGATCCTGATAACGCTAAGTGTGATGGCCCATGTGCGCTGCCTTTGCATCAGTTAGAAAATTATCTGAAGCAAATGAAAGCAATTGACGATTTGGTGAAATCCTTCGAGCCAATCGATACCAGTAAGTAATCGCAAGCTAAGACTTAATGAATTAGTGACTTAATCCCAAAGCCTCGACTCGTTCGGGGTTTTTGTTTTTCAGTCGAGGAATGTGATTGGTATAGCCCCGTAGCTATCTGAAACATTAATGTTTTATGATGGGCTTTGCCTAACGATCTTGTTTTTATAGCCGACTAGATTCTTTACGGAATACCTTTATGTGGATCTTACTCACTTTGCTGGCGGCATTTATGCAGGCTTGGCGTAATGCGTTTCAAAGCCAGCTGAGTAAAGAAGTGAGTGTTGCGGGCGTGACCTTAGCGCGTTTTATTTGGGCTGGGCCGATTGCCGCCGTGTATCTGGCGAGCTTATATCTTTGGCAGGATGTCGGAATCCCCGATTTTAGCGACCGTTTTATCGGTTTTATTCTTGGAGCATCGGCGATGCAAATCCTCGCGACGGGCTTGATGGTGAAACTGTTCAAGCAACAGAACTTTGCCGTTGGTGCTGGGCTAGCCAAGAGTGAAGCTGTGGTCGCGGCGATCTTAGGCACAGTGTTTTTTGGGACGCATTTATCCCTTTTAGGTTGGTCGGGAGTGTTGTTGGGTGGTGTGGCAATTTTTCTCATGAGTGCCAAACAAGGCCTGCGAAGTCTGTCGCTCAATACGGTATTGATTGGTTTAGCCTGTGGTACTTCGTTTGCGCTGACATCGCTTTGGGTACGAGAAGCGAGTTTATGTTTGAATATTGGTTTCCCCCATAGCGCAGCTTGGGTGTTGCTATTTGTGATAGGCCTACAAACTTTGCTGTTAGTCAGTTATTTGTTGCTTAAGGATAAATTTACGCTGATAGCATTATGGCAACGACCTAAGTTGACTTTACTGACAAGCATCGCCAGTTGTTTAGGTTCTATCGGTTGGTTTAGTGCTATGTCGTTGCAGGCTGTGCCCTATGTTAAAACCTTAGGTCAAGTTGAAGTTTTCTTTATGATCTTGATTGCCACCTTTTGGCTGAAGGAAAAAGTAAAGATAAAAGATATGCTAGGGTTAGTCTTGATCGCTATCGCCGCTATTTTGGTGATGTGGGAATAGACTAAATTAATAGAAGGTGTGATGGTTTTTTAGACTAAAATAGAACTCGATTCAGTGTGTTTATATCAAGCAAACATTCGCTGAGATACAAATGTACACACGTCTTGCTCCATAGATTTTGATACCATTTTTAACCGAGCGCTGTGCGAGTTAAGGATATATGCGAAAAAAGTTAGCAAAATTAAATCTGTCATTATGGCAATGGCTGGCAGTCATATTGTTTCCAATTGGAATTGCTGCTGTCGCAAGTTATCTCTCTGCACAGTATTTTGTTGAAGATAAAGTCAAAGGTGTGGGGGCTATTTATGTGAGTCATATTGATACTTTGGTGTCCCATGCTAATGAAATCAGCCATTATGCATTGGCATTGAAGGATTCTGAGTGTCAAGAGTTATACAACTAAATGTTGTTCCAACCCTACTTTCGCTCGGCTTTAATATATGATTCACAACATGTTTATTGCTCATCTAAAACTGGTGATATTGATACTCCCCTGAGCATTGTTAGTGCTACCGAAAATCTTGAAATATCTAACCAGTTTATTATTACGGGCACGCCTTTTATGCCTGAGGTGCCCGCGATAGTGTCATCTAAATGGGACCCTAAATCTAAACACGGCGCCGCTGTGATTATTGAAGGGCAATATTTAGTAGATTCCTTTGTACAGCCCGATGTGTTTCCCAGCGCAGTTATCAATGTCGCTTTATCAATCAATGGTAAAACGATTCCTGAATCACTCGGATTTATCAAAAATGAGGTAATGACTTTAGATTCTGATGAGCACAATTTTTCAGTGTTACTAGGGTCTGTTGATCTTTGCTGTACAAATGTTGTTCAGCAATACATCGGCAGCCACATTAACATAAACGCCAGTGACACCATACTGGCGTAATTTCTTGCTAGCTTGTCATATCTTGTTGATATTGCTCGATAGTGCTTAATTCTTCCAAAAGCATTCTCCACTAAATGTCGATACCGATATAAGCACCAATCGACTCTTTCTTGAGGTGTATTCCTATAGCGGCGCCTTGGAATAACAGATTTCCCGTCCCG